>JAKSCD010000534.1 GCA_022360775.1 Sneathiellales bacterium | reverse complement strand
GCGCCCGGCGCGGTTCCGAGCGCGGACCTCCGGGGCGGCGTCGTCTGTGGTGGCACGGTTCCGAACCCGCAAACGAAATAGATCCCGATTTCCTTCAGGAACTCTACACACGGAATTTACTTCCTTCAGGGGTTCAAGAAGAACGTCGCATTGTCCGATATCTGGATATAACAACAGAGTTTGGCTTGCCCGTAATTGTTGCCATGTCATCAGATCCGGACGGAAATCACATCATTTGCGGAATTGCCTGCGAAACAACATTGTCCCTCGCTGTCGTAAAAGCATATCTGGAAATGCGTCAAATGGAGTTGGCTCAATTCATCTCAGCCAGACGGTTAAGCAAATCTGGTCCCGACAAGTTATCCGCTCTGAACCGGGAACATTTAAAAAGGTATCAACTTCTGAATATTCATGACTATCGTCAATTTACACCTCTCAAAAGATTTAAGAACAATGCAGCTCTGCATTGCGAGAAAAACCTGATTGATGTTCAGGAGAGAATTCTCCAACACGGATTCAATATCTATTCTGTTAATCTGACCCGCTCTTACATTGACATACCGGTTTTCCGCACAATTATTCCAGGCTTGCAACCTCCAAACACCATCTACTTTTCCCAAAGACTGAAACGCATGATGGAAAAAAATCAGGCCTCCCGCAGCTCGACCAAATTCGCCCCTTGGCCACTCTAGTGGTTTATTTGCTGGGGAAATAATTCGAAACCGCTCAGCGCGGCAAAACCCAAAATGTAAAAATTAACTTTAAGTTGTAAATAAATACCCGTGCATTTATTCTCTCTAAATAAGGGTATTATTATGCACAAAACTGGCAAGAAGGGTGGCCAAAACCAAATAATTAAGATCCGATTATTCGGAGGATTTCATGCTGAGAATTTTTCAGGAAATCCAATAGATATTCCTAATCGCAAGGCAAAAGCAATTATTGCTTATCTGTCACTTAACAACGAGAGCTACCAGACCAGAGAGCGACTTGCCGGCCTGTTGTGGAGTGAAAGAAGTGAAGAGCAGGCACGCGCTTCCTTGCGCCAGACGATCCGTCGACTAAGAACTGTTTTTACAGCTCATGAAATAGAGCCCATGGAGTTTGGCCGATATGAGATTTCTCTGAATTCATCTGAATTCAGTACAGATATTGATGAAACGCTCGGAACGCTAAAACAAGGCTATGTTCCGGAGACTTTACTGGAAACCAAACAGCCTCTGGAAAAAGTTCTATACGGATTTGAAGATCTGGATAGCTTTTTTACATCCTGGTTACAAGTTACTCGCCAAACCCTCGCTAACAAAATACTTGAACAACTCTCAGATTTGTTGCGCAGTCCATCTCAAGAAAAAGAGAAAGCTGCGCGGGCATTGCTTAACATTGATAACACCAATGAAGAAGCCTACAGGGCATTAATCAGATTTCATGCTGACAATGGAAATGTCACGAGTGCGCTGGATTACTACAAGCAGCTCTGGGATATTCTCAGCGACGAATATGACATGGAACCGAGTGAAGAAACCCAACAACTGATCAGCGCAATCAAGTTGGGAGAATACACGGTTAATACGCTTCATAACGCGAATTCAGATCCGTTCATTGACAGTTCTCTGGAGGAGGATCCGCAAGTTTCACTTCCTGTGATCTCTGTCATGCAGTTCGAGTTACATGGCCTTGAAACAACAACAGAACTGCAGGTCACAGGGCTTCGATATGAACTCATCGCGTCGTTGGTAAAGTTTCGTCAGTGGATTATATTGGAAGACTTGCCTTCTCCCCTCAATCCTTCCATATCCTCACTTCAAAAACCAAGATCTCATGAACATTTGGAGTATCAACTCAAGGGCGCCTGTTTTATCGATAGCGGAGATGCCAGACTTGTTCTCACATTGATCGAGACTATCAGTACCCGCTATATCTGGAGTTCCGTCTTTTCAATAGAATTGACAAACTGGACCAAATCCCAACAGCAGATCGCCCGGCAGATTTCCATTGCACTCAATATTCATTTAACCCAGCAGCAACTGAGGTTAAAAGTCGGTGCAGAGGACCTTCCCGTCAAAACTTATGACAAATGGCTAAAAGGTCAGGCATTAAGCTTCGTGTGGCGCGCGAGTGAAAGAAATAAGGCGGCGGAAATTTTCACTTCCATCATGAAGGAACGGCCGAGCTTTGTTCCAGCCTATAGCAGCTTTGTTCAACTTGAAAATACTCGTCATATTGCATTTCCGGGCATTTTCCGCTCACAAAACCGAGAGTTAAACACCTTGGAAATTGCCAAAACTGCCATTCAGAAAGACCCACTGGATTCAAGAACCCAGCTTTGCCTCGCCTGGTCGCTTGTCATGAACGGTCATCGGGATCAGGCAATAAACCATTTTTGGTTAGCGCATGATTTAAATGGGAATGACCCCTGGACACTAATTTCCTCTGCTTGCGGCCTTTCTGTTGCCGGGGAAGTGAAGGATGCCTGCAGGCTGGCGAAACAGTCACTGGACCTAAACCCGAGCCCAACGCGCTCAAACTGGGCATATCAGGCGACCATCAAATTCCTTGCAAAAGACTTTGAAGGCTGCATTGCATCTGCCTCTCAGGCGCAGAACACCATCTGTTACCTGACTGCCTGGGAAGCTGCTGCCTATATTTATCTGGACAGTCCGGATAGAGCGAAACAAAAAGCAGAAGAGTTTTTTGACGCTGTCAGAAACAACTGGCACGATCCGCGGGCACCGACAAAGGAAACCATGGCGCACTGGCTTTGGGACTGCATTCCCCTTTATGACATCAATAACAAAAAATGCCTGCAGGAGGGTCTCCAGCATGCAGGCATTCCCGTTACTCCATAGACTGCGTCTTACATACAGACAGTCATGCAGTAATCCCCAATTCTCTTCATCATGAATTCTTCCCGCTCTGCAGGAGACATATTTTTGTAGTCGAGAATCCTTGCATCATCTTCTCCGCATTTAAATGCATCGGTAAAATAATCGTCTACCGGATAGATCTCAAATTCCGGAGGAATTTCCTGCAAATGATCCCGACACTTGTTAATAGCATCCAAGCTGGGAATAAAAAGCATAACAGTATTACTGTCTGCATCCACTCTAACAAACTCCGTCATGTGATCAGGAATGACAATATTAATTCCTCTTTCTTCAGCTTGCGCTTTTAACTCGGGAATTGAGTTGGGACGCGGTTTATTTCCACTGGCCCAATCCTCAACAAGTTCACCAAATCTCTGAAGATCACTGATTTCAGGCTTTGGCAATGGCCGCTTCAATCGTGCTGGTATAGTCATATCGACTCCCCTTTTTTATAAGTATTTGTTTATGAAAGATTTTTAACAAAACTATGAAGATTTCCAGATTTCGCTCCGAACCATCCAGCTCTGGCCTTATCTGACACTCTTCAGCATTTTTCTAAAATTCAAGGCGTGACTCTTGCGTGAATGTAACGCGCCCAATCACGATGAAGTCACGGGTAAATTTCTAATATCAGATGACTAAGAAAAGGAGGTCCCCATGGGAAAAACATATTTACAAAAAATGAAATCATCTGTGATTACCCAAAAGCAGACCATTATTGGAGGAATAGCACTCATTCTGCTTTCAAACAGTCTTGCCTATGCTCAGGGACTTCATCCGGAACGGAGAGGGTTGGGTTTTTCACATCAGTATTTTCCGCAAAAGTTTCTGGAGTTGAAGGCTCTTAATCAACCAAAAGAAACATACGTAAAAACGAACCTATCGCTGCTTATTAATCAAAAAAGCGTGTTGAAACATATAACTCTTTCTTCCGTCATGAATAAGCTCGCGAGTGAAAGTAACGATCATTCGCTGAAAAGTAGCGAAAGAGAAGCAAACAAAATTCTGTTTGAGCGTTTTCTGAAAGCCTTCACATGCAATGAGGGCGACCAACCGTGTGAAAACGTACATCCAACAGTCCGCTCTCTTGAAAACTACAAGGCAATAGCAGTGGTTAACAGGTTTGATCTTGCGGATGATAAAACATACAAAACTTGCGGAGAATACAGAATTGTATTCGCATTCTTCCCCGATCAATCCAACCCGCCTGGTAGAGAAGAACGGCTCCTCATTAATTTCGAATTTGAATTACCAAATCCCTCCCCCAAGCAAGAAACACGTGGATGCACTCCCATCACAAAGTTTTGGGCCGATCTATCCAGACATTACGGCTCGCAATCTCTGGATCCTGGTATCAGCAAGCAACTTGCTATGAAAATCAACAGTTTCTTCCTCAACGGAATCCCTATTTCAGCAACCAGGACGCTAACCCCGGTCAGTATTAAAAACGCAAACAAGCAAGGAAAGTCAGGTCGTGGGCAGATAAGGATAAACTGGAAAAAACCAACTGGAGCCTGGGTGCTTAAAGAGTTTTCGTTCGAAAAGGAACAAGGAAGATTGGCACTAAAACAGCGCACCGTAAAAGGCGTTCCTCGGCCGGAGATTTTTAAATTTTCTGCAAATACAACAGGTTCGCAAAGGGCGAGAATAAAGAAAGATGTGCAGAATTTTGCTAAAGCCGTTGCCAATGATATGGAAAACTTGTCGAAATCCGGGTTAAACAATTTCAGTTTTGAAATCCCCGAAGATTTACTCGCGAAAGAAAATCACTCCAGCAAGCCGGATCTTGGAGATCTACTTTACCTGTTTAATCAAAATAGTTCCCTGAATGATAGTTTACGATCCGCTATTGAAGGGCAAATCGAAAAAAACAACCTTAAACCCAAACTTGCAACTGAACTTATCGTTTCAAGAATAAATGCACTCAGTTGTGCAGGATGCCATAGATATGCCGCCGGGACTGTTTATGAACTGGAGGCCGATGGTATTAAGAAAAAAAGATGGCCACACGACACTGAATTTGTCCATATCTCCGAGTTATATGCGGATAACGATACTGCTTATCGCCTGTCCCCTGCCCTAAAAATGAATTTTCTCCCTCATCGGAAGGAGGTTTTCGAATGTCATCTTGGGTTTCTGGAAAAATGCTCTAAACAGAACGCCAAATGAATAGAACTGGAAAATGAACGTCATCAAATGAGGAACCGGGAACATAAAACTCCCGGTTTTTCTTTTATGAAGTCAATAAAGTCAGAGCGAACCGAAATTCCTCCTATATCAGCTCATCTCCCTGTCACGATAGGATCACGCCACACTCGATAGCTTAACTCTCGCCTAACCAAAAACTTAAGCGAGGGATAATTATGAGTCATGGAAAATTGCTTTTAGGTGTAATCGCACTGCAATCACAGTCCTATTCAGGAAATTTTGGACGGCTTTGCCGAAACTTGCCTCCCTGGACCCCGAAAGATGTTCCTGAACATAAACTTGAGGAACATTTTCTGAACTTCGCCAATAATGAAATGGTCGAGGCACCGGGAATTTCTCCTTCAGAAATTGCCTCCAACGACGCATTGCGCGAGCGTCTGGACGCAGAATTCAATTCCCGCATTCCTGCTGGCTACACGTATCTGGGCCAATTTATTGATCATGACATCACTCTGGATATCACCCCTTTATCTGAAGCGGATGCGGACCCGAACAAGCTTCATAATTTCCGCACTCCCCGCCTTGATCTGGACTGTATTTATGGAAGTGGCCCTGATGTGCAGCCGTATCTATATGAGCAAGACAGCAACGGTAAATTTACAGGCCGCATGCTGTTAGGAGAAATCAACAACACTTCCTTTGCCGATTTACCGCGCAATCAGGCAGGTCTCGCAATTATCGGCGATAAACGAAATGATGAAAATGCAGTTGTCGCTCAGATTCAACTTGCTTTTATCAAAGCCCATAATGAACTGGTTGAACGATCAGTTGATACTGGTTTGGCGCGTTTGGGTGCTGAAGCCTTCTCACACGCCCGCCAAACACTAATGTGGCTTTATCAATGGATCGTCTGGAATGATTTCCTGAAACGGATAACAGATTCCGGGATACATCAATGTGCGCTGAAAAAAAGTAAAACATGCGGCAACAGGGATATCTGGGAATTAGGCCTGGGAGATATCTATAACTGGAAGCAGCACCCTTTTATGCCAGTAGAATTTTCTGCAGCAGCCTATCGATTTGGCCATTCTATGGCCAGGAACAGCTATCAGACAAATAACTCCGTACAAAACGGCGCCGGTTTTGGAAAATTCTTTCCCCTGTTCGATCTGGAAACTGACGTCAAAAATGATCTTAGCGGTTTCAGACCTCTTGCTGCAAACCGGGTTATTCAATGGGACTGGTTCCTGGACATGAAGAGTTCCTCCGGCCCCTTTCCGCAAAGAGCCAGAAAAATCGATACCAGGCTTTCTAACGCACTCGCACGTTTAAGAGAGGACCCTGATGATCCTACTTCAGTCAGAAACGTTCTCGCAGCCCGAAATCTTTTACGCGGCGTTAAAATGAAACTTCCATCCGGTCCGGATGTTGCTCATAAATTCGGTTTCCAGCCCATCGAGCTCGCCCCTCAAGAACCTCATTCCCTCTGGTATTACATCTTGAAGGAAGCGGCGACGCTGCCACTTGAGGAGACAGATCAACAGCTAGGAAATGTGGGTTCTACAATATTGTGTGCGACATTTGCCGGACTGCTAAAAGGAGATCCACGCTCCTGGATCAATGTCCAGCCAAACTGGCATCCTGATCAGGACGTATTGCTGGAAGCCGGTGACAATCAGGACCCTGGTGACTGGACATTTGCCTCCATTATCCGACTATCCGGTTTGCCGGTAGATGCGACATCCTTCACTCCCTGACAACGGAATCACGATCCAGTCACGCTGGATAAACAACCTTCAATTCAAGCTTTAAACAACTCCTTCATGTTGGGAGACACTAAAAAGCAAGAACAGGAGCGTATAATGCAATCAACAAACACACCAAAGAGAAGACTGTCCTATAGCATTCTTCCCAAAAGCGTCTTCGGCTTGACAGCTGCAGCCCTTATGACAACAGGCTGCTCCGGCGCTCATTTCTATAACGCTGAAAATCATGAAGTGGCGACGGTTGTAAAAGAAGCAAGCGACAACCTCAAACTTGTCGAGGTGATCAATCAGGAACGTGTTAATCAGGCCAATCTACTGAACCATGAACTTAAGGTGGTTGCCGATTTTGCGACGACCAAACGCAATACTGTCTTGAGAGAACTGTTTGAAACCGGTGATCCAGGTAATAGTCAAAATTATATCCCGCTAAGTACAAAACTTAATGAAAAAATAACGGTACGGATCCAGGAACTTTCTAATGTCACGGATTTGGCAGAAGCACTGATAGATCTTGAAAGAGAAAAAGAGAAGCTACACAATCTTGGTGAAACAATAATAAGCTCATTCAATGTGTCTCCACCTGAATGCTCTTTAGATAAATCAGAACCTTTTAAAGTTACGGAAGACTTTGTCAAAAACTTTGCCACCCTGTCCAAAATTGCTGGAAAAAATGTAAGTGAACAAAGAACTAGAGACAGTCTTGGTGAATTTGCAAAACGCTGTACAGCAGTTCGTAAATCATTTGAAAAAGTAACGTCAGGTCCGGGAATAATAAAAACAAACAGCGACATCTGGAAAAATGACCAGGAGCTATTGGATCGGCTGGAAAAGGAGGCATCAGAGTTAAAAAGCAAATTTGCCAACCCCAATAAAGACAAATCCAGCGGTACTGCAAAGAAAACCAAACTTTCCAATCTAAAAGATGTATCTAAACTTTCCAGTAAAGCGGCTGTCTCTACAAATGCATTTTTAAAAAATGCCTCAATTTCGGAGCAACTTAAGAATATTGATATTCTTCTTCAAGCTGCCTCCCATGGAAAACTTGAAGATAAATCGCTTGAAACAGCCAGCGATGAAATCAAAAAAGCTGCTACCTTTGTTTCGCTTCTGCCTGTTTTTAAAAACAGATCTGAAAATATTGCCGCGCTGGAAAACGCACCGTCAGTGCATGCTTTACTGCTTGAAAAAGAGCGGTTGCTGGCGTTGAAAAAAAATGCTGAGCAATCCATTTCCAGAACTAAATCCAGACTGCGTTTACTAGAGCAAAAGCAAAATATGGCGTTTTCCGAGATTTTGTTGCTAACTGAAGCAAAAAGCAAAATTGCAGTAGCTATAAAAGAACACGAAAACATCCCGGTAACGCTTGCAGATTTGTATGCACCGATATCAGAACCGAAAAAACTGAAATCACGCCGGGAAATACTGGCGGCGCTCGCTATCTATCTTAGCACCTATACAGGCCCCCGCCAGACCATGCATGAAATCGATTACCGGCTCATTGACCTTGAGCATGCGAGAGCATTGGACAGCTCCGAGACTGCCTTAAAATTGTGGGAAACAGCTATCAAACAGCCAATTGCAGTGCTCGCGGACTATCACAGCTCAGGTGTGAAACCGGAAGATATTTTCAATTTGTTACAGGCAGCAGGCCTGTTCTTCATCGGTAAAGGAGTGAACTGATGCACATCCCTTTTATTAAACCCTCCATTATATCTTTACTTGCGTTGTCCATTGCTGGCTGTGTAACCCCACCAGAAGTGAGAGAACTATCGAAAACTACAGCAACATATTCTTCTCTTACCAATACTAGAATTGTTCAGTTTTCCAAAAATGCTCACTCGATTGCGCTGAAACGGGCAGACGCCATTTCCGAACTGAGTGAAGAAGTAGACAACCAGCAATCTCGCTATCAAACCTTTTCAGAGGCGCTGCAAGCTTCCGTTACTCTTGGCAGTTTGGGAAAGAAACCAAATCCTGCCACTCTGATCAAAGAACTGGAAAAACTCACAAACAGTATTCACCTGAGACAAAAAGCCAAGCTTGAACAGAGGCAAAAACTCACAGCCGAAATACTCGCTTCTCAATCAGCGCTCTCTCTTCCAAAGAACAACTTAAAAATCATTACGCAAAAGCTTGGCTCCCTGTCAAAGGAAGCTAGCCCCCAAGAGCAAATCGAATTTCTTCAAAGGTTTTTCGAGAGTGTAGCAGATCACATCGAGGCCACAAAAACCAAGGCAAGTGACGCTGAAAAATCGGCATTAGAGGGAATAAAGAAGAATAAGAAAAACATATAAGCCATTAATTTTTAAAATATTTTTAAAATCTCTTGAAAATAGAAAGGACAATTTATGCCCAAAAAAAATACTCTAAATGATAATCAGCTTCATGATTATTATTTGTCTCATTTTCTTCGAAAGGCATCGATCATTGACTCGATAGCAAAGCTTCGCAAAAGGAACTTGAAACCAATTGATTCAGGTGAAATTGCCGCAAATGACGTAAAAATCCTGGACCTGAAAGCAAAGAAAGCACTCCATAAAGCGAAGAAATTCGCATTTGAAGCCAATACCCACAGCATAGAAGCGCCAACACCAGAACAACTGGATCGCCTTAAGGAACTTGTTGCCAAAGTCGAAGCTTTGAATGCAAACAACGCGATCCTGAGTGAAGTTATTGAACTTACGACGGAAACATTAACAACCTTCAATAATATTCATCCTGATCAATCAACGGCATAAATCACTAGCCTCTGAAGGGGCTTTATCCCGATCTCTCCGATCAGCACTAAATACAGGGAAAGAAAAATGACAGATAACACAACAAGCACTAACGATCCTAAGCCAGGAACACGCAAAATTGCAGTTGGTTCAATTGCTGGCGCAATAGTGACTATACTCACCTATATCCTGAGCCAGAACGGCATCACTATCCCGGCAGAGGTTTTCGGTGCCGCGAGCACTGTTGCCACAGCACTATTCGTCTATCTCACTCGTGAAACCTTTACCTAAAACAAATACTTATCGCTTCTTTTAAGAAGGAGAGAGCATTCCTCTAGTCGCGTTTCAGTTGATTTTATCTCTCTCCTGGCGAACCGGATAATGGAGGAAAAAATGTCAGAAGCTTTGGATACTCATGTGCCCCAAGGAAAAGGGGACCTGAAAAACAGTAAAGAAGAATATGAGATCAAGCTATTAAAGTATCAGGTTGACTCTTTTTGGACCATCAAGGCGGGTCAAACCCTTATCGCAGGACTTGTTCTCGCAGGAACTTTAGCGCTTTTGCCAGAGGGATATCTAAGTGCTCAGAAAAGAACCATTTCAATACAAAAAGAGAAAATCGCTCAAATTGAGAGCGATCTTGATTTGAAGCAAAAAAAAGAATCCAATCTCGAAGCCAGGGTCAATGAATTAAAACTAAAGCTGGAAACTTTGAAAAAAGCTTCAATCAGCACCAAGGAAGAACTTAAAAAAACTATTCTAGAAAACAAGGACCTAAATGAGAAAATTGGAACCCAAAGCTCAGAAAACCAGATAAAAGAATTGTGGAAAGAAATTGCTAAGAAAGAGAAAGAACTCCTTACACTACAAGCAGACAACAATGCGGTAAAAGCAAATCTCTTAAGCCAATTGAGGTCCTTTGAAACGCGATTAAATAAAGCGGATGCAAAAGTAAAATCACTCTCTGAAAACATCTTTAGCAATGCAATTACTATTTCAGTTTCAAAGGAAATTCTATCTGACGGTGAATTCTACGAGGGTAGTGTTTATCTGGATAAAAAAATTGATCCGAGAAAACTTAACAATCTCGCAAAAGTAACGGGTGCTGAAACCGAAAAAGTGCGAGCACTGATTGACCTAACTCTCCTCGGAACCGCTGAAGAAGGTTTCCTGTTTCAGGATTGCAACCTTTATTATTCTGATAACGGGAACTCAGGAAATCTGAGTTATAGGGATGCTTTGAAAAAAATGAAAGCTGACGATCAAGCCAGCACGAGACTGTTTATTGGGGAGCATATCGTCGACGTCATATCAGGGGATCTGAGTGCCGCTAAAATAGTTAATACTGTGAAAGATATACATACCCGCCACCAAAAACTTGGTCTTTGCCAAAATGCCTAGCTATTCGCCTATTGATTTTCCTGGCAACAAAAAGCCGGCGAAACTGCTTCGCCGGCCGGTTTTGAGGTGATATCTTATCTCGATAATCCACTTTTCACAGGTTCAGTTCTGGACAACTTTGATGGTTTGCAATATTGCATCAGAATAATTTCGATCACCAATCGCCGGTGGAAGTGTTTCAGGCTTACCGTTGATACTCAGATAGTCACCATCCCCATCCGACAGTATATCTCGCGTTATTACATTTGAAACGTCATCTGTAATAAATTCCTTGAGTTCCTGCTGCTTTGATTGAACAGAAACGTTCAAACCCAACTTGACATCGCCAACCAGTATAAAACCAAAATCAGTTAATCTGGGAATCTTCACATTTTGATCGTTCTTATTAACCTCGTTTCTTTCATAGTGATATTCATTGGCTGTGTTCCCCTTCTTCGCCGCATTTCTCAGAACTTTAAACAATGCTTTGAGAAACTCATTCTTCCGCTCAGTATTCTGCCATCCGGTGTTGGGCGATATAGCGAGTTTTAGATCATCAAACGCATCTGCCTTATTGACCCTGAACAGATTATGAATTCTGAGTTCTGTTCCCTCAAGAACTGGATTACTGAGATTGTTTGACAAATGATCTCTGTAGACGAGACTTGCATCAGCTTTTAATGCCTTCAGAATCTCGTGAACCTCAATCCCATATTTTTTCGCAATAGCCGCCAAGTCTGAATCATCAGCATTCAAACAACCATGTTTCAGTTCCTCAGATATCTCATACTTATTATTCTCATCACCGCAGTTATCTTCAATGAGTTTCACATATCCTGGATAAATTGCTTTATAAAACCGGTCTTCCGGCATGGGCACTTCTTCTCCTTCATCCATATAGGGAACAGTCGACTGGTCAACTTGCATAAGGCTGGTGAATTTTAAACATTCCGGATAATCGAAATGATACCTGTTATTATTGTTGATTGTTTTCCAAACATCTGTAGCTACAGAATTGTATAAAGATCGGGCAGATTTATCACTTGTCTTGTTATCCATTAGTTTTTCTGCACTTTTGGCGGCCATGCATTTATCTGTATGGATTGTTAGCATGTGATAGAGAGGTGGAAGACCCGTCACATAATTTGCCGTATAAGCCAGCATAAAATCGACAAGTAAGCCTGTCGTTTTTCCTGCACTTCTCGACTGATCATCTGCAACGAAGGTGTAATTCAATAAAAGCGCTGGAATTCTGACTTCAACTGGCCCTAATTTTGGCGGAAGTTCTAGCTTACTTTTTGGTATTAACACCACCCCACTATAGAAGCCGTAAGGCATTCCTGTTTGATCAAAAGCGAAAGCTGTGAGCACCCTTTTTGGAGCTTCTCCTTCGGCCAGTTTGGGACGATAAGCAAATCCGTCTATTAAGCGTCGCACGACAGCAGGACCATATCGCCCCCGGGATCCACCATAAGCAAGCATGTCACATTTTTGATAGATGATACTGCACAGCAATTTCAGTAAATTTGGGCAACAATTTGTTTTGTTTATACCTTTCGCCCCTGCCATATCATCCCATAGAAGTAAATGTCTTGAGATTTCTCGTTTTTCACCGTTATTCAGGTTTGTAAGTTTCGCGTCTCTAGCAGCTTCCTGGTTTTTCTCTTGCTGACTGAGAAGAAAAGGAAAAGCGGTTTCCGGAAGGTTGTCCTTTTCAACAGAGAAGCCCTGTTCTGGAAATTGCCATTGATCAAAATTATTCTCGTTTTCCTTATCCAGTACTGCAGAAGTCAGAATGTAAAATTCCTCTACAGTATCTGGAAGCGGCACCTGAACCCGTAGAGCCCCACCAACCTCAAGGAAAGGATGGATCGGGCTTTTCCCTGAAAGCATATGTTCTATATCTGGATTTGTAAGAAACTTGATAGCGACATTTACAAGTTTTTCACGATAACCATGTAAATTCTTCACTTCATTTACAGGATACTCGCCCCACCATTTTTTAGGGAAGAAAAGAGCGAGATCTTTAGGATTAAAGACACCATCTTCGGCATAATAAGGATTTGCATAATACTGTTTGGGATAAAGCGCATCTCCCTCATCAGCAAGTTTCTTACCGCTTTTTACCCAATCCTCTCCATCTTCTTTAACAATATATTTTTTATCATCATAGGGGGCCTTGGTAAAATCTACTTCGCTTTTACTATCTAAATTACTTGAAGCTTCTTTCTTTTTATCTGACATTTTTTTCTCCTAAGAACAAAAATGTCAGATTTAATTTTTATATATTTATTCAATTAGATCCGAATACTATAAGGATCTATTTTTTAATTAAATACTCTCGTATTTCAACTTTCACAGAATTCAATTCCTCTCCTGTATAGGAGACAAAGTGTTTTGCTTAATTGCCGCAGCACAGGAAATAGAACCGGCTTACTTCCATTCACCACCCTTACCATTCCAAACCGGGCCATCCCAGATCCTCGCGCTTTTGGAACTTTCCTTATAGACATCTGTTGAAAGATATTTGACGCCGCTATCACACATGATCGTCACCACTGTTTTGCCGGACCCGAGTTCCATTCCGATCCGGATGGCATCAACGACATTTCCGCCTGTAGATGTCCCTGCAAAAATACCTTCCCTGGCTGCGAGCTCTCTGCACATATTCATCGCCTCGTCTGTTGAGACAGTAGAAATTTGATCAATGGCTGCTGGATCCCATAACGGCACAACAAAACCGGCGCCGACCCCCTCAATTTTATGCCAGCCAGTGCGCCCTTCTGAAAAAACCGGGCTTTCAGCAGGTTCTATCGCGACGCAATGAATTTCCGGATTGTGTTTATGTAATCTTTCCGAATTTCCACGCACGCAGGCTGCGGTACCTGTCATGGCCGTAAAAGCATCTATTTCTCCATTGGTCTGTTTCCAGATTTCCTCCCCCATCTTGTGATAAGCCTTGATCTGGTCTGGATTGGCGAGTTGATCTGTGCAAAATCCGCCTGTTCGTTCTGCAATAACACGTGCTGCTTCAATCATATTTCGGGTCAGCGCCTCGTCCATCCTCCCGCCATCGCTTTCAATGATTGTCAAATCTGCGCCAAGTGCCGCCATATGGTTGCGTTTTTCCGGACTGAAAGCATCGGATGTAATAATACTGGCGGTATATCCCTTGATCGCGCATATCATTGCCAGGGATACACCTGTGCTTCCGCCGGTATATTCAATCACATGTCCTCCGGGTTCAAGGCGGCCATCAGCTTCTGCCGCCTCAATCATTTCCAGGGCCATACGATCTTTCATCGAGCCTGTGGGGTTCTCTGATTCAATTTTGAGTAAAATTCTGGCGCATCCGGCTGGTGCAATTTTGCGTAGTTCGATCATCGGGGTGTTGCCGATACGATCAAGAACGGACCCCTGAATTTGCGGGAGTAAAGTCATGCTCTTTCCTTAAGATATTATCGCAGTAGTTCGTCAAGAATTGTTCGGCCATCGTCCCATTGGCCTAATCCTGAGCTGCTGTTAATGTGCCCTTTATCTCCTATGTTGACGATCGACCCGTTCCAGGCTGATGTGAATTCTGAAGCACGCGCCGGAGAAACATATGGATCGGTTGAGCTCGCGACCGTAATGACCTTGCATCCCAGATTTTTCATAGGCATCGGGCTGAAATGCCTGACCTTCTCCGGTGCAAGAGCTTCATCATCTATATCTGCGGGAGCAACCATAAGAATTCCCTTCAGGCGAGAGAGGTTTTTCGAGGAAGACGTCACCCATTTCGCTGCAAGCGCACAGCCAAGACTATGTGCAACAAATACAAATGGCTCCTCAGTTCGGGTGACGACGTTATCAATCGCGTCAAGCCACTCATTCAGGTTTGGGGCATTCCAGTCGCTGACGTCGATCATTTCAGAGTTATCTTCTTTTTTATGCCAGAGACTTTGCCAATGATCCGGGCTGGAACCTCCCAATCCGGGCAGCATAATTATTTTAGGACG
The DNA here is from genome assembly GCA_022360775.1 of Sneathiellales bacterium. GTDB lineage: Bacteria > Pseudomonadota > Alphaproteobacteria > Sneathiellales > Sneathiellaceae > Sneathiella. Next base: position 301 of record JAKSCD010000534.1, on the reverse strand, counting down.
TATCATTATGTTTCTCTTTCACATTCAGTTTTGTTTTCATGAGAATTTATATCGACATCGGTGCTAACCGGCTCGCCTTGAGCGTCCATAATTTATGCTCAATCGTCCGAGCGGGAAGACGCACGCATTTAAAACTGATACCGTCAGGACATGCAGCATGAAACACTCCCTACAGGCGATGTCCTGTCTCGAATTCTGGAAACCTTACGCCTACGCAGCGCCCTGTCTTTTGTCGCGGAAATGAGAGCTGAGGATGCCGTTCATGTCCCGGGAGAAGCTCATGCCATCCGTTTTCATTTCG
>JAKSCD010000234.1 GCA_022360775.1 Sneathiellales bacterium | reverse complement strand
GATCACTTCGTCCCATGTCTTGGGAAGCTCTTCACTACCGGATTTGCGGATCAGATCCATATTGTAATATCCGACAGGAAGGGATACTGCGAACGGCAATCCATGAACTTCTTTCTTAAACGTGGAAAGAGACAGCATGGCTGAATGGTAACCGTCTTTTGCAAAATTCTTCTCTTTGGCAATGAACGGCTCCAAAGACTTCGCAATTCCTTTTTCAACCAGCAGTGCCTGCCGGTTCAAGCCCTGCAAGGTCACGTCCGGTAAGGTCTTGGAGACGGATTCGCGCAAAACAGTATTTGTTCCGTCTTCATATTGTTCATATGTTGCGCGGAATTTTACATCAATATCCGGATGATCTTTCTTGAAATCCTTCATGATTTTTTCGAAAGTGACATCAAACAAATGGCTGTAGGGATAGCCAACTTCAATTTCAACTGCGTTCACCGACGAGGCGAACAGGGCAACAGACGCGACTGCTGCTGAGACTAAATACTTCATTTTCTTCTCCTCTAGTTTAGCAATGGGACAGCTTGTTCTGATGCGCTGCTCCCTGTATCCCGACCGGGGGAACTCCTTGAATTCATTTCATTCCTGTGAGGGTGATACCTTCGATAAAGCGACGCTGCGCAAGCATGAAGACAACCAGTAAAGGGGTCACAATAATGGTCGCAGTGGCCATCATCGGACCCCACATGGATCCGTCTGCATCCCCCTGAAATTCCCGCAATCCCAAAGGCGGTGTATAGAGATCCCGATCACCGGTAATAACGATCCGCGGCCAGAAGTAATCGTTCCAGTGCGCCACGACCGAAAAGATCGCAAAGGCGAGCAAAGCCGGAATGGCTGTTGGCAACATCACCTTCCAGACAATGGAAAATTCCGACATGCCATCCATGCGCGCAGCATCAATCAGATCATCTGGTACTGTCATAAAAAACTGGCGCATGAGGAAAATCCCGAAGACCGAGATTGTCCAGGGAATGACCAGAGAGGCATATGTATTGGTCAGGCCAATCTTTGCCAGCATGATGTAGATGGGAAGGGCAATCGCGTGAACCGGAATAAGCAGGCAGAACATCACCAGGGAAAAGACGAACTCCCGTCCCCAAAATCTGAGTTTGGAAAGCGCATAGGCACAAGGGAGGGCAATCAGAACCTGCAGAAGGAAAATAGAGGCAGTTACAATGACACCATTTAACAAATAGCGAAATAAAGGCGCCTTCTTGATCGCTTGCGAATAGTTGAAGATAACCGGTGTCTCAAGACAGTCTTCCTTTGGATTACCAACTTTGACACAATATTCATCCACCATTGGTGCCTGTGCCCCAAAAAAGCCTCCGGTATTGCTCTCAATTTCCCTAGGTGACTTAAGGGAATAGCTGACCATCACATAAAAAGGGATAATGACGATAAGCGCGCCCAGGATCAGAATGGCGTGTTTTGCGGCTTCACGCATTGGTGCGGTTTGTCCCATCATGCGTAATGAACCTTTCTTTCGACGAAGTAGCGCTGCACAAGGGTCAGGAGCAACACAAACACCAGAAATACCAGTGTAATTGCGGACCCAATTCCCATCAGGTTCTGCTGAATTCCCTTTTCATAGATTGCATACATCATCACGTAAGTGCTTTTGGAAGGCCCCCCATGCGTGATTGCTTCGACAGTATCGAACACCTGGAAAGACCGGATGGTTGTGATTGTCACGACAAAGACTGTGGTAGGTCCCAGCATAGGCCAGGTGACCAGCCGGAACCTGTCCCAGGCCCGATAAGCCCCATCCATCTCGGCCGCCTGATAAAGCTCCCTCGGAACGCTGGTGAGTCCAGCAAGATAAAGCACCATATTGAAACCAAAGGCCTGCCAAATGCCAATGAAGGCAACGGTTCCCATGGAATAGGATTTATCGCCGAACCATAGCGGGAAACTGTCCTGACACCCTTTGCTATACCAGCTTTGGCCGCCATCAATTCCCGGTATCCAGCCAAAACTGAAGACAGTTTCGGTCCACGCACCACATCCATCCGCAAGGGTTTCATTCACCAGCCCGATAGTGGGATGCAGGGTGAATTCCCAAACGATAGCCATGGCAAGAAGCGCCGCCATCACAGGCAGGAAGTAGATGGTTTTATAAAAATCACCAAAGTGACGCACCGAATTGATCAGAAGTGCTGCACCGAGCCCCAAGCCAATGGAAAGCGGCACAACAAGCAGGACATAGGTGACACTTGCGGAGATCATCTTGGAGTAAGTAGAGCGGGAGAACATCTTGATATAATTCTCAAGCCCTACCCAGCTAAAACCCTGATTTCCCAGGGAGTAATCTGTAAAAGACAGAAAAGCCGCAACAAGGACCGGAGCAATAAGCAGCAGGAACATCAGAGAAACTGCGGGTGCAACGAACCAGAAACCTGTATTTTTGCTGGAAACAGCCATTTTTTAGCCTTCCACCAGTTCAATGCGACGATTATCAGCGGCAAATGCCATTGTCATCGCGGGATTTGCCTGCACTTTGATTTCTGCGCCTATACTGATCTGTTGAGCTTTTTCCGGTGTTGCGCGGGCAACAATTCTCTGGTCAGAGCCGTTGATATGGCCATGTAAAAAGAAATCCGATCCCAGATTTTCCTTATGGGTTACCGTGAACGGCCACTGATTGGCATTTCGTCCGACAGGCCCTACTTCCAGATGCTCAGGCCTCACTCCAATCTCAATGGGACCTTTTTCCGTGTGATTACTCTTATGAATTGGAATGCCGTACGCAGAAACGCGACCTTGGACATCAATCTCGCCTGGCAGAAAATTCATTTTCGGGCTGCCGACAAAAGCGGCAACACGTTTGTCTCTGGGATCCTTGTAAATATCATCGGGTGTTCCGAATTGCAGAACATTCCCTTCCATCATCACGGCCATCCGATCCGACATGGTAAGCGCCTCAGCCTGATCATGGGTGACGTAGATAAATGTTGTCTTGAGACTTCTATGTAATTCAGCAAGCTCAGCGCGCATATGAACACGCAAAGCCGCATCCAGATTGGAGAGCGGTTCATCCATCAAAAAGGCAACAGGTTTACGAACCATCGCGCGTCCAAGCGCCACCCTTTGCCGTTGCCCGCCGGAGAGCTGTCCTGGTTTGCGTTCCAGCAAATGGTCAATTTTCAATGTCGTTGCGGTTTCATTGACGATTTCCTGAATGGAAACAGTTTTCAATCGCCGCGATGGAAACAAATGACCCAGTACCGGAAAGCGTTCCCAGAAACTCATGTCTCTTAGACGAAGCGGCGTTTCCATATTCTGCTGAACAGACAAGTGCGGATAGAGTGCATAGGACTGAAAAACCATTGCCAGATCCCGCTGGCTCGCCCGTACATCGTTCATGGACCGACCACCGATCAGAACCTCTCCCTGATCAAGGGCTTCAAGCCCGGCTATTATGCGAAGAAGGGTTGATTTTCCGCAGCCCGACGGCCCGACCAATGTGAGAAATTCTCCATCAGCTATTTGAAGATCCACCCCTTTTAAAACCGGGATATCTCCATAGGATTTCTGAATATCGGATAATTTAATATCAGCCATTACTTTGCCCTCCGAACGGAAGGCTTAAAGGCTATTCTTGTCCTTTTTGTTACATATAAAGGTAACAGTTATAGGTTAGATAAAGGCTACTATGAACGAAACAAAATCGTCATTTACAGCCGCCCGCATCCGCGCGCTCAACGCAGTGTTTGAGGAAGGCAGTTATTCTGGTGCAGCCCGGCAGCTCGGCATGACCCAGCCAGCCGTTAGCCAAGCTATTCAGGATCTTGAGCGGGCTTTCGATATTCAGCTTTTTGAAAAAAGAGGTCGAAGGCTCCTCCCGACAGAGTTTTGTCTGGAACTCGCACCAATCGCAGATGAGATGATCCGGTTGGAAAATTCTGCACTTGCGCTTTTCGACCGGGGAATGCGCGTCGAAAATGGTGTTTTGAGAATCAGTTTTGGCAATCTGGCACCGGGGCTGGATATGATCAGTGCATTTCAGCAAAAATTTCCAAAAGTCCAGGTTCAGGCAGAATATGCGATGTATTCAACAGTAATAGATGCTGTCCTGGAAAACAGAGCCGATATTGGTATCCTACCAAACCTGCCTACTGATGGACGGTTTCATTCAAAAATCTGCCTCACTCAAAATCTGGTCACTCTTATTCCTTTAAGGCACCGTTTTGCATCTGCTGAAAAACTGAGCCTGGCCGATCTCGCTGATGAAAAGCTCGTCTTTCAGAAAAAAGGATCAGCGACACAGAAGGTCATTGATCAGGCCTTTAAAAAAGCAGGCTACAAGCCACGCCCCACGCTGGTACTTGAAAAAGGTTCCGAGGTCTATGAAGCTGTAACAAACGGGCTCGGTATCGGTTTTATGTGGAGCCACGGAACCAGCCGCAAGGACGGCTTGAGACGCATTCCAATAGTAGAGATCAGTTCTTCCTATGATGAATTTGTCTTTCGCCGAAACGAGCTCAGCAATCCACTGGTTGATCTTTTCTTTTCAACAATCGGAAAAGCTGCTTGAGTAATTGTCCTCAAGCTTTCCTTTTCTGATGGTTGGCAAAACTCACCTTATTCTGGCTTACCCGCCCCTTGAGCGGAACTCGCAGTAACCTTAAACAGGGCCTCGTTCCAATTCCAATCAAAGGAGAGAGTTCATATGTTCAAATACCTGTTTGCAGCCTATCTTGCGCTGATTTTTGTTGGAGGGACAAATGCAAATGCCTTCGCGATGTCGCTTTCCATTATTGGTGGGGAAACGCGAACTATATCCGGAGTTGATGGGCAAATTCCCGGGATAAACAATCGAGACGAGGTAAAGAGCTTCCATTTTGAGAACGGCAACGCTCAAAATGGCCTTATGTTAAATGGCGGACAAGCGGATTTAACCTTCACTCTTCTTCTCTTTGAGCAGGACGTCAATAACAAAACCAGCTTCCATTTTGAAGATGATCAAACAGAATTCTCTTTCTTTTCCACCAACGCCCAGCATTTCCCTCGGACGAGAACAGCTTTAGGGGTTCAAGCTGGAATTTTACCTGTTTTCTTTTCGTCCAGTTGCCTGCCTGTAGAGGATTGTTCGACCAATATCGCTAGAAACAACTCTTTAGTTG
>JAKSCD010000258.1 GCA_022360775.1 Sneathiellales bacterium | reverse complement strand
AGAAGATGAGATACCTTTATCTATGCTATCTTGTGATCAGAATGAGAAAAAAATGATCCCCTTTGAAAAATTACCGGAATTCACTTCCTTGCTGTCCAACGCATAATACGGCGGAAAGTCGGGCAATCGAGATGATTTTCAGCCGGGCATTTTGCCATATGTTCAAGGCCGCGCTGCATGACAGTTAGCTCAATGATGGTGCGCTGTATTTCCTCCGCCTTTTCAAGAAGACGGGTGCGATCAATACTCGGCTTGGCTTCATCCCCGATAAGAGCACTGATTTCCTCTAGAGAAAAATCCGCCTTTCGGGCCATGGTAATCAGCGACAACCGATCCATCACATTTGTGTCAAACAACCGGCGGAGCCCTTTTCGCCCTACCGAACTGATCAGGCCTTTTTCTTCATAAAATCTAAGGGTTGAGGCAGGCAAGCCGGAACGGGCAGAAACCTCGCCAATATCGAGAGTACCGAGCAGTGTCATTTTTCTCTTGACCTCAAGTTTGCTTGAAGTTCTATGGTAGACATCCCTCGATTACAAAACAAGAGAGATGAAGTCTATGGAAACACAGTTTTGGCTGGACAAATGGCAGAATAATGAGCTTGGTTTTCATCAAATGCAGGTCAATAAAACTCTGGCTGAGCATTTTGCGGCCCTTGAAATCCCTGAAGGATCACGGATCTTTGTTCCCCTTTGCGGTAAAACACTGGATATGGCCTGGCTGCTTGAACAGGGATATCGTGTCGTTGGAATTGAGCTCAGTCCTATCGCCATTGAAGATTTCTTTAAAGGAATGGATGTCATACCGGAAGTCTCGAAAGTTGGTCCCCTCACTCGCTACTCTGCCAGGAATGTGGATCTATATGGTGGTGATATCTTCGATCTGGATAAAGATATTCTTGGGAAGGTGGACGCAATCTACGATCGCGCAGCCCTTGTGGCCCTCCCGGATGAAATGCGCCGTCGCTATGCAGAACATATGACAGCAATCACCGGCAAAGCACCTCAGTTTCTTCTCTGCTTTGAATATGACCAGTCCTTAATGAAAGGTCCGCCTTTTTCTATTGAATCGCCGATTGTCCGGGATTTATATGAAGGACTTTATACCGCTATACCGATCACCCGAACGGAAATACCCGGCGGTTTCAAGGGTGAGTTTCCAGCCTCTGAAAGCTTGTGGATCCTGCGCTAGATCTTGCAATAGGAAGGGACGGCCGACTAGATTGGTCTTCCTTCCCTTTATGTGAGTTTTCATCATGAGCAAACGCGCTATCATACCGCCCGCCTTTAAAGACGCAGCTGAAAGCCTGAATATGTCGCCGGGCATCCTTGCCGGGGATTTCCTGTTCCTAAACGGGGTAACAGGCGGTACAGGCGATATCATGCCCGATGATCCTGAACTTCAGTTTCAAGCCTGTTTTGATAAAATCCGTGCGGTTCTGGCGGAAGCCGGGCTCGGTTTCAATGCCATTGTTGAGATGACGACTTATCATGTGGGGCTTCAGGATCATTTTGAGCAGTTTGACGCTGTCAGATTGAAGCATCTTTCCGCCCCCTACCCGGCATGGACCGCCGTGGAAGTCGCCGGTCTCAGACGACAGGGGGCGATTGTTGAATTGCGCGTTATTGCCAAAATGACAGATTAGGACCTGTTATTTTTTCAAACCATCCCTCCCAAGCTGCCAGCAAAGGGTTTCAATCCGGTCCTGTCCAAAATAGGGATCGCCGTTATAGACAAATGTCGGCACACCATCATGACCACAATTCGCCTGGTCAGCCTGGTTTTGTTCAAGAATTTTCTGGTACTCATCCGGACTGGAAGAGATATCAGCCCGCAACATCTCCAGGTCAAATCCCGCGCGCCTGACTGCTTCCTCCAGATGGTTACCTTCATCCCATTTTGTCCCGCTGAAAATCAGCGCTGACACCTCTTTAGCGAAGGCAAGCCCCTTACCTTCTTTCTCAGCAGCAATCCCCAGATAGCTGAGATCGTAAATATAAGGTTGTTCTTCAGCGATCGTGTAGGTTTCCAGATCCTGGACAATCGGGTCCGGCTTTGGCCAGGCATGTTTCATGCCCAACATTTCTGCCCTCCGGTGCCAGTCCAGCATGATGTATTTCACACGCTTCAGATTATTCGGATTAAAGAAAGAAGGATCCCGAAGCGCCAGCGGCAATACTGGCCGGAAATGAATTTTCGCATCATAGTCTTTCTCCAGCTGCGTCGCCCCCTTGGTTGCGAGATAGCTGTAAGGACTACGAAAGGAATAATAAAGATCAATGGTGACGGTCATGGATTTTCCAGGTTGTTTTCTTTTTGTTGGTCGCACCCTCACTCAACGCTGCCAGCATTTTCCTTAAATGTACAGCCCAGATGCAGCCTTTAACCCAAATGTGATTTTATACGGCTTGATTGCCGGGCTTAAAGACAGAAGCGTAAAAAACGGCAGCCCCTGGAACCACCGTTTTCTAAAAGCGCCATCCCAATATTGGTGATAGCCGCCTCTCCTATGCCAGACCCGTTATTGAGGAGTTAGCTTGTAGATTGCATTTTCCAGATCAGACGTAACATAGACAACGCCATCCTTTCCAACGGCGATACCGGTCGGAACGTTTGATGGCGGGATCCCCTCGATACCGGGCAAACCAATAGGGAGATTGCTGGCAATGACAGTCTTTTCTCCGGTCGCCGGGTCAATTTTCACGACTTGTTTTAGCGCGACTTCTGCCAGATAGATGATGCCTTTTTCGTCCACATCTATACCTTCCGGAAGAGCCAGACCCTCGGCAATCACTGTTTTATTGCCGGTGTTCAAATCAACACGGCTTAATACACCTGAAAGCTCTGTGACATAGACGGCATTTTTGCCAGCGATCGCAAGACCCAGGGGACCCGCGAGACCCTTCGCAATTGCAGTCCGCTCTTCAGGCTTTTCACCCCGTGCGAGGGTGAGTTGACCCGCCCCGAGTTCAGCAACCACAACGGTTCCATCAGGCAATTCAATCGCATCATGTGGAGCCGCAAAATTGTGCCAGATGGCGATATTCTTGCCGGTCTTGCGATCAACCTTTTGGACCGTCCCGGTAAACCAGCTGGACAAGACAGCATGGTCCTTGTTGACACGAACATTAAAGGGATATTCAAGGGTATCAGCATGCATCCGAAGGAAATCGGTTACCTTACCATTATCCGCATTCACGCCACGATATGCGAAGAGGTCCGCGACATAAATTGTGTCTTTCCCCCCCTCATTCCAAACATCAAGACCGCCTGGCATGGCAAGTTCACCTTCTGTCAACATGGTCGCAGCTCCTGTTGACGTATCAATCCGATAGACACCATTGTCCGCCATATTGGTAATATAGAGTGTATCATTGGCATCAAAAGCGAGATTGTCGATTGACTTTGGCACTGAGGCGATAACGGTCTTGTCACCATTGCTGATGTCAACGCGGACGACCTGGCCGCGTGCTGTATCCACAACATAGAGATTGCCGTTTGAATCAAAATTGGCCGCAGCAGGTATCTTAAATCCGTCCGCAACAACGTTCAATTCCCCGGTATCAACATTTACCTTCACGACCTGGCCTTTGAACCATAGTGGACCATAAAGCATACCGTCCGGCCCAAAATCAAAGCCGTTCAATCCGCCCATACCTTCAATGATTTTACGGGCTGGCTTTGCTCCGGCAGGGTCAATTTCGTATAACGCGTCCCCCAGGAAAACCTGTGTCGCAAACAGGCGGCCATCTTGTTTCCACGCAATCGAGTTAATGCCGGGCAGACCTGAGGCCAATTCATCAATTTTGCCATCGGGACGTCGCGCTCGCACTATTCCGGAAAGAAAAGAGGTATAGGCAAGTGTGCCGTCTGGCCCGAACTCAAGATCATCTGCCATACCTGTTGGCGTTTTGATTTCAGTTGTGACCGACCCACTTGCCGGATCAACCCGGTAAATCGCCCCACCAACAACTGACCCGACAAAAAGTGTCCCATCAGAATTGGCAGTGATACCGTGGACACCGTGAAAGTCAGAACCGGTGACAAGCAACTCACGCTTATATTCTGCCTGTGCTCCAGATGCCAAGAGTACCATGCCGGTTGCGGCCAGCCACGTTGTGAAACGTTTCATCATTATTACCTCCCGATATTATTATATGATGCATTGATCGGGCAGCATAACACGGATAGGTTTTAATGCGAATGTCGCCTTCACACGATAAAAAATGCTCTTCACCTGGCTGGGGCGCCGGCAAGAAGAAATTCCTGCTCAGATAACAGCGTTTCGAGCAGTGACATTGATGCGCCCCTAGGTTCTGAGCCTTGTTTTTGGAACTATATGTCCTGCAGAAATGTGAACTTCATTGCATATAAAAAATGCAGAATAAAGTGCCATCCCCGACATCAACGCTGTCCCCCAAACGAAACTATCAAATTCCCTGTTGAGCTCTAGATTTGAATAAAGCAAGGAATCGAAGGCAAAGAGTGTGAGTATCCAAAGCCAAATGAGAAAGAAATTTCCTTCGGTTTTGCTCAAAAATCCCACTATTGTCTTAATAAAGCCGGTGCCAGAATCTCTTCAATCAGGCGAACGGGCATTTTCCACGCATCCCGCTTATTGTAATTTCCTGCAAAGAGCGCAAGAACCGTTCTCTGCCTGAAGCTTACAGAGACACGCTGACCGCCATTTCCAAAGCCTGCAATCCAGTAAGGTGTTCCGCTGCCTGGAAACAAATACCACTGATAACTATAGCGCAACGTCTTCCCTACCGCAGTTCGCGGCGTTCTTAATTCACTGATCCAGCTGTTCGGGACAAGCTGAATTCCCTTATGCCGTCCGTTATCCAGAACCAGCTGGCCGATTTTCGCAAGATCCCGAACGGTCAGCCTTAATCCTGATGCTGCAGACGTTTTTCCGGAGGGTCCGTAAACCCACTCAAACTTTTCTATTCCCAAAGGGGTGAACAGTTTTTCCCTTGCATAATCCTCAAGCGGTTTCCCGGCTCCTTTTGAGATCAGATGTCCAAGCAAAGACGTCGCCCCGCCGCTATAGCGCCATTTTGATCCCGGTTCTTCAACCATCTTGCGCGACAGAATAAAGCGTGTGCGATCTTTCGCGTGTTCCATTGCAATTTCACTGTTTCTGGGATCTGAATAAGGCAGATCTTCATTCCATTCCATTCCCATCTGCATGGTCAGCACATCCCCGATTGTAACCGTATCCCGCGCATCCTTGCCCTTCAAATCAGCATAGGCCGGGAACTGATCGATCAGTTTTTTTGAAGGGTCCGGTACAATGCCTTCCTCAAGGGCAATACCATAGAGCAAGCCAACAATCGATTTTGTCACTGAACGAAGATCATGAAGGGTTTCCGGCCCATGTTGCCTTACCCCTAAAGGTGTCCCCCATCTTTCATCCCTGCCTTCGAGATAAACCTCGGCAAGGACTTTTCCGTCCCGGTAGAGAATGACACTATGCAGCCCGTCAAGTTTGCCCGCTGTATGGGCGTCCCTGATCAAGTCACTCAAGGATTTTTCTTCCGCGTGAGTAATCTGGCTCATTACAAGCAGGGCGATGAATATGATACTTGCCTTCGCAAGAACTTTTTCTAAAAGCTTTGTCACAAGTCACCTTTTTGATCAGTATCGGTATATTTAGAAATTCACACCTAAAAACAACATCTTACTGACAAATCTTCACATCTTTTCAAACCAGAGACACGCCTTTTAACGCCCCAAGTTCTTGCATTGCTGTTTCAATAGCTGCACTGAAACGTTCCATGGTGTTTGGTCTTGTCCGGATATCACCAAGCTCGGAGTTATAAGAATGCAGTGGGTCGTGAAACGGGAGATCTCGCATTTTTTCCATCCAGCGCGATACATTCTTTCGTGAGCTGAAATCCACAAGATTAGCGGTTTCCAACTGACCGATCTCGTCGTAACAGGCAATATCAGCGATACTCGCTTGCTCGGTTGCCCCGATGAAGCTTTGCCCCGTCAGCAGAACCTCTTCTATATAATCGATGACCGTCTCGACCACCTTTTGCCCTTCGGATAACGGATCGCTACTCTCCATGGACGCGGTCAGACATTGATTGAAAATATAGCTATAAGGTCCTCCAAGCTGTGCGCCCCCGAAAGCAACATGGATGTGCGGTGCCATGAGTTTCATCGTCGCAAGTCTCGTCATACTGTGATGAGCGTGAAGATAAGCGTTGATACGGCCCCTGATTTGCAGGTTGTCCGGATATAGATCATCCCAGCCGAATTTATCCGCAAGATAGGCCAGTATTGCAGGCATCTCATCAAGGATGAAACCGTTGTCATCTATCACGGGCATTTGCCTGCGCGGATTAACATCCAGCAGGTATTTGGATTCTGTATAAAGCTGAATAGGCACCTGTTTCATCACGCAAGCCCAGATCACTGACCGCGCTGGCTGACTTGCAGGATGTGCATAGACTTTTAGCATATGGTCCCTTTTTGAGCATGCCATCAAAACCACTTTTCTGTTTCCCTGTGAAATCCATTACCGGGATACAAATGGTCTTATTCAGCACAGAATTATATAACTGAAGCCAGCAATTGAAACAGAGAGCCTGAATTCATTGAAACCGTTCAGATATCCCCTAGAACGGGATATCGTCATCAAAATCACCACCAGCCGGGCCACCGCCAAAGCCGCCCTGGCTGCCGCCCTGACCGCCGCCAGCACCGCCGCCGAAGCCACCGCCCTGGTTTCCACCGCCGAAGCCGCCACCCTGATTACCACCGCCGAAGTTCCCTCCGCCTTGACCACCCCCCTGGCCGCTTGCGCTATCAAGCATCGTAAGGGCAGAGTTAAAGCCTTGCAGCACGATTTCAGTAGAATATTTGGTCATGCCGTCCTGCTCATACTGGCGGGTTTGCAGTTGGCCTTCCAGATAGACCTTTGATCCCTTGCGCAGGTAGTTTTCCGCAATCTTGCACAGGCCTTCATTGAAAATCACAACCCGGTGCCATTCCGTCCGCTCGCGGCGTTCTCCGCTATCCCGATCGCGCCAGCTTTCAGAAGTGGCGATCCGAAGGTTACAGACCGGTTTTCCGTTCTGCATATAGCGAACTTCGGGGTCTGCCCCCAGATTGCCCACCAGAATAACTTTATTGACGCTACCTGCCATTGTCCAAGCTCTCGATTCGATATTTAAGTGTAAAAAAAGTTCGACACTTTACCCTGCCGATCCCCACCTGACCAGAGGAAATCCATCGGAACGTCCAGAAGAACAAAATAAAAACATTTTTACCTTTTGACACTGGTATTTTAGGGAAAGGCACAGTAAATTCTTCTGCTCCAAATTCTATCAAGCATAACCAGGTATAAAGACTTATGCATAAAGAAATCAGTATCCGTGGCGCCCGCGAACATAACCTTCAAAATGTGAATGTTGATATCCCGCGCGATGAGCTCGTGGTGATCACCGGCCTTTCCGGATCCGGTAAATCCTCCCTCGCCTTCGATACAATCTATGCCGAAGGGCAGCGCCGCTACGTGGAAAGCCTTTCCGCCTATGCCCGTCAGTTCCTGGAAATGATGCAAAAACCGGATGTAGATCATATTGACGGTCTTAGTCCGGCGATTTCCATCGAACAGAAAACAACGTCGAAAAACCCGCGATCAACCGTGGGAACCGTGACCGAAATCTACGACTATCTTCGTCTTCTTTTTGCCCGCATCGGTGTTCCCTACTCGCCTGCAACCGGTCTTCCCATCGAAAGCCAGACCGTGAGTCAGATGGTTGATCAGGTAATGGCGCTAGGCGAAGGCAAGCGACTTT
>JAKSCD010000276.1 GCA_022360775.1 Sneathiellales bacterium | reverse complement strand
GATGCCATGTGGCGCCTGGGTGCCATGCAGGAAGATCAGGGAAAAACAGCAAGAAACCTGAGTATTGCCGCGGGATATTACAAGGAAGCTGCCTTGAAACGAAGCCCCGAAGGCATGATCCGTTATGGTCAGGCTCTGCTATACGGCAAGGGAACAGGCAAAAATCCGGTCCTTGCAAAAACCTATCTGGAAAAAGCTGCAAAAACCGGTCATGCCCGAGGCCAATATACTTATGGCGCTGCCTTGAGAGATGGTCATTTTGGCCGAAAATATCCTGCTGAAGCCAGGGAATGGTTCACAAAAGCCGCTAATCAGGGCAATAAAGCTGCAAAAATCGCCCTTAAAAGGGCAAATAATCCCTCCGGCGGTACCGCTGCGTCGGATCTGGGAGCAAATGAATGGGCACGTATCCGCAAGTTCGAGCGCCTCGCTAACCAGGGAAATGTAAATTACATGTATCAGGCGGGGCTTGCCTATCTGAATAAGGCAAAAGATCCGGTAAATGCCAAGAAATACTTCCGCATGGGCGCTGGCAGGGGAGATTCCTATTCCCAGTATTATTTGGGCGTTATCCATAGCCAATACCAGAAATACAAATCCAACTGGGATCCTGTAAAAGCACTGATGTGGCTATATACTGCGGAAAAATCAGCCCTGAAAGCAAATAAGGATCCGGGATTTATCGTCAAATACTACCGTCTTCTTGAAAAGGATATGAAGGCCCAGGACAGGGTCAGCGCCCTCGACAGATCCAGCAGTTGCATAAGCTCAGGCTATAAATACTGCAACTAGATCCGGGTAAAAGCCAGCATTTAGCTGGCTTTTTCACTATTTGCGAAGTGCCGGCAGGCCAACACCGGTGCTTTCAAAACCGCCATCAGCGGCAAGGACCTGACCTGTCACATAGCTTGCTTTTTCCGAACACAGGAAAACAATGGTTTCTGCTATTTCCTCTTCCGATCCATAGCGGTTCAGGGGAATGGCATCATGATAGGCATCAATAATATCCTGACTATGAACCGCCATGGCAAGTTTGGTCCTGACCGGCCCGGGGCAGACACAATTTGCCCGCACTCCATATTCACCAAGTTCAGCAGCATATTGTTTGGTCAGATGGATAACACCTGCCTTTGAGGTACCATAAGCAACACGCAAGGTTGACGCCCGAAGTCCCGAGATTGAAGCAATGTTGACGATAGCGCCCTTGCTTGCCTTCAAGGCCGCTGTTGCTTCCTGACTCATCAGGAAAACACCGTCGAGATTGGTTTCCATCACGCGTCGCCAGCGCATAAAATCTGTCTCTTCAATTGGACCAAAATCAGCAACCCCTGCATTATTCACCAGCGCATTGATCGATCCAAATTGTCTAACGGCCCCGTCAATGATCCGTTTTACAGCCTCAGGATCAGAAACATCCTCAGCGATCGGATAAGTCCCCTCAAGCTCCATTGCCACGCCGTTCAGCTCTTCCGCATCCCGGTCCACCATGACAACCTGCCATCCGTCCTTTAAAAACAGCTTTGTTGTCGCCAATCCAATTCCTCTGGCGGCCCCCGTTACCAGTGCCGTTTTTGCTCCCATATCCTAAACTCCTGACGATCGTTCTTTTGAAAAGTCATAACCTTTGCCGTGACGGGGGTAAAGTGAATTTGGTTCTTCACCATGTGAGATAGCAAAGCAGAGCACCTGGGTGTTCTCCCGCTTCAGCAGCAACTTCAAGCGCAAACTCCGGATTTATTGTCCCCTCGCCCCCTAACTGCAACTCTTCCGCGTGAAGCCCTCCGGCTATCCAGATCGCGTCAATACCAGCTTGCCGTGCGCCGCGAATATCAGTGAAAAGACCGTCACCGATCATAACAGAGCGCTCCCGGCCAATGTCCGGATACATACTAAAAAGTTGATCATAGATATAGGGAAATGGTTTACCGAACCGATAGACGTTGCCACCCAGTTCTTCATAAAGAGCGGCAAGAGCTCCAGCTCCCGGGAGGACCCTTTCTCCTTGCTTAACGGAAACGTCAGGGTTCGCGCAGACCATTGGAAGTTTTCTTGCAACCGCCTGTTTCAGAAGATCTGAATACTCCTTTACGCTTTCGGATGTTTCATCATACAACCCCGTGCAAAGGATCGTCTCAGCATCTTCTATAGAAACATCTTTCCCGCCACATGCCGTAAAGGTCGGAACACATCGATCAGGTCCAATATGAAAAAGGTCCTCTCCAATTTCCGAGTTCCTGTCTTTCCTTGCCTTTTTAACTGCATCAATGGTGACATCACCGGAGGTTAATAAAAGGGAATACAGATCCGGTCCTATTCCCCGCTTCAAAAGGTGTTCGGCAATATGACGTCTATCTCTAGCTGCATTTGACAGGAAGACAACTGTTTTCCCTCTTGTCCCAAGCTCTCTTACGCAGTCTACCGCATCCGGATAGGCTTCGATCCCGTTATGCATTACCCCCCACAGATCGATAATAAAAAGATCGTAGCTTGATGCTATTTCTGAGAGACCTTTGAGAAATTTCATTTTCAGACCTATAAATAAAGAACCAGATCTCACGCTTACCGCAGGCTGTCAGAAATCAGCCGCACACCAAGTGCCCCCAGCACGAAACCGGCAGCGCGATCCACCCAGCTTTTGCCGGCAAGGTAAACAGCTCTTGGGCGGTGCGCAGAAAAGAGTATTGCGACAAAGGAATACCAGCCGAATTCAATACAAAATACAGCACCCGGAAGGAGATACAGCAATGCGGGAGGTGGATCGGCCGGTAAAAAAGCGGCAAAAATACTGGCATAAACAACCGCTGTTTTAGGATTGGCGATCTGGGTTACGAAACCAATCAAAAAGGATTTAGGCAAAGATCCGGTTTTGCGAAAACCCGATGAATTTAGCTCGAGCGGCTCAAGAGCACCTTTCCAGATCCGTATCCCGAGATACACAAGATACGCACCACCTGCGAGTTTAAACAGAAGATAGAGCCACTCTACCTGTTGAAACAAGGCTGTAAGACCAACCAGCGCAAGGACTGCAAAAAGAACACCGCCTGCCCCCATCCCAAGAGCAGCACATAACCCTTCAAGTCTGGAATTGGCAATGGATATTCTTGAAACCAGCACAAAACTTGGTCCGGGGCTCATGGCGCCCAGAAAAATAGCACCTGCTATACTGAGAACAATCGCAATTGATGTCATCATCCCCCTCCTATCATACCCTGAATTTTATGGGAAATTTTGTTTTCTATTGCAACAGCTCAGATTAAATCACGTCTAAAACCGGATCCTGTATCCTTTCTGCAAATATTCAGGAATGAAGCCCTGCTGCCTTGCTAATTTTTTCACCCCTGTTAATCGCTAGGTAGGTTGGAAAAGGGCGCCGTTCAGAAAGATCAAAATCCCTTTTAAGCCACTCCTGATCTTCAAGCATATAAAGGGATTGGGACAACGCCCGGTCCGTTATGGTTCCAAGACCTGCCTTAATGATGGAAAATCTCTTTGGCTTTTCTGTTAGTGCCAAAACAGGAACGACCCAGCTTCGCCTTACAATGGAAAAATCAGGATCTTCCGGTACCAGCTCCAGAATTCGATGAGCCATTGCAGCCGCAATTTTTCCGTCCTGTGTGAGCCGGAATTCCGGTCGCAACGGATGTCCGTGACCGGGATTTCTCTCCAGAAGCCCAAGTTTACCAAGATGTTCAAGGCTGGCCGCAAAAGAGGAACGGCTTGCCTCCGTTGCGGCAATCAACGGAGCTTGCCGGCCCGGCACCCCCGAATGAAGCAGAGATAGAATTTTTAAAGACCACGCCTTCGAAGTGATCTTGACAAGTAACGCAATATCCATGAATTATAGCTACTATATTTTTACTACAAAGGAAAGCTTGATGTCTGTCGTTACCCTGGAAAACACAATCACTTTGGCCCTTTCTGTCTCGGACCGGCATGCAAGTGCAGACTGGTATGAAAAGATGTTGGGATTTGAGTTGCTCTATCATCTCGATGAGGCCGGATGGAGTGAAGTGAAAACAAAAACGGAAGGCGTAACCCTTGGATTTGGGGAGCAACTGGAACCCAATCCCGGTAATAGCGTCCCGGTTTTCGGTATATCTGATATTAAATCCGCGCGTGAGGCCCTGGAAAAGGAAGGGGTAAAGTTCGACGGGGAGACCGAGACGATTGAAGGTATGGTGAGTACGGCGACCTTTTTCGACCCTGATGGAAACGCCCTGATGCTGGCACAGGATCTTTCAAACTAGTCTCCATCTAACGAAAAACAGACATGGACTATTTCAAGGCTTTGCAAGGAAAGAAATGTCGCTTAAGTTTCTTTTCTATCCTACCAAAGAGATTTTCCATGTCTGAAATTGAAACACGGCTTGAAAGCCTGGGCATCACCCTGCCCGAAGCCCCCAAACCCCTTGGTAATTTTGCACCTTATCTTATTGACGGTGAGTTCCTTTATATTTCGGGTCAGATATCCGTGGATCTCGGCGGAAATATCCACCGCGGCAAGCTTGGAGAGACGGTTAGCCTTGAACAAGGTCAAGTTGCTGCCAAATGGTGCGCTGTGGGTCTTTTAGCACGTGCAAAAGCCGCCCTTGGAACACTTGATCGTGTGGAAAAGCTGATCAAGCTTGGGGCTTTCGTTAATGCTATCCCGGATTTCATCGATCATCCGAAAGTCGTGAACGGGGCTTCCGATTTTTTTGTTGAAGTGCTGGGTCCTGAAAAAGCCAATCATGTACGATTTGCAGTTGGCAGCAGCAGCCTCCCTGCAGGCGCCGCCGTCGAGATAGAGGCCGTCTTTCGAATTCAGGTTTAGAAAATCAGGTGCCTTATGTCCTGCGCGGAAAAAGGCACCTGCTTAATCCTATCTCAGATACTACTATTTCTTGGCACCCACGACACTCATGCCAAGGGCTGTCCAGGCCTGCATGCCACCTCGATAATATTTAAGTTTTTCAACCGGATAGCCAAGATTCTTTAGAGAAAATTTTGCATTTACAAACATCCCCGGTGTTTGTCCGCACCAGAAACCGTTACAATATCCGACGATTGTTTTGGCTTTTGAAAAATCAAGGGTGCCATCGTCTTTTTCAGTAACGCCAAATCTCTCCATCAGGGTTGTTGTTGCAACAAATTCATCATCATTGAGCAACGTATAGGGAACATTCACGGTACAAGGAATACGCAGGTTATTATGCCATCCTTCCGTCCGGGTATCGACAATCATGATATCCGGGTTCTTTTCCGCTTTTTGCATATAGCCGATGAATTCCAGCTCTCCCAGCGTTTCGATCCCCGGTGCCAGGGAAATCGGAGTTGGCCGTCCTCTATCCGTGGTCTCGTAAAGAGAATGAACCTTGTTTCCCTTGGTCTGGTTTCGGCCAATTGTGCAGCTTTTACCGTTTAGTTTAACGGTGAATTCTTTCATGCCGTCTTTAATCAGGCTTTCCGCCTCTGCAGTCCCTGCTGAAATCAATAGAGCAGCCGCCGCAATCGCATATCTGAGCATCAGTTCCTCCCTCTAACTCATTTATTTTACGAATTACAGCTGTAGTTTAGCGTCAAAATTCACATAGATATATATGAATTTTTGCATAATTAATTATTTTAGCGAATTGACGCCTTTGGTGAACCCTTTCAATGACGCGTTCAGGACGGCGGTTTCCTTACTCCCCCAGGGTCTGAAAGCGACCCGTAACCGGTTTCCTGCTTTCATCGCCTCAAGGAGCTTTGTATCCAGACCAACGCTCGCTGCACATCCTGCTTTCGTGCATTGTAAGAAACGCAGCGGTATCTCCTGCCCTTCATCCACCTTGATTTTTGCACCGGCACGCAAATCCACACCAAGAGGCATAATGATGCTCATAAAAGGCTGACGCTGACCTGTTTGAGGAACAAACAGATACAGAACGGTAAGAGAAAGAACCCGGCCGACCGTCTGTTTTTTACCATCCACATTTTTATTGAGATAAAGCTGCTGGGCAATGCGGCAGCTTTCTATTTTTGTGTCATCCTGACAAACCCGTTTCCAAGGCTCCCCCGTTTGAGCAAACGCTGGCTGTAAACTGGCAACTGCAACCAGAACAGAGAGAGCGCAAAAGATCTTTGTGATAATTCTCAGCATTTTTTCTTTCCTGCTTCAGAAGGGCAAGGATCAGATGTTGGGGCGCATTGTCGCAAGCTTGATACCAAAACCGACGAAAACAACGCCTGTAACGGCTTTCACAGCACGTTGAAACCCTGCATTTCCAGTTGCTCTGGTCAATTTTGACAAGAGCAAAGTGATCGCTGTGAACCATAAAGCGCAGAGCATCGAGTGAAGGAAGACCAAAAGAAAAGACGCACTTACTGCACTTTCCCCGACCTGAATAAACTGTGGGAACGCTGCGAGATAGAACATCGATACCTTGGGATTTAATGCATTCGTCAGAAAGCCTTCTATATAGGCCGCAATAAGGGTTCGTTTTCGCCGGGCAGGTTTCACAGTGTCGGTTTTCCCTTCCCCCTTGTAAGCCGCATACAGCGATTTAAAGCCAATCCAGCACAGATAAAGCGCACCAAGAAACTTGACGATGGTAAAGGCGGTGGCGGATTGAACCAGAAGAATTGAAATCCCCAATATTGAAAGGGCGCCATGAAGGTAAAATGCTGTTACAAACCCCGCAACATTGGCCAGGCCCGCTTTTTTTCCAGACGTCGGAACTGTTTTTGCAATCAGCAATCCATTTGGTCCTGGGGACATCACCAGTAAAGCAGCAATGGTGACGAAGGTGAGTATTTCAGAAAGTGCCATCAGCAGTCCTTAGGAAAAAGGTAACTATACAGATTTATGTAAAATTAATTCTGAGAGTTTAATTTACTTATCTTTATACGCAGAGCCGGATTGCATGTGAAGTTTGTAAAACCAATTTACACTGGTCGCACATGAAATCCCCGTTTTATTTTCCGCAGCATCTGAAAGAGGGCTGGGAAGAGTTGATTTGAGGGGTTATCTCATAATGAAATCACTGTTGAAAAAAGTCCTTTTTAGTGCCGCTATTCTGGGCACATTGGGAACTTCTGCCATTGCCCAGGCTGCAACTGTTATCATCGGTACAAACAATAATGTTCTCAATTTTGTTGATACTGATACAGTTTCAACAACAGGTTCTGTTGCTGTAACGGGGATACGCGGCGCGCTCACAGATGTTGCGTATGATCAGAACGGCAATCTCTATGGCATCAGTTTCAGCGGCCTTTATTCCATTAATATAAATACTGGTGCAGCAACCCATGTCGGTAACTTTGGCAGTACCAGTGGAATGAATGCCCTGACCTTTGATAGTGCGGGCAATGCCTATGGTGCATCAAACTCCAACTCAAACCTCTACTCAGTAAATGTCGCAACAGGTGCCGCAACCAGCCTTGGCGCTATCGGCGGCGGCTTCAGCAGATCGGCAGGAGATCTGGCGTTTGCAAACGGTACGTTATATGGAACCGATAACGGGCCTTCAGATGGCTTCTTTTCAATCGATACCGCCCCCGTTTCGGGCACGTTTATTGGTTCCACCGGCTTAAGCAATGCCTATGGTCTTGCATTTGCAGACAATACAATGTTCGGTTTTTCCGGTAGTGATACGGGCCTTTATAGCATTGACATAACAACTGGCCTCGCCATGTCACTTGGCATGATCGATGGTTTTACGGGCGGCCGCGGCGTTTACGGAGCGTCTGCATTCGTTGTGACAGCCATCCCTCTTCCCGCGGCGTTTCCAATGTTTGGTGCCGCCCTTGCAGGTCTTGCCCTTATGCGCAGATTAAAAAAACAGAACTAGTCTGAAACCTGACCTGAAAATGAAGGCCGGGATTTTCCCGGCCTTTGCTGTTTTCAATCCGTTCTTTATTCATCCGGGACAGGACCGTTTTTCCAGTCCAATGACAGCTCTTCTCGCCACGCAAATTTTTTAATATGCTGATCGATGATGGACTGAATAATCAGAAGCCCCTGATCCAGCTCGGATTGTCCTTCAACAATAAGAAGTCCATCTTTTGACAGCATTTTACATGGCCCTGGTATAAAGGAGACATGGGCTTTTACGTCATCATATTCGACCTCGACTTTGTGGGCGAAATGCTTGCAAAGCTGATTAAGATATTTTGAGGCATGTTCGGTTTCGATAATAACATGAGAATGTGGCACGTCTTCTCTCTCTTCGCTCGATCAAATTAAACTTCACTACAAATGCCATCCGCAATGACGAATGGCGTTCCCCTGGAGCAAGTTTCAACCCGCCCCTTAATTCCATATGCTTTTTCCAGAAACTCCTCTGTCATGACCGTTTCCGGTATTCCTTCGGAAAGCACCTTTCCCTTCGAGAGGAGGATGATCCAGTCACAATGACGCAGAGCCAGATTGATGTCATGCATGGCAATTAGGGAGATACTTTTCTGCTCCTGAACAAGCTTTTTCAACACCTCAAGCACACGGATCTGCCAGTTCAGGTCAAGCGCACTCGTTGGCTCATCAAGCAGTAACAAGGACGGTTTACGGACAATGACCTGTGCAAGTCCGACAAGCTGGCGTTGACCGCCAGACATTGCGTCCAGGGATCTGAAAGCCAGAGGTGAAAGGTGAAGAATTTCAAATACTTCTTCGACAAGCATCTCTGCCTGAGTTCCTTTCAGTCCGAGATCAACGGCTTTCACAGCACTCAGAACGGCTTCATAGGCAACGAGGCTGGTCGCCTGAGGCAAATTCTGAGGCATGTAGCTTACAAAGCTGTTGCGCTGATGCGCCCCGATTTCAGCAAGAGCCTGACTTTTAAAGAGAACCTGCCCTGAGTAAGGCTGCTGCCCAGCAACTGCCTTCAGCAAAGTAGATTTACCGACACCATTAGCGCCAAGCACTCCAACGAGTTTTCCGCTTTCGATCGAAGAAGTTGACAGATTTTCGAGAATTCTACTTTTCCCGAATATCACCGATATTTTAGTCAGCTCGAGTGTCATCTTTCCCGCTTCCTTTTCTGATTAATAAGAAGCGTGAGAAAAAGCGGAATCCCGATGAGGGCTGTAACGATACCGTCTGGAATTAATATTCCGGGAATAAGGCTTTTACTAAGCAAGGAAGCGCCCACAAGAATAATAGCTCCGGCAAGAGCGGCACCTGGAAGATAAAACCGGTGATCCTCGCCAAAGGCGAGCCGGGATATATGAGGCCCAACTAGCCCGATAAAGCCTATGACACCGGTGAAAGAAACAGCGGCTGCGGTTAATAGACTGACCCGTAGCAAAACAATCAGGCGCAGCCTTTCAACCGAAACGCCATAACTTTTTGCATATTCCTCACCTGCCCGGAGCGCGGTCATTTTCCAAAGATGACGAATGGAGAAAGGCAGGCAAATCAGGAAAACGCCGGCGACAATAGCAACCTTTTCCCATGTTGCCCGAGCAAGACTACCCATTGTCCAGAAGACTATTTGCTGCAAGCTATCGGCATCCGCAACAAATTGCGTCAATGAAATCAGAGCTTGCAAGGCGAAGACCAGGGCAATTCCGAAAAGAATAACCGTATCGACGGTTGCACCGAAAAAACGGGACACTGCAAGCAATATGAAAACAGCGATAACAGCACCCAGGAAAGCAAATACGGGAATAACGTAATTTTGCGATATCCCGGCGGGCGCGATGTGCAGCAAAATCGCGATGGACGCCCCAAGCGTTGCCGCATAAAGAATACCAAGCGTAGACGGGCTTGCCAGCGGGTTATTCAAAACCGTCTGCATTTCAGCGCCTGCAAGGCCCAGCGATGCCCCGACGACCAGGGCCAACAGGGCGTATGGAAGCCTGTATTGCCAGATAATTGTTTCATTTGCCGGGTCCAGGCTTTCCGGGTTCAGAACTCCGGACACAATATCTGCAAACGTCAGTCCCGCAGGTCCGGCGGAAATATTATAAAGAAGAATTCCGACAAGACAGAAAAACATCAACAACATCCATAGATACCGAACCCTTGATATTTTCCGGTAGCGTGACGCCAATGATTTTTTCTTTATTTGTCTTTCTACTGCCTCAGACGTCATTTTTTATCCGCACTCACCCAATACACACCTTCAAGAGGAACAGGCTGAAACTCTTTGAAATAGGTTTTAAGAGTTTCCTCTGGATG
Organism: Sneathiellales bacterium; assembly: GCA_022360775.1. Classification (GTDB taxonomy): domain Bacteria; phylum Pseudomonadota; class Alphaproteobacteria; order Sneathiellales; family Sneathiellaceae; genus Sneathiella. The sequence goes on along the minus strand of JAKSCD010000276.1, from coordinate 2,929 downwards.
CAAATCAGCAAACCGGTCCGGATGCAGCCATTTTGCAATCCTCTGCACGGCAACGACATTCATCGGCGTGTTATAAAAATGATGCCAGATCGCGTGGGCCTTTCCCTGCCTGATAGCCCGCAACTGGTTTAACTCCTGCCGATCAAGCGACTTTACAAGGCTTGCTTTTGCAGCTTCTTCATTTGTCCCTACGCCGAGCGACAGAAATTTTGGAAACCTGTTTTCAGTAAGAACATTTCCAATTGCGGTACCGATATAGATTTCAGGCTGATGAACCAGCAAATGCTCCCGATCGACTGTGCCGTGCGTGCCGGGAATTTTGTTGCCATAAGCGTTCTGGCCGCCGGCCCATTCGATAAACCGGCCCATCATAGCGCGCCCGATGACCTCGCAGCACTGCGGCATAAGACCTACACGGCTTTCCATAAAGACAGATGGTTTATTTTTTACATCAGTAATCCGGCTACGAACTTTCTCAAGTTCCTTGTGATAAAAAGCAAGAAATTCAGCAGCTTCCTTTTCACGCCCCATGATTTTTCCAAGGATGGAAAGGCTTTTTGGGGTGTTCACAAGGGGATCAATTCTGAAATCCAGAATGATGACTGGAATACCTGCCTTTTCCAACTGTGCAAGAACGGTTTTGCTTTTATCATTTGGTCCGTGGCCGCTGCCCAATCCAAAAATAGTGACATCGGGACGTATGGTCAGGCTGGTTTCAACATTGAACGAAGCTGAACCGGTTGCACCGATTGAAGGAATATCTGTAAGCCCGGGAAAATATTTGAGATATTGCTGATAGGTTGCCGGATCATATTTTTGAAATTCCCCCATCAAACCGACAATCCGGTGGATCGGGTTATCCCGGTCCAGTATCCCAATTGTTGGAAGATAGCGACCCTCTCCCAAAATCATGGTCTGAACAGGCGTTTTTAATGTCACCGTTCGACCGGCAAGGTCCTGGATAGACACTTTATCACCGGCAACTGCATGAGTTGATGCAAGAAGCGCAAAAAGGAAGGTTTTCAGGATTAGAATAAATCTGTTCATAGTGGTGTTTTAAAATGCAAAAGGGAAGGCATAAGCCTTCCGCCCTCGCATCAACAGGAACCTTATCAGTTAGAAAGAATATTTAAGTGTAATGACAACGGTTCGGCCTGGATCCTGATAGGGAACATAATTGGACGTGTCATAGCCGACATTTGCCCTGTCACTATAGGAGCTGTCGAAAAGATTGGTCACATCCAGACGAACCGACGCTCCTGGAAGAAAATCCGGATAATATTCACCATAGGCACCAACAATGAAATATCCGTCCAGTTCATCCCCGCCATTATCGACCGGGTCATCATTATCCAATGCGCCTTCACCGGTCACCCCAATACGAATGCCAAGGTCATTAAAGGAATATCCAGCTTCAACAGAGAAAAGATCGCCTATCACAATTCCCTGATAAGCGATCGTGCTGAGGGGTGTATCCCCGTCTGCTTCCACTTCGGACTTGGTATAACTTGCACGAACAAATCCGTTTTGAAAGTTATACCTGGCGGACGCGTTTACACCATATGTCAAAAGATCCGTATTATCGGCGCGCGCATTACTGGACACATTATGAGAGTCATCTATCCGGGTGTAATAGATGTTTCCATCAAAGGTAAATCCACCCTGCTTGATGACAGAGCCAATCTTGGCATTATAGGAACGGGACGGTTCAAGATCTGAATAATCCCAGGCGAACGCGGCGCCAAATGGAAGCCAGTAATTCTGGATCGCGATTTCTGTCATGGGGATCCCTCCCCAGGCACTCCCGACACCCGCATATCCTGTTAGCCAGGAAGTAATGTCATATTCCCCGTTCAGGTTGCCGCTCAGGCCGACATTATCAAATTGCGATCCTTCATTCCCTTCCAGATGATTGTAGTCAATACGCCCGCCAAAAGAAATACGCGCCCGATCTGTCAGGTCAAGGCGGGCCTGGGCAAAGGCACCGATATCATAAACTTTTTCTGTATAGTTATCGTCAGATACGCGTCCCCCGGTCCCTTCATCCACATAGAAGTCCGCCCCTGCCGTAATGGTCCCGCTGTCAATTGTAAAAGTATTGGCAGCCTTGCCATTGATAGTCGTGATATCCGCATTCACCCCTTCTCCAATGGGTGTATTCGAAATATCGGCAAACAGTTTCGCTCGGGTGTAACTGAGACTGAAATTGGGGTTCCATAAATCTGTTGGCGTGTCATCTGTCAACGAAACCGTCAAAGACGTTCTTTCATAATCAACAAGGCCGTTTCGCCATGCAGGATTGGTGGCCCCTCCAAAATTGGGGCGCGGCGGCCGAATTTCCTCATCTTCCAAAAAATCCGCCTTGAGCTTCAGACGATAGCCGTTATTCGCTGTATAAGCGACTTTGGCCATCGCCGAAAAAAGGCCCGGCGCGGTACCGCTAACCTCATCACCATCACCATCCGTGTAGTTATCTCCACCATCATGAGAAACATAGGCAATGGCATCAAAATTTTCATGACGCATGGCCAAAGCAACATTTTCGGTAAAACCATTTGTGTTGGTGTTATAGGAGAGCTTGCCAAAGCCGCCAAAGGTTTCATCCGGATCCAGAAAATCCCGCCCATCTTTGGTTTCATAGGATATTGTTCCGCCAAGCGCTTCAGGTCCGGCATCCGCTGGCGCAACCCCGGTTTCTACTTTAACGGATTTCAGCAGCTCCGGATCAATAATCGCTGTGCCGATATGGTGAAACGTCTTTGTAACCTGACGAGCACCGTCAATATCAACAGCGAGTTTTGTATCCTCGATACCATTCACATAGACTTTCTGCCCAATGGGTATTGGAGAACTTACAGTAACGCCAGGTTCCTGCCTGAATACATCCTTGATATCTTTGGGGGCGATACGGTCGAGCTCGTCTTCGTCG
>JAKSCD010000257.1 GCA_022360775.1 Sneathiellales bacterium | reverse complement strand
TGCGGTAGATAAGCAAATTAAGCTGATGATCGAGCATGGCTTGATTGCACGTATGATGAATAAAATTCAATAATCTCTGAAAAGACGCTTCCTCAACCCGGAAGAGCAAAAAAAGCCCCCATTAAAAAATGGGGGCAAGTGAATGCGGTAGGCTTAAGTTGACACTGCTTTAGCAATACCGCTGGATGGAGCGGCACTTACTCTGCCGCAGCCGGTGCTCTCGTAACGCTCCTTGGAGCAGTTTTCTCTCTTCTGATTTTCAGGGCATCAAAATGGGTATTAAATGTCGGGCGTTTGATGTAGCGGCCGGCCCCTTTTACCACATTGAGCTGCCCATCTTTAAAGACAACATTGCCCTGACTTATTGTATGGCTCGGGCTGCCTTTGACTTCCATGCCTTCAAAGATGTTGAAATCCACATTCTGGTGATGCGTATCTACAGAAATCGTTCTGCTCATTTCTGGATCCCAGACAACGATATCTGCATCCGCCCCAACGCTAATGGATCCTTTTCGTGGATGAATGTTGAAAATCTGTGCCGCATTGGTGGAGGTGACTTTGACAAATTCATTCATGGTCAGCTTTCCGCTGTTTACGCCATGGTGCCAAAGCACGGCCATCCGATCCTCTACGCCGCTGGTGCCATTCGGGATCAGGGTAAAGTCATCTTTACCTGCAGCTTTCTGAGGGGCGCAGAAACAGCAATGATCCGTTGCTGTTGTCTGGAGATTACCTGACTGCAACCCTCTCCAGAGTTCCCGTTGATGGTCTTTCGGGCGGAAAGGAGGGCTCATCACATGGGCTGCGGCATATTCAAAATCATCGCTGTAATAAACACTGTCATCAATCAGCAGGTGTCCGGCCAGAACTTCACCAAAAACGCGCTGTCCTTCCAGGCGCGCCCGGGTGATGGCTTCAAGAGACTCTTTGCAGGAAACATGAACAATATAAACAGGGGTTTGAAGAACCTGTGCTGTTCTGATTGCCCGGTTGGCAGCTTCCCCCTCCACTTCAGGAGGACGGCTCTGCGGATGGCCTTCCGGCCCGGTTATCCCCTGTTTCAGCATTTCCTGTTGCAGGTAATAGACCATTTCACCATTTTCGGCATGAACAGTTGCCATGGCACCCAATTCACGGCACCGGTTGAAACTTGCCATCATCATTTCGTCAGAGACCATGATGGCGTTTTTATAAGCCATGAAATGCTTGAAGGAATTCACGCCTTCCTGTTCAGCAAGGATACCCATGTCGCGATGGACACTGTCATCCCACCATGTAACAGCGACGTGGAAACTATAATCTGACACTGACTTTTCTGCCCAGCCCCGCCATTTCTGGTAAGCTTCCATCAAGGGTTCTTCCGGGTCGGGGATTACAAAGTCAATAATCTGTGTGGTACCGCCGGCAAGTGCTGCAGCCGTACCTGTATAAAAATCTTCAGAGGCAACTGTTCCCATAAAGGGAAGCTGCATATGGGTATGAGGATCAATACCGCCAGGCATGACATATTGACCGCCTGCGTCCACAACCTCGGCGCCCGCAGGAACTTCCAGGTTCTCACCAATTGCCTTGATAACCCCATCTTCACAGTATACATCCGCACGATAACTCGTTTCAGATGTGACGACGGTGCCGCCCCGGACCAATGTAGACATATCTAGCTCCTGTTTTCACAATCGTTCTTCTCAGCCTGCTTTGCGTCAAAATTGTCCCAGTCCACAAAACAGTTTTCTCTATTTTACCTTTGCCTTTTAAAAAAGGATAGTTAAAATCCTGACCAATTGGTCAAAAAAATGTTTTTTTTTGCAAAACGGGCCGAATTTGAGCGACAGGAGAGGTGATATGACAAGTGTAAAAGCAGGGTTGATCCAGCTTGGGCTGAAGGGCAATACGGATATGAGCCCAAAGGAAATCAGCGATCTGATGATTGAGGCCCATATTCCCTATATCGAGGAAGCCGGTGCGCAAGGGGTTCAGGTCTTAAGTTTTCAGGAGGTTTTCAATCAGCCCTACTTCTGTCCTTCCCAGGATAGCAAATGGTATGCTGCCGCTGAAAAAGTTCCGGATGGTCCAACAGTCAATCTGATGAAGGAATATGCCAGAAAATTCAATATGGTCATTGTGGTTCCTATTTACGAAGAAGAAAAAACCGGGATCTATTACAATACGGCAGCGGTTATTGATGCTGACGGAACCTATCTTGGTAAATATCGGAAAACCCATATCCCGCAGGTGGCCGGCTTCTGGGAGAAATTTTTCTTCCGCCCGGGAAATTCCGGCTGGCCTGTCTTTGAAACGGCCTATTGCAAGCTGGGTGTTTACATCTGTTACGATCGGCACTTTCCGGAAGGCTGGAGAGCACTCGCGCTCAACGGTGCGGAATATATTGTTAATCCTTCAGCAACGGTTACCGGTGTGAGCCAATATCTTTGGGAACTGGAGCAACCTGCTTCTGCCGTTGCAAATGGTGTCTATATAGGCGCTAATAACAGGGTAGGGACTGAAGCCCCCTGGGATATTGGTGAATTTTATGGCTCTTCCTATATTGTTAATCCGCGCGGCGAACTTATCGTTCAGGCTTCACAGGACAAGGACGAGCTTATTGTTGCGGATATGGACATGGATATGATCCGGGAAATTCGAAATAACTGGCAGTTTTTCCGCGATCGCCGGCCGGAAACCTATTTTGATCTGGCTGATGACCGGGTGAGCTAAGAAAGAGCTGCCCGCATAGGAGCGCTTAAAGACACAATTCACTATGCGGGCCAAATCTGGCTTTTAAGACCTCAGGCGGTTTTTTGGGATCCGCCTTTACCCAGATCGAAAAACCGAATTAAATCGCTCATCGACACAGATTCTGTTTCCAGCTCCTCTGCGGATGCGAGACTTTGCTGAACAAGTGCGGCATTTTGCTGGGTGATCTGGTCCATGGAGGAAATGGAGTTATTGGTTTCCTCGATCCCGCGAGCCTGTTCTTCGCTGGCAGCAGTGATTTCAGAGATAATATCCGTCACATTCTTGATCGCACCGACGATTTCGTTCAGGGCATTTCCGGTGTCATTTGTAAGATCCACACCGCCCTTGATCTGATTTTCACTGCTTGTGATCAGGTTCTTAACATCCTTGGCGGCTGTTGCGGTCCTTTGTGCCAGGATACCAACTTCAGCCGCGACAACGGCAAAGCCCTTGCCGGCATCTCCCGCTCTCGCCGCTTCAACAGACGCGTTGAGAGCAAGCAGGTTGGTCTGAAAGGCGATTTCATCAATGACACTGATAATTTCAGAAACTTTTTGAGATGATTCCTCAATGCCTGACATGGCATCAATAGACCGGGAGACAACCTCGCCGCCTTTTTCCGCAATTTTATGGGCGTCAATGGCCAACCGATTGGCCTGCTGGGCATTGGTGGCATTTTGCTTCACGGTATCGGCCAGCTGTTTCATGGTTGCGGCCGTCTGCTGAAGGCCGGACGCCTGAGAATCCGTTCGCTGGGAAAGGTCCCGACTTCCCGCCTTGATGTCATGCGCAGAATTTCCAATTTTTCCGGCCGAGAAGATGATTTTTCCAACAATTTCACGAAGCTGGTCCGAGGTTTTATTGCTGTCCTCTTTTAACTGGTCGTAAGTTCCTTCGTAATCTTTGGCAATCTGGTGGGTTAATTTGCCTTCAGCTAGTGCTGAAAGGGCCGCAGCGACATCATCAACAACACTGTTAATCGTAACATTGAGCTGGTTCATAGCTTCAGCAAGCTTCAGCATAAATCCTTCTTTTCCCTCCAGGGAAACAGATTTACTAAAGTCACCGGCAACAACAGCACTGACAAGGGTGTCGATTTCATCCTGAACCGAAAGTTCCTGGGTGATGTCTTTCCATTCCAGGGTTGAGCCGAGAAATTCCTGCTGATCACTAACGACCGGGCTGGTTACCAGTTCAAAAATCTTGGAACCAAACTGCAATTTTTTGTGTTCAGAGGCTTTTAACTGTTCAATCATCGCCTTTTTATTGGCAGAGGACTGGAAGGCTAAATTGGCCTCTTTTCCGACGAGCTTTTCAACGTCGAAATTTGAGATATCTTTTCGAATTTCTAATTCTGATCGTTTCATCAACTGGAAAACGGCTTTGTTCAGATAGGCGATTTTCCCTTCTTTATCGACAACCATGATATTTGCAGCGCAGTTATCAAGGGCGACCCGGATCCGCATATTCTCGGCGGCGACAACAAGCTGCTCTTCCAGTTTGACACGTTCTTCCTCTTTTCTCGTTTCTTCTACCGCTTCCTGGTCAAGGCGTTCCTTTTCCAGCCGGTTTATTTCAAGCGCATTGTCCTGGAAAATCTGAATAGCATTGGCGAGTTCGCCGATTTCATCAGCTTTATCTCTCATGGGGATCGCAGACTGAACATCGCCGTCTGCAAGATTTTTCGCGGCCGCTGTAATAGTCTGCAAGGACCGGACGATGTTTCTGGCAAATAACACGCCGGTTGTCCCCACAATTATCAGTAAGACAATACCGACAAGTGCCATGCTGTTTCTCATATCCGCGATCGGTTCGAAATATTCGGCTTCGTCAATCTCTGCAAGAATAGCCCAGCGTGTTCCCATAAAATCCAGGGGAGCGAAAACGGACTTAACGGTAACACCGCGATAATCTGCTGTGATCGTACTTCCACTGTCGCCGGAAATAGCGGCTTTTGCAGAGGCGGTATCGACACGTCTTGAAAGAATTGTGCTCTCTTCCGAAAAACGCGAGTCACTTCGCATAAGATAGTCACTGCCGACAATATAGCTTTCGCCGGTTTTCCCTAATCCAGTTGCATCCTGCATCAGGTTGTTAATCCGGCTGATCGGCATTTGATAGGCGAGGACCCCAATGGCTTTGCCTTCACTGAAAACCGGCGTTCCGATAAAGCTTGCCGGTGCATCCGCGCTCGGGGCGTACGGCATGAAGTCGATAAAGACCAGATGTCCTTCCTTTAATGATTTTAAAGACCCTCTGAAGACATCTCCCAATCCACTGCCTTTCCATTTTCCATTTTGCAGATTGGTCGCGTAATCGAGTTCCTTGAAAACGCTGTAAACCAGGTTACCCTGCATATCGAACAGGAAAATATCGTAATACTCGTTGGTGTAGAGCATTTTGCGAAACCAGGGATGATACTTTTTATGAGCGGCGCTGTATGAAGAACCGTCGGCAGCAAAATCCAGCTTTTCTTTTTCACCCGTCGGGAAACTGTTTTCGGTGATATACAGTTCCTGAAGTTTCTTTTCAGGATTTTCACCGATGTCTTTCCAGCCTTTTTTAAAGTCCTTTAGGGAGTCAATGACCATAAGGTTTGACGCTGTAATGGAGAGATCTTCCTGAATACTTGTGAGATAGTCGATTAAAGCACTTTTCTTTGATATCAATGCAACTTCAAGTTTCTTCTGCACTTCATCATCGACGGTTGTGGAACTTTGTATATATCCTATTAGACCCAGACCCAATCCCAGTACAAAGGAGGCTCCTATTATTAAAAAGGGGAGTTTTTGGGCTATTCGAAGCTGATTAAAAGTCATTTCGCGCCTATTTTATTCTCAGTATTAATGGAAAAGGTATAAGCGGATCGTAATATTTTAATATTAATTAAGTATAAATATAAAATATTCCTAATGCATTTTTTGTAAGCGATATTCAACTGACAGGAGCCGAGGCTGAGCTTTTCAGGCAAGTTGCTATTTTTGCCTAGTAAAATCCCTTTTCAACATAAGAAACAACTTCTATCCAGAAAGGAATAGCAAGGAGCGAGAGCACGACCTGAAGTGAGGATGTGTTGGCATAAAGCGGAGCATCTCCGCCCATTTCGCGTGCAAGGAGGTAACCATTTGCTGCAGTGGGCATTGACGCCAGAATGATCAAGACTGAAAGTTCCAGGCCCTTGATATTCAAAAATGTTGCGAAAACAAGCACAAGGGAGGGCATCAAAAGAAGTTTCAGGACGCAGGAGAGAACAAGTTTGATCCTGGTCGCTTCAAGATCCGTAAGCGTCAAACCGGCACCAACTGTGATCAATGTTATGCCAAGAGATGCTTTTCCAAGGAGGGAAAGGCTTTCCGCTATAGGTTGCCAGAGAGAAATACCGGAGAGGTTTATGGCGATCCCGACGAGGCAACCAATAATCAGAGGATTGCTCAGAATTTTCAAAACAAGCTTGACCGGGGATACCTGTTTTTCCGTAAGCAGCCAGGTCAGCATGGTTATGTTGATCACGTTTATCGGGGGCATCATTGTGATCAATCCAAGGGCGACTATGGCCGTTGCTGTTTCTCCGTAAAGGGCAGCAACAAGTGCGAGCGCAATAAATCCGTTAAATCGGGTAGAGGTTTGAAAAAGGGATGTATAAGCTGCGATTTTTCGTTTCTGCCCCCTTGTAAGAGCTGGATAGAGCAGAATAAGGAGAATAATGGTAACAGCAAGGGCTCCCAGCAAAGTCAGAACAAATGGCCAGATGGCAAGTTCCGACATGTCTGCTTTTGCCAGTGTAATGATGATAAAACTGGGCATCAAAATGAGGAAAGTGATCTTCTCGATAGGGATCCACTGGGTATCCTCGGTCAGGACGCGCTTTTTCAGAACAAAACCAAGCATCATAATGCCGAAAACCGGCAACAGGCCATTTAACAGGATTTCTATATTCATGAATTGTCTTTGATACGAAAACCGGAATGACTTTAGTAAAGCGTTTCTTTCTGCCGCTGCGGGAGTGCTTTGTCATAGGCATCGCCATCAAAATCAGGGGCCGCAGATTTTGTCATCTGACCGGCAGAAGGAACATCTCCCTTTACGCAGAATTTTTCAGGGTTCCATACGTCAGAGCGAATAAGACTGCGCGCGCATTGGAAATAGGCTGTCTCCATCGTTACAATAATTGCAGTGGCGGGTAATTTTCCATCCTGATCAAATTGGCCAAGAAGCTCAGGGTCACTGGAGATAACCGCCGTTCCATTGATCCTGACACATTCATTTATACCAGGGACCAGAAACAGCAGTGCGATCTTTGGATCAGCGACAAGGTTTCTCAACGTATCCAGCCGGTTATTGCCGCGTCGATCGGGAATAGCGAGTGTCTTACTGTCCAATATCCTGAAAGTCTGCCCTAACTGATCGCCTCGCGGAGAGACATCCAATCCACCCGGTCCGGAAGTTCCCACCGCAAAAAAGGGCGCCTTTTCGATCCAGCGTATATAGGTTTCGTTCAGTTCACTGGTTTCTTTTTCAATGGAAACCGGATTTGCAGGGCCATACAGAGCCTCGAGATCCTCGATTGAGGTGATGAGGTGAGAATTGTCCATGATATGACTTTCAGAAAAAGTGTAGATACACAAATGAGGATAGACTGCCAATGTTACAAAAAGACGGAAGAAAAAGGCAATGAATTTCTAGGAACGGGAATTATTCTAAAACACGGAATGAGATCACACAGGTGTCTGAAGAAAGCAGGGATGTCCAAGACACCTGTTAATGCTGTTGCGTGTTGCGGACCCGCTCACGATAAAGAATATAAAGACCGCTTCCAACAATGATCAAAGCGCCAAAAATAGTATAGTTATCGGGAAAATCGCCGAACACAATGAAGCCGAAAATCGCCGTCCAGATCAGCTGCGTATAGCTGAAAGGAGCTGCAGTCGACGCTGTTGTGTAGGAAAAGGCCTTGATGATGATAAAATGACTGACGCCTCCAATGATACCAATGGTGACAAGCATGACCCAGCCCATCAGATCAGGAGTGGTCCAGACAAAGGGGACACTGATCGACATCACAACAGCGCCGACAAGAGCGGTATAGAATAACGTTGTTATGGCAGTGTCACGCCCTGCCAGTGTGCGGGTTGCAATCTGGTAGGACGCATAAAAGACGGACATCCCAAGAACAAGGAACATGGCTGGATGAACGGCGCTCATGCCCGGCCTTAGAATAATTAACGCGCCGGAAAATCCAATAAAAACAGCGATCCAGCGTCTATAGCTTACATTTTCCTTCAGGATGAGTACGGACAGAACTGTAACGAAAAGTGGTGAAGTACTGCCCATAGCCCCAGCATCTGCAAGGGGAATATATTTAAGGGCTGTAAAAAAACAAAGTGTCGCGCCCAAAAGAAGCATTGAGCGGAAAACCTGTAATTTGAGGTTACTGGTCCTCACCAGTTTCATCCCGAGAGACGGGGCGAGAAACGCGCTCATCAGGACAAAATGAAAGAAATATCGTGCCCAGACGACCTGCGCCGGATCATATATTTTCGCCGCTTGTTTTGCCACGCTATCCATACAGACAAACAGGAAAATCGCTGTGCAATAAAGGATAATCCCGCGATAGGAAGAGGTCGCTTCAGCAGGTGTCGATGGGGCAGACATGTCCAGTCCAGTTCTTGTTGTTTTTAGCGAATTCAGGAAACGCCTAGATAAAACGATCAACTGAATAGTCGGTGATGTCAAGCTTTGTCGTTTTTCCGGCAATGCTGTCTGCGATGATTTCAGCGGAGCCGCAAGCCAGTGTCCATCCCAATGGCCCATGCCCCGTATTGGTGTAGAAATTCTCAAACCGGGCCCTGCCAATCAGAGGAACGCTATCTGTTGTCATGGGACGAAGGCCAGACCATCTGACAGCTTTTTCAGAATTCCCGCAATCGGGGAAAAGTTCCATCACGGCATGCAGCACCATATCTTCACGTACCCTGTTTTCAACGGTCTGGTATCCGTTGATTTCAGCAGTACCAGCGGCTCGAAGCTGATTTCCCAGTCGGCTGATGACAATATGCCGGGATTCGTCCGTAATACTTGTAAGCGGCGCGGTATTGGAGCCATTTACAGGAATGGTGACGGAGTAGCCTTTTACCGGATAAAGTGGAAGGTTGATCCCGGCCATGGCAGCGACGGGTTTGCTAAATGCACCGGCGCAGAGAATAAATGCATCAAACTTTCTCACCTTCCCGTTCAGGTGAACAGCTGTGACTTTGCGGCTGTCCCGCTCAAACCCGTTAATGGTGGTTTCAAATAAAAATTCTACTCCCTTAGCCATGAGTTTTGTTACCAGAGACCGGGTAAATTCACGCGCGTTTCCGCTTCCATCCCCGGGGGACCACGTTCCGCCCGTAAAATGCGACCTTGTTCCTTTCAGCGCCGGTTCAATTTCCATACATTCTTCACGATTGAGAAGCTTTTGATCAAGTCCGTGATCTTGTAGCCATTTCTGGCGGTGAAGGGCTTCGTTCAGCTCCTTTTCACCTGTAAACAGTTTCAGAATTCCTCTTTGCTCATGCTCAAATTCAAGGTTTTCTTCCTGGATTAGGGAGAGCAGGGAGGGTCTGCTGATTTTTGCAAGCTCCAGAATTTTTTCTGCATGCCTGTAAAAACGGCGGCTTTGGCAATTGAACAGATATCGAAGGCCCCAGATCCAGAGATCAGGATCTGCTTTCAGCTTAAATACAAGGGGCGCATCAGTGCGACCCAGCCAACGGAGCAGGTTTAGCGGTAAATCCGGGCTCGACCAGGGGAAGGGCTGACTGTAGGATAACTGGCCACCATTGGCGAAACTGGTCTCTTCAGCCGCAAGGGGTTGACGGTCAATAACGGTGACGTCAAAGCCTTGCTGATCAAGATAATAGGCTGTTGTGATGCCTGTTACTCCGGCACCGAGGACCGCTACTCTCACGACTGGATATCCTGAAACGAATTCTTCGCGGCACCATAGCGAATGGCGGGGGCAAACCCTATTAAAAAATGAAATTTTTGAAACATGGCCATGTGTGCATTGCAATAAAGGAAAAGTCTTTTAAGATCAGGCATCATGACTGAACCATTGATTTATGAACAGAATGAGGGAATTGTAACCCTCACGATCAATCGTCCAGAGGAGCGCAATGCCCTTTCCGACGATCTCATTTTTAAAGCATTTGTTGACGCTGCCGAGCGGATTAATGCCGATAACAGCGTGCGTTGTGTCATTCTGACCGGTAAAGGGAAAGCCTTCTCTGCGGGCGGTAATGTCAAGCATATGCGGGATAAGGAAGGCCTGTTTGCGGGAACGCCAACCGAGCTTCGCCAGGGATATCGCCATGGTATTCAGAAAATCCCGCTGGCTTTTTACAATCTGGAAGTCCCGACCATTGCAGCCGTGAACGGGCCGGCTATTGGCGCAGGTTGTGATCTTGCTTGCATGTGCGATATTCGGATTGCCGGAAAATCTGCGAAATTTGGAGAAACCTTCGTTGCCCTTGGTATTATCCCGGGAGATGGCGGTGCCTGGTTCCTGCCCCGTACCATTGGTCGCAGCCGCGCTGCAGAGCTTACTTTTACCGGCGATGTAATCGATGCTGAGACTGCCCTGGATTACGGGCTTGTTTCTCGCGTTGTGGAAGATGAAGACCTTCTGGGTGCTGCGAACGATCTGGCGAAACGTATCTCACGCAACCCTCCCCACGCCTTGCGCCTTTCCAAGAAACTGATGCGCGAAGGAGAACATACACGCCTTGAAAGCCTGCTTGAGATGTCTTCTGCTTTTCAGGCCCTTAGCCATTATACGGAAGATCATATGGAAGCCATTGATGCTTTCTTTGAAAAACGACCGGGTGATTATAAAGGAAAATAACAGGAAGCCGGCCAACGTGCCGGCTTTTTTGATTCTGCGTATTCGTCCTAATTTTTCCGTTTTGAACAGGTTTTTCAGCTTTAATTATCCTGAAAGTTGAAAATCCCCTTTTTATATTTTGAATGTGTCATATGACACGCCAATTTTGAGAATATTTGCTATTCTGATCTCGTAAGCGAACGAGGGAGAGGCAAATGCAAAACAAATTCAAAATTGTTCTATCCATGGTGATTGCTGTGACAGCGTCCGCTTGCGCGGGAGTGGATCAGGACAACGCGCGGGTATTGAGCAGTAACGCAAATGGAAGCCTGGTTATTGCGACAGCGCGTGATATGCCCATTATTCAAAGCAGACTGGTCAAAACATCAAAAGGCAAGCGGGTGGATCCGGATTATGTCACCTGCGTCGCGCCCAGCCCGGATGTTGCTTCTGCCGTGAGTAGTTCTTTTGATGCGGCAGCGAAGCTTGCAGGAAAACTTCCGAACGATATAGAACCTGAAGCGGCTTTTGCAATTAGCAGCGCGCAAACTCAGGGTATTGCAGCGCTTGGCGAGCGGATCGCTACTATTCAGCTTCTCCGCGATGGTCTTTATAGAGCTTGTGAAGCTTACGCCAATGGCGCGATCTCAAAAACAGCCTATGCCGTCATGTTAAGTCGGTATGACGATACGATGGTGACCCTGATGGCAATGGATCTGGCTTCTGGCGGATTTGGTCGTCCTTTGCCTGTATTGACAGGTAAAGCCAAAGGGGAGGCAAAAGCGGATGAAGAAGGCGGTGAAGTCACTACTGAAAGCGAAGCGGATGTCAATTCGGGCACTCCCGCAGCTTCCTCAACAGCCGCAAATCCGAAAACCGATGCGCAAATTGCCTGGGTCATTCACCAGATGCAGCGGAAATACATTGAAAACATCAATAGTGATGCACTTTCCACCGCTTGTATTGTTGCCTTGTCAGATGGAGATGAAAATTCACCACTTGCAAAAAAATGCCCAAATCTACTGGCGCAAATTGAAAAACATATGAACGATATTCTGGCCATTAAACTTAAAAATTCTCAAAATGGTAAATCCGATTTAACGCCTGCTGAAGCAGCCCTGAAATCCAGCCTGAAGGTCGAAGCCATCAAGCAATAGAGGGGAACATGATGCGTGACCATAGGCCGAGGAAAATTGTTCTTCTCTCTGACGGAACCTGTAACAGTTCGGTAAAGGCCCAGAAAACAAATATCTGGCGGCTCTATAACGCCATACCGCCCTTGCCGGATAAAAACGGTAACAACACTCAAATTGCATTTTATGATGATGGGGTCGGAACAATGGGTTTCCGGCCATTGATGCTTCTTGGGGCAGTTTTTGGCTGGGGTCTTTCAAGGAATGTCAAACAGCTCTATGAAGATCTATGCCGTCATTATCGTCCTGGCGACAAGGTTTATATATTTGGTTTTAGCCGCGGTGCGTTCACCGCAAGGGTGCTTGTCGACATGATCAACCGTGTTGGCATTATTGATACTTCCAAGTCTGTATCAGGCTGGTCGCGCAGGGATCTGCATCGGGAGGATCTGCATGACGGTGTTTCTCTGAAAACAGAGAAAGAGTTTAAGAGAGCCGTTCATACGGCCTATAAAAGTTACCGAAATGGCAAATGGAGAGGACGACTAATACCGAGAATTTATTCTTCTCTTTTCAGAGCGGGTCGGGAGCTTCTACTCCGCTCTCATGTTCCAAGTCAGAAAGATTTCAAGGACCGCTTTTGCTACCCTGACAGACATGATCCTGAGCCCATTGAGTTTGTCGGATGTTTCGATACTGTAGATGCGTTGGGGCTCCCCATTGACGAGTTGGCTTATGTTTGGGACCAACTGGTTTTTCCTTATAAATTCAATGACGAACAGCTTTCGGGTATTGTCAAAAAAGCAGCCCATGCGATTGCTGTTGACGATGAAAGACATACGTTTCATCCGGTGCTTTGGGATCATTCCAGGGATAACAAGGATCGTATTACGCAGGTCTGGTTCAGCGGAATGCATGCCAATGTGGGAGGAGGATATCCGGAAGATCATTTGTCCTATGTTCCCCTGTGCTGGATGATGGATCAGATCGATCGGCAGACTGTCGGACCACAAGGGCTGGTTTTTGATGCTGCGCAAAAAAGTTATTTTCAGAAATGTCAGAATTACAACGGTCTGATACATAACTCCCGTCGCGGTGCAGGTGTTCTTTACCGGTTTAAACCCAGAAATATTGCGAGAAACTGGAATGCTGTTGCAACAGATCCGGCAAATTCAAAAGACGTCAATATTCACCATTCTGTCCTGGACAGGATAATGGATCGCAATGCGGGTTATTCGCCTGCCGGTATTCCAGATAATTTCAGGATTGCTGACGAGAAGGGATGTTACGTTCCTCAATCGGGTAATAAATATTATCTTAGCCCCGATGCGAATAAAGCGCGGGGGAGCTTCTTAAGTTGGGCGGAGGATTTTATCGCCTGGGGGCGGGCTGCCTATTTTGTCATGATTTCCAGTTTTCTCTATGTCTTGTTGATGCCCTTTATTCATTTAAAACTACCTGCGCTGAAAGTGGATGCAGGTATGTATCAGTCCTACGCAGAATACCCAATTAACCTGCTGGAGAGTTTTATCAAATCCGTTGGAATAGATTTTACAGTCTGGGGAATTCATATCGCGGGTGCCTGGACGGAAAGCTGGAAACTTGCCACAGGGAATTTTTATGGTGCTGTTCTGGTCTTTGTCCTTTCCTACTTGGCGGGAGTTTATTTTAAGAAAAGGTGCTTTACACTCTCAGATGAAGGATGGGCGGAATATAAAGTCATGCCGCGTACCCTTGCTAAAGCAGAAAAAGGCTGGTTTGCAAGGGTCGCAAATTGGTTCAGAACAAATCCTTCCTCACAATTCCTGAGCCAGGCAATAGTTCATGTGTTATTTCCGGTTGTATTCTTTTCCGGACTTGTCGCCGTGGGAATTTTCATAATCGATCATGGCAGAGAAGGCCTGCTTGCCCAGAAGGACAAGATTATCTGTACATCGGCCAGCCCGCTTAACGTGAATGTACCGGTTGAAGATACAAAATATCCTGATGGAAAAGGGTATCTTGCAGTCTATGAGGGAAATTCTCAGAAAATTATTGGATATATAGAAGCGAAAGACCTCTCATTGAGCAAATTATGCCCTGACCGGTAAAAGCCTAATTCCAGTTTTTAAAGATCTTCATCAATTTAGCACCTGAACCTTTGTCATGACGATAGCTGAACTTGATCAGGATTTTCTCTGTTTTCGGGTTAAGGGCCAGAATTTGTCCGGCATATCCTAACCCCCAGAAACCGGGTGCGCGCCAGGTATTTGTCCACCATTGGTATCCATAGCCTTTAAAGGAGTTTCTGCTTTTCTTTGGAATGGAAATCTGTTTTGTTGTTGCCGCTTTTAGATAGTCGCCATAACAACCCGGTTTTTTCCTCTCTTCAAGAATCCATAAGGCTATACGACCCCAATCTCGGAGACTTGCCTGAAAACCGGAGCTGGCGATTGTGCTGCCCTGTTTGTCAGATTCCCAGTGGCCTTGATATTCTGCACCGATCCTCTGCCAGATATGTTTGTCGTAATATTGCGCAAGGGTAACCCCGGATACACGCTCGACAATCTTTGACAAAGCCAGTGTATCTGCACCTTTATAAATAAATTTCTCGCCAGGGTCATGAGGGTGTTTGTTTTTGATGGATTTCCATTCCTTGCCCCAGAGAATATCCTCAATCGTGACCTGACCAAGGCGCAGGGGCCAGGAAAAGCCTTTATAGGGCCTGTTGTATCTATTGCTCCAGCCGATACCACCCTGAAATTCCGGCTGTCCGGAACGAACCGACTGATAAGCACCGGAACTCATCATAAGGAGTTCGCGGACACTGCTTTTCCCAAAATTGTTGGAAGACATTTCCGGTATGAATTCGGAAGCTTTCTGATTGAGGTCGTTAATCAATCCGTTGCAATAAGCCTGCCCAACAGCCAGGCTGGCCATGCTTTTTCCAATGCTCATACTGTAGAATTCAGAATTTGCGGTCCCGTCACCCTGATAGATTTCAGCAACGATTTCGCCCTTTTCGAGGAGTAAAACAGCAGTAGTGGCAGGAAATGCTTTAAGATACTGATGAATGTCGTTTAGAACTTTGCTTGTTTTCCCTTCATTTTTACGGGAAGGATTTATCGGCTTCAAAGGGCGAGGAGAACGGCTTTTTGAAAATCGATGATCTTTAACTGTTCCAACATTGATATAACCGCCGGTATTGTGTTTCGGTGCCATTTTCTTGCGCGGAACTTCTGTTGCCCCGGTCAAAAAAATTGCGCAACCGATCAGGCAGACTGCTTTTGTAACCTTATGAGGATTGCAATTTTGACGGGACTTCCTAACCTTGAAGAAATGTTTCATCATGGAACCTGTTGATTAAGCGCCTAAAACGGAAATTCAATGCGTTACTTTGCTCTTGCTATTCTGATGACGACCTTACTTTTGGTCGGCGGTTGTTCCCCTTTGGTTCAACGCACAGGCGCTGAAAACCGGTCTCCAGCTATGAAAAAAAATGCTTTTTATATGCGCGATGGTGCCAGATTACCGTTAAAAATCTGGAAAGCGGAAAAAACCGAAGCCGTTTTAATTGCTGTTCACGGGTTCAACGACTATCGCAATGGATTTGCTTTTCCTGCAAGCTGGTGGTTGCAAAAGGGTATTACAACCTATGCCTATGATCAAAGGGGTTTTGGCGAAACAGAGCAAAGGGGCGTCTGGGCGAGCGACAAACTTCTTATATCCGATTTAAAATCCATAGTTCGACTTGTCCGTCAAAAGGAAGGGAGTAAGCCGATCTATCTTATCGGTGAAAGTATGGGGGGCGCGGTTGTTATGTCCTCCGTTGTAGAAAAGGACTTCCCGAAAATTGACGGGATCATATTATCTGCCCCCGCCGTCTGGGGCTGGCAAAGCCTGAACCCCTTTTACAAAATGAGTTTATGGGTCAGTGCTCATTTGTTTGGCGGCGTAAAGGCAACAGGCAAGGGGCTTGGTATTCAGGCATCGGATAATATACCTATGCTGCGCAATCTGGGCCGTGATCCGCTTTTCATCAAAAAGACCCGAATTGATGCGGTATATGGAATTGTTGGTATCATGGATCGCGCTTATGACACACCAGAGAAACTAACCTTGCCAACACTTGTTTTATATGGTGCAAATGATGAGGTCATTCCAAAGCCTCCTGTTGAAGATGTGGTTGCAAGGCTACCAAAATCAGCGGATATAGCTCTTTATAAAGACGGTTGGCATCTGTTAATGCGCGATTTGCAAGCTCCTGTTGTGTGGAAGGATATTGCGCATTGGGTTAAGAAACGGGAGCTACCCTCTGGAAGTAAAATTTCCAGGCTCCCGCTTTTCCCCGATCTTTAGCTAGTATTTTTCAAGGGTTGGTATGAGCTTCTGGAAATGATCAATCACGTGATCCGCTCCAAGCTCTGCGGCGGGTGTGTCTGAATAGCCGAATGTTACAGCAATGCTGCCAATTCCCGCAGAAACTGCCGCATCGATGTCATTATGGGTATCCCCGATCATGACAGCTGTTCCTGTTTTTAACGACATGAGATCCAGTGTCTTATGGATATGATCCGGATGAGGTTTGCGAATGTCAAAACTGTCACCACCGGTCAGGGCGTCAAAATAAGGGTTGAGATTAAAATCTTCCAGGATTTGTTTGGCAAAGCCATAAGGCTTGTTTGTGCACACAGCGAGGGCGTGTCCCTGGTCTTTTAAGGTATCAAGGCAGGCTTGCATGCCTTCGTAAGGGATGCTGTGATCGGACAGGTTCTCGCCGTAATGGGAAAAGAAAAGATCTACGAGGCTTTGAAACTTTTCTTCTTCCACCATGCCACCGGTTGCAGTTAATCCGCGTCTTAAAAGAACGATCGCTCCCTGACCGACCATATGTTTGACACTTTCCAGCGTTACTGGGGGCCTGCCGACTGATTTGAGGCAGTGATTTAACGTCGCATAAAGGTCTGGTGCTGTATCAAGAAGTGTTCCATCTAGATCGAACAAAAGGCGCATGGGTTGCATAGGTGAAAAATCCGGTAACATTGTTTGATTTGGGGGAAGAGTAATCCTTGTGTAAGAGTGCAATCAACTGCTAAAAGTTTTGCTAAATGCAATATTTATACAGAGAAACTGAATGACTGCTATTGCCGCCGTGATTTTAGGTGCGGGTATGGGAACCCGTATGAAGTCCAGAAAACCGAAAGTTCTGCATCAAATTGCGGGGCGCGCCATGGTGTCTCATTTGCTTGCGACAGTGAATGAATTGAATGCTGAAAAGAATATTGTCGTTGTGGCACCAGGAATGGACGATGTCCGGGCAGAAGTTGATCCTGCAGAAATAGCTATTCAGGACAAGGCCTTGGGAACCGGACATGCCGTTGCTGCAGCGCTCCCCAGTTTGCAGGGATTTGAGGGAGATGTACTGGTCCTCTATGGTGACACTCCCCTGATCACGCGAGAAACGCTGGAAAACATGATTGAAACACGGCGCCGCGACACCAATACAGCTGTTGTGGTTCTCGGGTTCGAGCCTGAGGATCCTATGGAATATGGCCGGCTGATCACCAACGAAAAAGGGGATCTTGAAGCCATCGTTGAATTTGCTGATGCCGATGCAGTTCAAAAAGCGGTTGGCCTTTGTAACTCAGGGGTTATGGCAATCGATGGTGCGAAGATCCAGTCCCTGATTGATGAGATCGGGAATGATAATGCCAAAGGTGAATATTATCTCACGGATATCGTGGAAATTGCGCGAAAGAAAGATCTGCCTTGCAAAGTTGTCAAAGGGGATGAGGAAGAGCTACTGGGTGTAAATAACCGTATCCAGCTTGCTGAAGCGGAAGCGATTGCCCAGAAGAGATGGCGCAAGGACGCCATGGAGAAAGGGGCAACTCTGATCGATCCTGCCTCGGTTTTTTTCAGCCATGACACCAAACTGGGTCAGGATGTGATTATTGAGCCAAATGTCTTTTTTGGACCAGGTGTTACCATAGGTAATGACGTCAGGATCAAGGCAAACTCCCATCTTGAAGGAACAACCATTGGAGATACAGCCCAAATCGGACCCTTCGCCAGATTACGCCCTGGCGCCAAAATCGCGGATGACGTGAAGATCGGTAATTTTGTCGAGGTGAAAAAAGCCGATCTCGAAAAAGGGGCAAAGGTCAGTCATCTTTCCTATATCGGGGATGCACGGATAGGCGCAGAGGCCAATATAGGCGCCGGTACGATCACATGTAATTATGATGGTTATGACAAATTTAAAACAGATATCGGGGCAGGGGCGTTTGTCGGCTCCAACACTGCGCTTGTCGCGCCCGTTTCGATTGCAGATGGTGCGATCATCGGTGCAGGCAGCACGGTGACAAAAAATGTTGAACAGGATGCCCTGATGGTTGAACGGGCTGATGAGGTTCAAAAATCAGGATGGGCTGCCCGCTTCAGGGCGATGAAAGCCAAACTTAAAAACAAGTAATTTTCAGACCAATTCGGAACGGATAAGAGGGTTCTATGTGCGGAATTATTGGGGTATTGGGAAAATCAGATGTGGTGCCGTCCCTGCTCGATGGACTGAAGCGACTGGAATATCGCGGTTACGATAGTGCAGGTATTGCAACCCAGACGTCAGATGGTATGGATCGCCGCCGTGCGGAAGGAAAGCTTAAAAATCTGGAAGCTGTCGTTGCGGAAAACCCTATAACCGGCCTTACCGGTATTGCTCACACCCGTTGGGCGACCCATGGTGTTCCCAATGAGACCAATGCGCATCCTCATATGACACCCCGTCTGGCGCTTGTTCATAACGGTATCATCGAAAATTATCGGGAGCTCGCTGAAGAACTGGCATCTCGCAATTATCCTTTTTCGTCCGAAACAGATACGGAAATTGCCGCCTGGGTTATTACCAGTTTTCTTGATGATGGAAAAACGCCGGAAGAAGCCATGGCGCTTTCCTTAAAGAAATTTCAGGGAGCCTTTTCTCTGGCCGTGATCTTTAAAGGGGAAGATGATCTGATGATAGGTGCACGTCGCGGTGCACCACTTGCTGTTGGTTGGGGGGATGGTGAAATGTTCTTTGGCTCTGACGCCATGGCGCTCGCCCCGCTTACCAACCGGATTTCCTATCTTGAAGAAGATGACTGGGCTGTCCTTCGCCGGGAAGGCGCGACCTTTTACGACAAAAAAGGGGCAGAGGTAGAGCGGGAAATCAAGCTTACCCAGCTTTCAGGCGCCCTAATCGGCAAAGGTAATCACCGCCATTTCATGATGAAAGAGATTGTTGAGCAGCCCGCGGTTATCGGAGAAACTCTCAATGGCTTTTTCAATCCGCAGGATCGCACGATTACACTTCCTGAACTGCCTTTTGACTGGAATACCCTGCCAAAAATCACCATCGTTGCCTGCGGCACTTCCTATTATGCCGCCATGGTGGCGAAATACTGGTTCGAAAGTCTGGCCAGTCTGGCAGTTGAAATCGATATTGCTTCGGAATTCAGATATCGCAGCATGCCTCTGCCTGAAGGGGGACTGGCCCTATTTATTTCCCAGTCAGGGGAAACGGCGGATACGCTGGCGGCATTACGCTATGCAAAAGAAAATGGCCAGCATATTGCCAGTATCGTTAATGTTGAAGAAAGCTCCATGGGACGGGAATCTGATTTCGTTTTTCATACGAAAGCGGGACCGGAAATTGGCGTGGCCTCCACGAAAGCCTTTACCTGTCAATTGGTGACGCTTGCCTGTATTGCTATTGATGCCGGGGTGAAACGTGGCGTTCTTTCACGTGAAGAGGAAGCCCGTCTGAGTGCGGCCATGACAGAGGTGCCGGCTCGGGCCGCTGATATTCTGGAACATGATGAAGCAATTCAAAATCTGGCGAAGAAGATTTTTGAGGCAAGGGACATCCTCTATATCGGTCGCGGAACTGGCTATCCTATTGCAATGGAAGGGGCCCTTAAGCTGAAGGAGCTTTCCTATATTCATGCGGAAGGCTATGCAGCGGGAGAGCTGAAACACGGGCCGATCGCCCTTATTGATGAAACAGTGCCTGTCATTGTTGTCGCACCTACGGATCATTATTTTGAAAAGACCGCGTCCAACATGCAGGAAGTCATGGCTCGTAATGCGCAAGTGATATTTTTGTCTGATGCAGAAGGCATGAAACAACTGGGGGAACATGCGTTGGGATCGATTGAAATTCCGACGGTGGATCCGTTTGTTGCGCCTATACTCTATGCGATCCCGGTTCAGATCCTTGCCTATCACGTCGCAGTTCTGAAGGGGACCGATGTTGATCAACCACGAAACCTGGCAAAATCAGTAACTGTGGAATAAAGACCTCTCTTCTGGGAGAGGGTCGAGTGTTTTGCTTCTTGACACATGATCATATCGAGACGTAAAAGCTAAGTATGAATACACAGCTTACCCTTTTTGTGAGTTTTTATTATCCGCCGTTAAAATAACGGCGGGCACATTTCCTTTTGTTTAACCGCTGCGTTTCCGGCGGTTTAAACAAAGAGAGATTTCGGCAGCGCAGTAACGAGTGAGTAATGCGATGCCTGAAAAAATATCAATCCAATCAATCGGTATTATGGGTTTTGGCGCTTTTGGTCAGCTTATTGCCGAAAATCTACAAAATCATTTTGATCTGATTATCTGTGATCCTGGTTTTAATCAAAAGACGGGAGCAGTTCGTCCATCCTTTGCATTTTCCGACGTACATGCCTTTGGCAAGTGCGATCTTGTTATCCTGGCGGTGCCTGTGCAGAAACTGAGGCAGGCCATCAGGGAGTTAAGACCGTATTTGAAAAAAGGCGCAATTGTTCTGGATGTCGGTTCAGTCAAAATGAACCCTGTCGAGGTGATGAAAAAAGAACTTCCCTCTGATGTCGATATTATCGGAACACATCCGCTTTTTGGTCCGCAAAGCGCCAAAGAGGGAGTGAGCGGACTTAAAATCGCCATTTGCCCGGTAAGAGGGAGAGCCGCCACCCGAGTAAGCGCATTTATAAAAAAACGGTTCGGTTTGAAGGTTTATATCGTAACACCGGAAAAGCATGACAGGGATCTGGCCGTTGTTCAGGGGTTGACCCATTTGATCGCAAAGGTCCTTCTTCAAATGGAACCTTTTCCTGAACATCTGACAACGGCCAGTTTTGATTTGATTAAAGAAGCAATTGAGATGGTTCGCTATGATGCTGACTGTGTTTATCAGGCTATTGAGACCGATAATCCCTTCGCACAATTGGTCAGGGAAGAATTCTTTTTGACTGCCGAACAGGTCACATCAGACCTTAAAAACAGTTTTAAAGAGGAACCAATAAAAAAAATGTCGGTTAGTTGCTCAAATAGATCAAGCCGGGGCATTGCATAGCCCCGGCTTCTTCGTAGCATTTTTAAGAAGGAGATTTTTCTGAGCTCATTTTCTCTGCTAAAGACCTGAGAAGAACATAGAATACAGGTGTAAAAAGCAAGCCAAAGAAGGTGACGCCGATCATGCCGTAGAATACGGCATAACCGATGGCTTGCCGCATTTCAGCACCTGCCCCCTGGCTGAGAACCAGCGGCAACACCCCCATAATAAAGGCGATGGATGTCATCAGAATAGGACGCAAACGCAAACGGGAAGCTTCCACAGCCGCTTCGACAATACCTTTTCCCTTGTTCTCCAGCTCTCTTGCGAATTCAACAATCAGAATTGCGTTTTTGGACGACAGTCCGGCGAGCACAAAGAGTGATATCTGGGTAAAGATATTATTGTCACCCCCGGAGATATAGATCCCGACCATCGCAGACAGAATAGCCATTGGAACAATCAGAATAATCGCCAGCGGCAAGGTCAGGCTTTCATATTGAGCGGCGAGAACCAGAAACACAAGCAGCAGGCAAAGCGGAAAGATATATATCGCAGTATTGCCCGCCAAAATCTGCTGATAGGTCAGTTCCGTCCAGGAAAAATCAATTCCCGGCGGCAGAGTTTCCTCCAGGATTTTGGTAATCGCATCCTGTGCTTGCACCGAAGAAAAGCCGGGCGCGGCATCCCCGTTGATATCGGCGGCCCGGAAGGCGTTGTAACGCGATGCGATTTCAGGACCAAATGTTTCTTCTACATTCAGCATGGCACCTAGCGGGATCATCCGGCCATCCAGATTACGAACCTGCAGGTTCAGGATATCAGATGGATCGGATCGAAATTCCTTATCTGCTTGAGCGACAACTTGATAAGTCCGGCCAAAGAGATTGAAATCATTCACATAAATAGATCCAAGATTGGTTTGCAATGTAGTGAAAATCTCTTCAACAGAAACACCCAGCTGCTCCGCTTTTGTCCGATCGATATTGGCAAAAAGTTGCGGATAGCTGATGTTATAATTGGAATAAACACTCCTCAGTTCCGGCGCTGCCCTGGCTTTTTGCAGGACCTCCTGTACAACATTGGAGAGGGTTTCATATCCCTGATCGGCCCGGTCCTGTATTTGCAGCTTGAAACCGCCGGTATTTCCCAGCCCCCTGACAGGTGGCGCCGGAAAAATTGCAACAAAGGCTTCATCGATTGCCGCATATTTCATCTGCAATTGCTGAGCGATGGCAAAGCCGTTCAGATGCGGCTCCGTTCGTTCACTGAAATCATCGAGGGTCACGAATACAATACCCGATGCTGGACTATTGACAAAACCATTGACTGACAAGCCCGGGAATTGCACCGCGCCAGTAACACCTTCCTGTTTCAGGGCAATATCAGTCATATCACGCATGACTTTTTCAGTTCTTTCCAGTGTGGCACCGGGAGGAAGCTGTGCAAAGCTGATCAGATAGCCTTTATCCTGAGCCGGTACAAAGCCTTTCGGGATGATATTGAACATATGTCCTGTGAGAGCGACGAGACCACCAAACAAAACCATCATGATCAGCTTGCGCCCGGCAAAGACTTTCACTGCGCCTGCATATCCATTCTGGCTTTTACTGAAGCCCCGGTTAAACAGCCCGAAAAACCGCCCCAGGATCAAATTGAGGAGACGGGTCAACCAGTCTTTCTGTTCACGCTTTGGTTTTAACAGAAGAGCTGCCATGGCCGGGCTCAAAGTCAATGAGTTAATGGTCGAGATAACAGTGGCAATGGCAATCGTAAGAGCAAATTGCAAATAGAATTGTCCCGTAAGACCGCTAACGAAAGCAATCGGCACAAAAACACCCACGAGTACCAGTGAGGTCGCAATAATAGGCCCTGTGACCTCTTTCATGGCCTGAACGGTTGCTTCTAGCGGCGTTTTTCCTTCCTCAACATTTCGTTCCACATTCTCCACAACGACAATGGCATCATCGACCACGATACCGATAGCCAAGATCAAGCCAAACAGCGATAAAACATTGATGGAAAAGCCAAACAGGTACATGAAGGCGAATGTCCCGACGATGGAAACCGGAACCGCCAGCAAGGGGATTATGGAAGCACGCCATGTCTGTAAAAAGACAATCACAACCAGGACTACAAGGGCAACGGCTTCGAGCAGTGTTTTTATCACTGCCTTGATGGAATCGCTTACAAAGACTGTCGGATCATAGACAATCGAGTAATCCACACCTGAAGGCATGCTTTCTTTCAGGCGTGCCATTGTCTTGCGCACATTAGAGGAGATATCCAGCGCATTGGCACCGGGGGAGGCAAATACAGGGATCGCCACAGCCTGCTGGTTGTTGAGCAAGGAGCGCAGCGAATAGGTTTGTGCGTCGAGTTCTACCCGTGCAACATCGGAAAGGCGCGTGATCGCCCCGTTTTCTCCTCGTTTGATAATGATTTTTTCAAATTCTTCCGGAGATGACAGGCGTCCCTGTACATTGACGGGCATCTGAACTTGAACATCTGTGTTATACGGTGGTCCACCAATAACACCTGCGGCAACCTGAACATTCTGGCGCCTGATGGCTGCAATGACTTCGCTACTGGTTAACCCGCGTTCAGCCACCAGATTTGGATTGAGCCAGATCCGCATGGCATAGTCACCGGAACCGAAAAGACCGACATCTCCAATACCCTGAATTTTTGCAAGCTCATCTTTGACATTAAGCGTCGCATAATTTCGTAGATACAGCATGTCATAGCTGTTATCGGGTGATCGCAAATGGATTACCATTGTGAGATCAGGTGAGCTTTTGGTAACAGTAACACCAAGGCTTCTCGTCACTTCAGGAAGGCGGGGCAAAGCTTGTGAAACCCGGTTCTGGACAAGCTGCTGAGCTAAATCCGGATCCGTTCCAATGGCGAAGGTCACCCGAAGCTGAAGTGAGCCGTCAGAGCTCGCAAGCGAGTTCATGTAGAGCATATTCTCAACACCGTTGATCTGCTCTTCAAGCGGCGCAGCAACAGTTTCTGCAACCACTGCAGGGTTTGCTCCAGGGAACTGGGCGTTTACAACCACAGAGGGAGGGGAGACTTCTGGATATTCAGAAATGGGCAGCCGCGTAATCGCAATAAGACCTGCCAGAAAAATCAAAATGGACAGGACAGACGCGAGGATCGGCCGATTTACAAAATACTCGGCAATATTCATCTTAAATTACTTTCGAAAGAGAAGAGCTTGCGTCAGGAAGAGGAAGCGACCTTCGCTGCCGTTTTCGGCGCCACTTTCATTCCAGGACGAAGGGTGATTGTTCCTTCGTTGATGACGCGATCTCCAACTTTAAGGCCGGAAAGAATAACGCGTTGTCCGCCAACCCGTTCCCCAAGTTTAACCTCGCGATATGTGACAATGTCAGCTCCATCCAGCACATACACAAACTTTCGGTCCTGATTGGTGCCAATAGCTTTCTCGCCGATCAGGATATTTTGCTGGTCCCTTGCACTGCCAAGCTGCACTGTTCCAAACATTCCCGGAAGCAGATCATTATTCAGGTTGGCGAAGAAGGCGCGGGCACGGATTGTTCCGGAAGAGACATCCAGCCGGTTATCGAAACTGTGGATGAAACCGGAAAACTCCTTACTGTCATTTCGCAAGGTCAGTTTTACCGGAATGCTTCGTTCCTTCACGATATCTCGTGCGACAGGACGGATGAACTTCAAATAGGTGCTTTCATCAACCTCGAAATCCGCGTAAACGCCAGCGTCCGAGACGATGGATGTAAGGGTTGGCGCGGAAGCGCCCGCAGATACGGTGTTGCCAAGGGTAATTTCCGCGCGGCTGATCCGTCCCGAGATAGGGGCTTTTACATAGGCATGGTCTAAATTCACCTCTGCCTGCATAAGGCGGGCTTTAGCACCTTCGAGTTCGGCTTTTGCAACAGCAAGGGTGTTGGCACGTTCATCATAAACTCGTTCTGAAATGTTTTTGCGCTTGACCAGACCGGCCGCTCGCTTCAGCTCTTTCTGGGAATAGATAACCGAACTTCTGGCAGCCTGTAATTCGGCTTTGGCCTGATTGACATCCGCGATATAGGGACGGGGATCGATGACAAACAGGACATCGCCTTTTTCAACCCGCTGACCATCTGTTACTTTGACATCGGTAATCGTACCATCGACCTGAGGTTTGATTTCTACAAAATCCACAGCCTCGAGCCGTGCAGAGAAGTCATTCCAGATCCGCACCTGGCTAACATCTGCAATACTGATGGACACCTGGCGTAATGGCGCTGCAACTTCCTGGGCAACTGTCTCTGCAGTCGCAGGCTTAACAACGTAATTGCGGACCCCCATAACACTGCCTGTTACAGCAATTAGGGCACCAACACTCAGCATAATTTTATTTCTAGCGGAAAGCATGATTACTCCCTAATTCCTGTAAAAAAATAATTTTACGTTTTCTAAATGATGATTTGACGGATCGTCTGTGACGTCATCTACAAAAGCCTCATATTTTTCCAGGTTTCGGAAACGAATGATTTTTCTGCTGTTATGCGTTTACGGTCCAGTCAGTTTTCAAAGCTGGCAGGTTAAAAATTCCGGTTTCCCTATGATCAGAGAATTCACAAATTAGCGATAAGATTTGAAAGTTCAAGCCAGCTAATGTGATCACGAACACAAGCATTTCTTTTGTATTTTCGCTTTGGGATTTTTTCGTACCGTCATCACACTTTTTTTAAAGAACCTCTATTGCCTGCTTCCAACATCCTCATTTGTTTGCAGGAGAAGGCGGAAATACATTCTTTTTGCGTGACACCCGGTTTTTCCGCTAAAAAAGTGTAAATTTTGCAAACCGGGACCAGAATGAATATCCAGTGTTTCCAGGATCAATTATTGTCTATGGAAGACGAAGATTAAAAAGCGATAGACTGACAGGACTGCTTTGGACAGGCTTGTATGGAGGATGGGAAATATCATGACAGAGTTTGACCAAGCACATCCAATTTATCAGCGGGATGTTACCGGATGCGCAATTGCCTCATCGGCCTGGATAAGCGGAAAAAGCTATGCTGATGTAAAAGAGATGGCAATTGGGCTGGGAATTGATATTACCAATCCTTCTCTCTGGTCCTCTACCCAACCGCTGAGAAAAATTCTCAAGGCGCTTGATATAAACGCGGGAGCCAAAGAGCAGGATTTTACAAGCTGGGATCAACTTCCTGACAAAGCGCTTCTTGCCATCAAATGGCATCTGGAAAAAGAGGTGCCTCACTGGCATTGGGTTGTTTTTTTACGAACCCGGGAAAGAGCGATTATTATGGATCCCAAAAAAGCCCTTAAAACCAATATTCGAACTGATTTTGGGCGAATTAAACCGAAATGGTATATTGAACTGACCTGATTTGTATTTGGGAGGATCAATTGATTTCAGAATATATTGACGGCGTCGGGTTGTTTGCAACGATCCGTCAGGCTGAAAAAGCGAGGTTCCGGCGGCTGGATTTTCAGAACTCTGCTGTTGTGAGGGTTCATTCCGGTTGCAAGATTATCCATAAAGGGGATCAGGTGTTCAAAGCTTGCGAAGGGGAGGCCGTCTTTCTGACCGCTGGACAAACTCTGGACATTACGAATGAATTTGGAAAAAGCGGATATTATGATGCGGAGATTTTTCTTTTTGATAATCAACTGATCAACACCTTTCGGCACTCGGGAAAAATGGAAATCGGGGAAGGCGGGGCGTCTATTCTCTCTTTTGAAGTGAGTGATATGCTCGCAGCGAGTTTTGAACGGGTAAAAACGAGTTTTCTCGAAAAGAAAGAATATCCGCGTTCTATTCGTGCCCATCAGATGGAAGAGATAGCTATCTGGCTGGAGCAGGAAGGGGTGGTTTTTAATACCAGTGTAAAAAAAGACCTTCAAAGCAGGGTTAAATCCCATCTTCAATCGGACCTTTCAAAAGACTGGAAAGCTGAGGACCTATGCCGCGCCCTGGGTTTTAGTGAAGCAACATTTCGCAGAAAACTGAAAGCAGAAGGATACAGCTTTTCCGGCCTGTTAAATGAATGCCGAATGATGCAGGCCCTCTTTTTACTGCATTCATCTGATCTATCCATCCTTCAGGTCTCTCATGAGGTGGGGTATGCATCTCCTTCCAAATTTGCGCAAAGATTTAAAGAGCGATTTGAACTAAGCCCCTCTCAGATCCGTAAAAGAGATTATGAGCGGATCGGGATAGAATTTGATCGGGATGGAGGCGCACTCACCGCCTGATCTTCGTATGACTCTCTTCATTGTGAAAGGAGCTAATATGAAATTTCTAACCATAATTCTATCAGCGAGTATTTTCGCCTTTTCAGCACAGGCTGAAGGGTTCAAATTGACCAGTATAGATATTTCTGAAGGCGAAAAACTCTCTTCAAAACATGTCTTTAAAGGATTTTCCTGCGAAGGGGAGAATATTTCCCCTGACTTGAGCTGGTCGGGTGCACCAGTGGGAACCAAGAGCTTTGTGATCACTGCCTATGATCCAGATGCCCCAACAGGTTCAGGATGGTGGCATTGGGGTGTTGCGAATATCCCGGCGTCTGTATCAAATGTTAAAACGGGGGAAACGGTCACGGATCTGGGACCTTCAGTTTTTGAAATACGCAACGATTATGGCAGTCATGGTTTTGGGGGTGCCTGCCCGCCGCCAGGCGAAATGCATAGATATGTTTTCACCGTTTATGCGCTTAAAACAGAAAAACTTCCCGCAGGTAAAACGGCCAGTGCAGCGCTTATCGGCTACTTGACGAAAGCGAATGCTCTTGCCAGTACAAAAATAACGGCTGTTTATTGGCGTTAGTTCTGAAAATCCTGAAAGACAAGCATTCCCGTTCACGCCTTTGTTCTGGAGAACGGGAATGCACTTGATGCTAACCCTGCTTTGTTACCCGAAAATAGTCTTCTCATAAAAAACTGAACCTTTTCCATTATCGCTTCGACCTAAATCCATAATCGAAAGGTTTCTGGAGAAGGAGTGAGGGGAATGAATAAGTCAATTCTTTTAGGGACTGTCGCTCTTAGCGTTTTTGCAGCAGGGTTCTCGAATATTGCATCGGCAGCGTCACCTGCACAAAAACAGCAATATAAAGTGATGCAGCACTCGATAAGTCCGAAGGGACCAAGCAATTTTGCGGCGCCAACGGGCGGTTACCCGGGATTTTCGCAAGCCTCTGGAAAGAAAGCCAAAATTCTGTTGTCACATAAGCAGATAGGGGCGACGACGGGGGCTTATAATCTTAAAGGGAATCCCGCGAATAAATCCATAAAGATTAAAATTCAGGCAAACTGTCCCGCAGGTCAATCCGTCATGCATCTTTCCTATGATCTGGGAACACAGATGGTGCCTGTCTATCAAGCAAAAGGACCGGTAGGCCCTAATATCATAAAGCGTACGGTCAATGTGACACCCTGGGATAACAACGCCATTCTTGCTTTTGCAAGTGCTCAGATGGGCGGCAACTGGCAAGGCGATTTCCCAAAAGATGAACGGGTTAAAACCAAGAACACTTCCATGGTCAAAAATATCAAGGTCATCAGTAGCTGCACAGCGCAAGGTTCCACAAAAGTGAAAAGTTATAAGATCCGTATCAATCAGGTCAAAATTACCGATACGGATTACGATTAGAATTTCAGCTTTGTCTCCCTGTACTTGAGCCGCAACAATGTTGCGGCTTTTTTTGAACTTTTAGCAGTTTCGTTACGACTAAAAGTTAGAAATCAGTATTCGGAAAAGTTGTTGATTGTTTTAAATCATACTAATCTGATGTTCAGAGGGGTATTTCAAATGAACAGACAGCATTACAAAAATTTGGGTAAGGTTCTGCTTGCCTTGCCAGTCCTGTATACATCAGACGCACTTGCGGATAGTGTAACCGCAAAGACAACTTCAGTCTCAACCCAGAAATTTGTTGTCTATTCAGACGGCAGCAGTTATGGCGGTTCAAATCTAACATCCAGTACAAGCACTAATTATCTTTTTGAGCTGGATGCAGAGATTTCAGGACGGGTCAGAGAGTGGAAAATATGGCCTAGTATCAAAGAAGCCGGAACAACAAATAATAGCGTGCACCAGCTCACGGAGCTAGCGCATTCGAAAAAATACAAACTACTGAAGCGTCCCAAACGCGTAAGAAAAACTGGCACTTTTGTGATTTCAAAAAATACGATGGAGCAGGAAGCAATTAATCGCTGTAATCTGATGGCCATCCAGATGCGATCCACCGGAAAGACGAATTCTGAGATCTTTTCCCAGGACAGAAAGCTACAGGTCTATATCAAAATGGATTACCATTATGATATATCCGGCATTCCTGGTGCAAGTTTTCATAGTGGTGTCCCGTGGACTATGGGTGTCAACGGGATAGAGGTAACCTGTCAGAGAAATCGCCCTGATATCCAGCCTGCGACAGGTCTGGTCTCCAATCCATCGACCGTTACGGACATTGACATTATTTTAACAGAAGATGCCTCTTTTGACGGAAGTCGTTGTCGGGTCAGTATTTCCGGCGTTATCCATACCAGCAAGCCGGATACCGACGTCAAATACCGCTATACGTATATCCCTCCGGGATCCAATCCTCAATATCGCTACAGTATTCCTAAAACCCTGACAACAAACCACACCAAAAAGGTTATGTTTCAGGAATGGCACAATGTTCCGATCATAGAGGGCAGAGAGAGAGGGCAAATCCGTATCGAAACGCTGACCCCGAATAAACGGAACAGCCATCTTCGCTATTTCGATATGGATTGCACCCGGCAGCTTTCCCTGAAAATGGAGCATCCGATCCAGCGAACTGTGAAATTTATTCCAAAAACATCCAGGAATTACGGCAATATGAGCTGCCCGGTAACCGGTAACATCGCTGTCGTTCTAAAAGCAACAGGAACACCATTTAACGGATTTGCACGGCTAACCGTCCGCGATGAAAAAGGGCGGCAATTTGGCAGCCCAAATCGGGAAATCAATCTGGGGGCAACCTCAACAACGTTTTTTGGTATGCCCTTTGATCCTAAGTGGGGACCAGGGCTTAACAGCTTTGAATCCAATACAACCGGTCAGGTGGATGAAAGAAAACAGACCCTTAAATACCGGCTGGCCCTGGCTAAAAACATAACCGGAAGTGCTGTTGTTCCGCCGGAAAAAGAACTGGTCATCGAATGCATTCCGCTTGCCATGGATGTAAGTGGACAAAGCTTGCCGCTCGCCAATGCACAAACTGCACAGCCACAGGCAGTGCAACGTCAGGCTGCACCTGCACAAAACGCTGTTGTTGCAAGAACTGTGGCGCTTTTGCCTGATTTGACAATCCGGAGAATTATTCAGGAAGGCAAACGCAAAATGAAAGTTGAAGTTGCCAATATCGGTAAGGCCAAAGCCAAGCCAGCAATGCTGCGAATGAGCGGCGGGGCAGGCAATAACGTTTCCAAAAAATCCAAATCACTGGCACCTGGAAAATCGGAATGGATTGTTCTCAAGCTGCCCAAACTTGCAAAAAAGGCCAATTTCAAGATTGATAGCCAAAATCAGGTTAAGGAAAGCAATGAGAAGAACAACAAGAAGACCAAAAACTTCAAATAAAGAAAGAGGCCCCTTCGGGGGCTTTTTTTTGAACCATCTGACATTCTTGGGCAACTTACACTCAACAGTATTTCACCAGAGATCAGGAGTGGAAAAATGAACACCATGCTGAAAAGAGTATTTGCTGCAACAATTATGGTTACGGGCAGTGTGACAGCTGCAGAAGCAACCCAGGGGTTATTACAGGCACCGCAGAATGCGCATATCATCTTCAAGCAACTGGGGGGAGACAAAGGTACGCTTTATCTCAAACACAAAAAATACTCCTCAACCCATACCAACTATAAAATTAAAAACGGTCAGAACCGATATCACTCGTTCAAAATCGGTGCAGTCTGCGCAAACGGTCATTCACTGAAGCAGATTGACTACAGATTTGAAGGAGAACAAGTCAATCAGGTTGCTTACTCGAACTATCAGAGCGGTGCGCCAAAATCCCATACCACTACAATCAAGACGACGGTCTTTACAGATACAATTCTGAAAAACAAAATCCGCAATGCCATGGGTGGTGGCTGGTATGGCGCTTTTCCAAAGGCTGAACGGAAGAAAAGCAAAACAGTTACCTTGAAACGGAAAGTCCGCATTACTCGCTATTGCGTTCCGGCCGGTGGCGGCTTGATAAAGAAATCCAAAAACTTCTTTATCAAGGTAAAACCCTTGAAAATCGTTGATCTGGACTATTAAACTACACATTTTCAGGATCATTATGGGCTTGATCCAGACCTGAAGGGTTAAGCCCATAAAATAAGATCCATCAAAATTTCCGCACCTTTATTGAATTCGTTACAGATTTTAGAGGTGTATACCTATGAGAAATTCAAATTTGAAAACGCTGGCGTCAGTGCTGGCGACTATTCCTTGTCTATATGCAGGCAACGCATTCGCAGATTATGCTTCCTTTAATGTTCTGAGTTTGAGCACGCAGCAAATTCTCGTTCAGACTGACGGCAGTAAATATACCAAATCAAACCTCGGAACAGATTTTGAAGTTATGTTCAGGGCCATACTTGATGCTGAAACATCTGGCAAAATCAAGAAATGGAAAGCCTGGCCAAGTATTGGTAAAAGTGGCTGGCCGAAAAATAAATGGAAGCAGTATAAAGAACATAGCGACGGCGAAAGCTACAGTTACTTTAACAGACCAAAGAAAATCAATAAGGTAAGGACTGTTAAACTACCCTTTGCCAAGGTTGAAGACTTTCTGATCGGGTATTGTAACGGCATTGCGAATGATTTACGTGCGCAAGGCAAAAGTAATGCAGAGATTTTCTCGGAAACGCGCAGCTCCAAACTCTGGATAAAAATTGATTATACCTATGATATGTCCGGTATCGCCGCGGCAAGCGGAGATATTACCCAGGGAGGAGGTCCTCTTCCGCATGAAGAGGTTGAGGTTAAGTGTTTAAGAAAGAAGATCGATTTCAAACCAGCAGATAACCTGGTTTCCAATCCTTCAACCATTACAGATATTGCTGTGTCTTTGAAAGAAGATGCCGCTGTTGATGGCTCCCGCTGTCGGGTGAATATGTCGGCGGCTTTTCATTCCAGCAAAGCACATACCGCAATCAAGTATCGGTATGTCTATCTGCCTGCAGGTTCAGGCGCAGAATACAAATACAGCGCAATAAAAACCATTGTAACTGACCATGCGAAAGTTGCCATGGTGGACGACTGGCACAATGTTCCTGTTATCAATGGCCGCGAAAAAGGTCATATCTGGATCGAAGCCCATTCGCCGAACGATTACAACAGTCCCATGAAGTATTTTGATATGGACTGTACAAAAGAACTGTCAATCATGACGGAGCACCCGATCCAGCGCAGTGTGAAATTTGTTCCAGGAACCACACGCCAGATTGGTAATCAGGTTTGCCCGGTTAATGGCCATATTGTTGCAACCTTGAAAGCGACGGGGACTGCTTATTCCGGTTTCGGACGCCTTACTGTAAAGGATGAAAAGGGACAGCAGTTTGGCAGTCCAAACTATCCGGTAGAGCTCAGCACCAATAACAGCACCTTTTTTGGTATGCCTTTTGATCCTGAATGGGAAACAGGCATTAATAATCTTGAAGCTAATGTCGGGAATCCGTCGATTAAAAAACAGGTCCTGAAATACCGACTTTCCCTTGCCAAATCGGAAACTGGCGGATCTCAAGTACCACCGGAAAAAGATTTGGTGATTTCCTGCGTTGCCACAGTACAGGGTGTAACAGCCAGACAAAATATGACGGCCTTTTCTGCAGGTGCTTCTGCAAAGCAAACCGTTAACACTGCGTCAACTTCCGTGGTAGTGGCCAAAAACCTTCCTGATCTGATGATTAAACAGGTTGTTCAAAAGGGCAAAAAGAAAATGAAGGTCCAAATTGCGAATGTTGGAAAAGTACCTTCAAAACCGGTAACCCTTCGCATGTCTGGTGGCCCCGGAAATAAAGCGGTGAAGAAGACAAAGTCACTCGCTCCTGGCAAATCCCAGTGGATAACGCTGAAATTGAAGAAAGAAGCTCCGAAAGCAGTCTTTACAGTAGACAGTCAAAATCAGGTGCGGGAAAGCAATGAAAAGAACAATAAAAAAGAGAAAAGATTTAACTAGGAAAATGCCCCTTCGGGGGCTTTTTTTGTGAACGATTTCAATCACCTAATCGACTTACCTATATCCATCACAACAGTATAAGGAGATGATTGGATATGGTGAGAAACTACAAAAAACTAACCTTTGCTTTAAGCGGTGTTCTGGCCTTTGCGTTGTCAGGAATAGTGATGACACAGGATGCTGAAGCGCAAGCGAAAAAGCAAACTCAGGTTAAACA
This sequence comes from Sneathiellales bacterium, assembly GCA_022360775.1. Taxonomy (GTDB): domain Bacteria; phylum Pseudomonadota; class Alphaproteobacteria; order Sneathiellales; family Sneathiellaceae; genus Sneathiella. Next base: position 2,530 of record JAKSCD010000257.1, on the reverse strand, counting down.
AAATAACATTGGCACGCTTGGCAATGTCGGTGGTTCAGGTGGAAGCAAGGATGAGAAAGGGGTTCCTTATGGTACACCGACATTTTCTCAAAATCCGGGTGCAAAATTAAATCTTCTGCTTCGGCATGAGGCTATTGGGGGAGATAACTTTCAGTATAAGCTTATTGAACTGGGCGCACAAAAATACCTGACCGTGAAGGCGGGGATGAATTGTGGCCCTAACAAGCAGTTGCAGGAACTGAATGTTTCCGTAAATGACGGAGGTGTGTATCCTGTAAATGTGCCAAATGGGGCGAGCAAGGTGAATGCTTCTGTCACGATAGAGCCTTACAAGTCATCAGAGCTTTCAAATGTTGCGATTACAGCGATGGGTAGTCCATGGTCGGGTGATTTGCCAAAAAATCGTGTGAAGCAGAAAACATCATTCTTAAGCAAAAATGTCGTTGTTTATGGAAAATGTGGCGCTGATCCGATCAAACAGGTGACCTATAAACTCACGTTTAATCCGGTAAAAGTCATTGATACGGATTATCCCTATTAAAATTTCAATATCAAAAGATCTCCTGATCTCGGTCAGGAGATTTTTTTGAACTTTTTCCCGTGGCTTCTCGACCTAGAAATAACCAAATTATGGAGAGAGAGATGAAAATCACATTTCGCAAGAGTTTGACCGTTCTTTCAGCTGTAACAATGATCGCCAGTTTCACCGGAGAGGCGATAAGCGGATCTCCAAGCCGGACCAATCCAAACAATGAGCCGGTCCGGACTAATGCCGATAGTGGTCCTGTTCGCACTAATCCAAATACCGGGCCTGTTCGGGTCAACCCCCGTGCTTTCCCGGCAGGTAATGGAACAATTGGTGTTCCATTTTCCCAGCAATGTTATCAGGGATTTAATAAAGGTCCGCTGGTGATGAAAAACTCGGCAATGATAGACTATTATATTTGTGCATCAAACGTGATTAGCTGCCCGCCATATTACCAGAAGAACGAACAACGCTGGGCAAACGTACAGCCTATCGTCATCATGAAGCTGATCGGGGGAAATCCGGATAGTGGTCAGGCCAAGCGCTTCCAGATTCAGTATAAATGTGACTATTCACCGAATTACAAACCAGAAGGTTAAAAAGCACCACTCCTTAGTGGGGGAGCTTCAGGTGATGCGCGATCCCCTCCGCATCACCTGTTTTATTTTTAAGGTTCTGCGCGGCTTGCGACGTGACCGGTAACGCTTTGAGCTTCAATAAAAAGTCGCTTGATAATCGGAAATTCCGACCGGATCTGTTTTTCAAATCGAGAGGTTGCAAGCTCTACCTGGGCAGCATCCAGATGATCTGCGTAATCAAGGCTGACATTCACCAGAATATCTTCAGGCCCCATATGCATGGTCAGCAACTCATTGACAGCAATGATATCATCATCTGATCCTATGATTTCTTCCACCCGGTTGATCACATCTTCCGAGGCACTTTCGCCAAGCAAAAGCCCCTTGCATTCTATAGAGAGAATAACAGCCACAGAAGCAAGCACAAAACTGATGGCAAGGGATGCGACCCCGTCAAAGATCGGCGCGTTAAAGGTCTGGGCAATATAGATACCGACAATCGCAATGATCAAGCCAAGCATTGCCGCCGTATCTTCCAGGAGAACCGTAAAGATTGTCGGGTCTTTACTGTGCTTGATGGCTTGCCACATGGATTGATCACCGATCAGTTTCTTGAATTCCTTATAGGCAACTGTCCAGGCCCATCCTTCAAAGATGATCCCCAATCCGAGAACTACATAGTTCCAGGTGGGATCTTCAATGACATGAGGGGCCTGGACGGCATGAAGACCTTCATAAAAAGAGATGCCCGCGCCAAGGGCGAAAATCAGGATAGCGACCATAAAGGACCAGAAATAGACTTCCATTCCGTAACCAAAGGGATGTCGTTTGTCCGGGGCTTTTTTTGACCTGGCAAGACCCAGAAGCATTAGCCCCTGGTTCCCCGTATCGACCAGGGAATGCACCCCTTCACTGACCATGGCGGAGCTTCCTGTAAAAAAGGCTGCTGTAAATTTTGATACCGCGATTAGTGAATTACCGATAAGTGCGGCATAAATAACTTTCTTTGATCCACTGGCCATCTTGATCCCCCCAAATGATGATCTTTCCTATTTCATAGCAAATTCTGATCTCTGAACCAGTTGTTTTTATGAGTAAAAAGAACAGTGACAGAATTAATTTTGTCACGATTAGACGATTGCCGATCATGGAATTCTGCCTTAAACTCCCCGATCCAAAAATAATGTGCCTACCGGGAGATCCTCCATGTCCAACGAAATCAACAATCCGCTTAACCTGAAAGATCCGGATCTGTTTCGCCAGCAAGGCCTGATTGGCGGAACCTGGTGTAACGCCGAAAGCGGGGCGACGCTGGATGTGACGAACCCTGCAACGGGTGAGGTTATGGGTACAATTCCGAAAATGGGGGCTCTTGAGACCAAGCGTGCCATTGATGCTGCCAAGGCTGCCATGCCGGAATGGGCTG
>JAKSCD010000381.1 GCA_022360775.1 Sneathiellales bacterium | reverse complement strand
TTTAAAAGGGGGAGTAAGCTATATCTCCTGGACGATTGTAGATCCATACGGTCGTGATACCCAGCTAAAGACGGCCCAAAAGATCGGTGAGATTAATGAAGGGGTCGATTATGAAGACATCGATTTCGATCGTATAGCGCTGAAATCTGCGAGTGAAATTGACATCATGCTTGGCGGCAGTGGATTTAATTTCGCCTCTCTCAATAAGCCAGTCCTCTTTGTTCCTATTGTTGAAAACGCACCCGGTGATGGCTCTGAAACTCTGTCTTCGGCAATGCAGGATCAGATGATCCGATACGGCATTGATGTTCTGCCTGAGCAATGGAAAGCCACCTATGTCCTAAAAGGCCGTGTGGACATCACAAAACCTTCCGGCGGAATGCAGATTGTCTCCATTGTCTGGAAACTTGAGCGCCGTAATGGCGAATATGTCGGCAAGGTCGAGCAAAAAAACAGAATCAGAGCCGGGACATTGAACGGTCCTTGGGGAGAAGTCGCCCAGGCGGCCGCTCAAGGTGGGGCCAGAGGAATAATGAAATTACTCCGGCAGGTAGAAGCAGCCTATTTTCAGTCTAAAAGCGGATAATATTTCCTCTTAACTATAAATTTTCCGGTTTAAAGCGTTTACAGATTTAACCGCCCTTGGTAAGTTCCGCCCGCAATCGGAAAGGCATGATATTGCCCTGTAGATTTAATGTTGTTTGAAAGAGTCAGTCCTGAAGTTGGCTAGAGGACCGTTCACATGAAAGTGCTCGCGGGAAACAGCAACCGCCCCTTGGCTGAGGCCGTTGCATCCTATCTTAACCTCCCCCTCACAGATGCCGCTGTTCGACGGTTTTCTGATATGGAAGTTTTCGTGGAAATTCATGAAAATGTCCGTGGTGAGGATTTGTTTATAATTCAGCCCACTTCATATCCAACCAATGACCATCTCATGGAATTGCTGGTCTGTATTGACGCGTTGAAGCGGGCATCCGCCAAGCGAATCACTGCAGTGCTTCCTTACTATGGATATGCACGTCAGGACCGCAAACCAGGACCAAGAACGCCTATTTCGGCAAAACTGGTTGCAAATCTGATCACAACAGCAGGCGCAGACCGTGTCCTCACATTGGATTTGCATGCGGGCCAGATACAGGGATTCTTTGATATTCCAACCGATAATTTGTTCTCTGCACCCGTTATTGTACCAGATATTGAAGAACATTACGGTCGCGGTGAAGATATTACGATCGTTTCCCCGGATGTGGGAGGCGTAGTTCGCGCCCGCGCTTTTGCTAAAAGGCTTGACGCAAATCTCGCAATCGTCGATAAGCGCCGTGAGAAAGCAGGTGTTTCCGAGGTTATGAACATCATCGGTGATGTCGAGGGACAGACCTGTATTCTCGTCGATGATATCGTAGATAGCGCCGGAACGCTTTGTAACGCCGCCGCCGCTCTTATGGAGCAAGGCGCGAAACGGGTTTCCGGTTTTGTCACCCATGGTGTGCTTTCCGGCGGTGCTATTAACCGCATCAATGACTCCGCACTGGAGGAAATGGTGACAACAGACAGTATTTTGGCGACAGAGGCTTTCAAGGCTTCTACAAAAATGCGCCAGATTTCAATTGCTCCCTTAATCGGTGAGGCAATGAAACGGATTTCACAGGAAACTTCGGTTTCCAGCCTGTTTGACTAATAAGACAGGAACCAACGCGCAAGCACCCCTGGAGGCTTGCGCAAAACTTGCACCGGGAATGTTCCCGGTGTTGCTCGTTAAGAGGAGAAAACAATGAGCGATAATGCAACATTGATTGCTGAACCGCGCGATCGGGTAGGAAAAGGGGTCTCCCGTGCATTGCGTCGTGAAGGCCGCACCCCGGCGGTAATTTATGGTGACAATAAAGAGCCTGTTACTATTTCAGTGGAAACTAAAGAGCTTCTGAAAGCCCTGAATACAGGTTCTTTCATGTCGACTGTTTACACTGTTCAGGTTGGGAAAACCAAACATAACGTTTTGCCGCGTGACCTGCAGTTGCACCCTGTAAAAGACAGCCCTGTTCACGTTGACTTCCTGCGCGTCTCTGCAAAATCCCAGATTGCTGTGAATGTCCCAGTGAACTTCCTGAACGAAGACAAATGTGCCGGTCTTGTTCGCGGCGGCGTCCTGAACGTTGTTCGTCACGAAGTAGAAATGCTGGTTCCTGCAGGAAATATTCCTGAATCAATCGAAATTGATCTCACCAAATTCGATATCGGTGACAGTGTGCATATCTCCGACTTCGATCTTCCAAAAGGCACAGAGCCTACAATTACAGATCGTGACTTCACAGTTGCTACAATTGCTGCACCAAGTGGTGGTGCCGGTGATGAAACTGAAGAAGAAGAAGTTTCTGAAGAGGAAGAAACTACAGAAGAATCCTAAGATAGGAACCGATATGATTTTGCTGGTTGGTTTGGGCAATCCTGGAAAGGGATATTCTGAAAATCGGCATAATTACGGATTTATGGCGGTGGATGATATCATCCACCGTTATTCTTTCTCTGCCGAAAAAATCCGATTCCAAGGGCTCGTCTCTGAGGGCCGTATTGGCGGCGAGAAAATTCTTGCGCTCAAGCCAACGACATATATGAACGAATCCGGTCGTTCCGTCGGTGAAGCCGCCCGTTTTTATAAAATTCCCCCTGAAAATATTATCATTCTGCATGACGAGCTGGATTTACCTATGGGTAAAGTCAGGGTCAAAAAAGGCGGGGGACATGGCGGAAATAATGGCATCCGGTCTGTTGAAGCGCATATGGGCAAAGACTTTAATCGTGTTCGCATGGGAGTTGGCCATCCTGGTGACAAGACCAAAGTTTCCGGTCATGTCCTTAAAGACTTCTCCAAGGCGGAACGAGAAATCGCCAATAAAATTATCGAGAGTGTTTCGCGCCATATTGAAATGATGGTGGCAGGTGATTCTGCTGGCTTCATGAATAAGATTGCGCTGGAAACAGCACCACCCAAAAAAACGGCGCCAGCCAGTAAAGGAAATTCAGATGGGGTTTAAATGTGGGATTGTTGGGCTTCCAAATGTTGGAAAATCGACCCTGTTTAATGCGCTTACTCAAACTGCTCAGGCTGCGGCAGAAAACTATCCTTTCTGTACTATTGAGCCCAATACAGGTCAGGTTCCGGTGCCCGATGATCGTATGCAGGTTCTTGCAAATATCGCAAGTTCCAAAGAACTGATCCCGACACAGCTGGAATTTGTTGATATTGCAGGCCTGGTCCGCGGTGCTGCCAGCGGTGAAGGTCTTGGCAACAAATTCCTGGCACATATCCGTGAGGTTGATGCCATCATCCAGGTCATTCGTTGTTTCGAGGATGACGACATTACCCATGTGGATGGAAAGGTCGATCCACTTTCCGATGCGGAAACTATTGAGACCGAACTGATGCTTGCAGATTTGGAAAGTCTTGAAAAGCGTGCTGAAAATCTGGTCAAGAAAGTCCGCGGTGGAGACAAGGAAGCCGTTCAGCAGTCAGAACTCATTGATCGTGCGCTTGCGGTCCTGAAAGACGGAAAACCCGCCCGGATGGTCGAACTGACCGACGAAGAAGTAAAACCTTTTAAAATGCTGCAGCTTCTGACAGCAAAACCTGTTCTTTATGTTTGCAATGTTGACGAAGACAGTGCCGCTGAAGGCAACGAGCTTTCAAACCGTGTGGCAGAAAAAGCCAGCGCAGAGGGGGCCGGTACAGTGGTCATCTCTGCAGCAATTGAAGCTGAAGTCGCCCAGCTGGATAATGACGAGCGTGCAGAATTCCTCGCTGACCTTGGGTTAAACGAAACAGGTCTTGGACGGATTATCAAGGCAGGTTATGCCCTTCTGGATCTCATTACCTATTTTACAGTTGGACCAAAAGAATGCCGCGCCTGGACCGTAACCGCTGGCACCAAAGCACCTCAGGCTGCCGGCGTTATTCATACAGATTTTGAAAAAGGCTTTATTCGGGCTGAAACCATCTCTTTTGATGCCTATGCGGAACATAAAGGGGAAACCGGAGCAAAAGAAGCCGGACAGATGCGCCTGGAAGGGAAAGATTATATCGTCAAGGACGGCGATGTTCTGCATTTCCGGTTTGCCAACTGACAATCTGGTTTATAATGCTTCACTACTGAAGAATTTAACCAGAGCTGAATAATGACAAAAATATACTGGGAAGATTTTCCGGTTGGCCGAATTGATGAATTTGGCCACCGGGAGGTTTCTGAAGATGAGGTTGTTGAATTCGCGACAGAATTTGACCCGCAACCCTTTCATATCGATAAAACGGCCGCCGAAAACCATTTTTTTGGCGGGTTAATCGCATCTGGCTGGCATACAGGTGCAATGCTGATGCGCATGATTGTCGACCATCAGCTTAAAAACTCCACTTCTGTAGGCTCCCCGGGTGTTGACGAACTGAAATGGCTGCAGCCTGTCCGGCCTGGCGAGGTTCTCAAGGCCAACGCGGAAGTCATTGCATCCACTGAACATAAATATAAAAAAGATCGGGGCTTCACCAAATTCCGGCATACCGTTTTGGATCAAAATGGCCAGGAAAAAATGATCATGGTTTCGACAATTATCTTCTTGCGCAATCCGGATGAAGGAGAAAGCTGATGCCGACAGGTTATTTTGAAGACGTTACTATTGGCGCGACCTTTCAAGCAGGCAGCAAAACGGTCAGCGAAGAAGAAATTATCTCCTTTGCCACGAAATATGACCCGCAACCATTTCATATCGATAAAGAAGCTGCGAAAGACAGCCCCTATGGCGGCATCATCGCATCAGGCTGGCATACAGCCGGAATGGCCATGCGTTTAATGGTTGACCATATTATCGACCTTGAAGTTGGTTTGGGCTCGCCTGGCTGGAACAACATGCGCTGGCATCTCCCTGTCCGGCCTAATGACAGCCTGCGTGTCGAACTGAAAATCGTAGATAAGAAACAATCACGTACCAGACCTGCTATGGGTACCATTTTTGGCAAATTGATCGTCATCAACCAGAAAGATGAGATGGTGATGAGTGTAGACACCATCGGAATGGTAAAAACCAAAACAGCTTCAACAGTTTAATTCTGCAAACTGTAAAAAACCGATCCCGGTCTTCCGTGGACAGGCCTTCGAATTCTGCTAGAATGACCGCAATAATATTATCTTTCTGATATATTGCAGCTTTTCGGGGGACTGAGTATGGACATGCTGTCTGGATTTGCAATCCTGGTTATCTTTGTGGTGATTTTTGCGATTGTGATCGTCTTTATGGGCGTCACCGTAGTTCCGCAAGGATTCCAATATACTGTTGAACGATTTGGTCGTTACATGCGCAGCCTTTCACCTGGACTGAGCCTGATCATACCTTTCATTGATCGTATTGGCGACAAGGTCAATATGATGGAGCAGGTCCTGGATATCCCGACTCAGGAAGTGATTTCCCGTGATAATGCGATGGTGGAAGTGGACGGTGTTCTCTTCTTCCAGGTATTGGATGCAGCAAAAGCATCCTATGAAGTTCGTGATCTGCAACGCGCGATCCAGAACCTTGCCCAGACAAATCTGAGAACGGTTCTGGGCTCCATGGATCTGGATGAAGCTCTCAGCCAGCGGGACGGTATAAACACGCGCCTCCTGAACGTCATCGATCAGGCATCGACCCCATGGGGACTTAAAGTCACACGCGTTGAAATCAAGGATATCACACCGCCTGTTGATCTTGTGCAGGCCATGGCCCGCCAGATGAAGGCAGAGCGCGAAAAACGTGCGGTTGTCCTGGAGGCCGAAGGTGTCCGGCAAGCGGAAATCCTGAAAGCAGAAGGTGAAAAGAAATCAGCGATCCTGGAAGCGGAAGGCCGCCGGGAAGCTGCTTTCAGGGACGCGGAAGCCCGCGAACGCTTGGCAGAAGCTGAGGCAAAAGCGACCCAGGATGTTTCTGAAGCGATTGCAAAAGGTGACATTCAGTCTATCAACTATTTTGTTGCCCAGAAATATGTGGATGCAATGAAGGAAATCGGTTCTGCCAGAAATTCCAAGGTCGTTCTCATGCCAATGGAAGCAAGTTCCCTTATCGGTAGCCTGGGCGGTATCGGCTCCATCGCCAAGGAGGTTTTTGGTGATAAAGGAGGCAGCGGAAATGCTACTCGTAATCGCCCTAATTCAACGGGCAGTGTCCCATCGGTGGAATAATGGAAACCTTTAACGAACTTGTCCACTGGGTTGCGGATCTTGGTCACTGGGCCTGGTGGATCTTTGGAGTCCTTCTGGTCATCATAGAAGTATTCGCCCCGAGTTTTGTTTTCCTGTGGCTGGGGATTTCTGCAGGCATGGTTGGCCTATTGGTGCTGCTGCTTCCGTCGATGGAGTGGGAATATCAATGGGGGTTATTTGCCGTTTTCTCCGTAATCAGCATTATCGTCACGCGGATTTTTCTTAGCAAAAATCCCGGGGTCGAAGACAACCAGAAGCTTAATCAGCGTGGTGCTCAGTATGTAGGGCGGACATTTACCCTGACTGAAGCCATTGTGAACGGGCGCGGTAAAATTCATGTTGATGATACGCAATGGGCCGTTTCCGGACCTGAACTTGAAGAGGGTCAATCCGTAAAAGTAACCGACACAGACGGTATTCTTCTGATTGTAGAAAAGAAAGATTAGTCATGAGTAACACTCTCTCCCTCAAAACTACCGATGGACATCAGTTGGACGCATATCTTGCGAAACCTTCTGGTAGTTCAAAGGGGGGAGTGGTTCTCCTTCAGGAAATTTTCGGCGTCAATGATCATATCCGGTCGGTTTGTGACCGTTATGCCGCAAATGGCTTTACAACAATTGCCCCTGCCCTTTTCGACAGAAAAGAGAAGGCTATTGAATTAAACTATGATGAAGCTGGTATAGCCAAAGGACTGGACTATAAAAACAGTATCCCGGCTGAAGACAGCTTAAGAGATATCGAAGCCGCAATTGCGGAGCTTACAGAACAGTCAACTATTTCTGTCATCGGCTATTGCTGGGGCGGTTTTCTCAGCTATATGGCCGCCTGTAAGCTAAACGATCTTTCAAAGGCGGTCTGTTACTATGGCGGCGGTATTCCCGCTCAAAAAACACTGGCTCCACAAATCCCGACGCTTCTGCATTTTGGTGAAGAGGACCATGCTATTCCGATGGACAGCGTTCAGGAATTTATTAAAGAACGCCCGGAGACAGATGTTCATCTTTATAAAACCGGACATGGCTTTAACTGTGATGCGCGGGCGGGCTATAACAAGGCCGCGGCTATTCTTGCTGAAAGCCGCACCCTTGCCTTTATAACGGGAGCCTGATTACTCAGGAACAAATTCCATGAGGGCCCCGTTTGTATCTGACAGCTTGAGACGAAGGGCGCCAGAGGCAATTTTCTGAACCTGTAGCCCTCTACTTTCAAGATATTCTGCTGTTTTCCTGATATCTTTTACAGCAATTGTTGTCGCAAAAAGATGAGGAAGTTCAGGCCAGTCTTCCGCAAATGTGAGACCAGGAAACAAAAGATCCAGATCTCTCTCGGCGACGAATATTAAATTGAGCCTGCCGATACGTACTGTGAGGGTAGCATCCGTAAAGGTTACATTCAGAACACCACATAATTTACAATAATACTCTCTCAGCGCTTCTGGATTTTCGACCAGCGTCACGACCGACTTCACATAGCTGGCACCATTTGCATGCTCCAGCCATTCCGGTTTCCTGATCAATTCAGGCGTGAGATGATGACAAATAAAAAGCCCTTTGCCGGAAAGCCCTTCGACAGGCAAGCGAACAAGTTTAAATTCGGGGATGACATCCCCCTCCGGCAGCTCCAGTTTCCTTTTCAGATCTGCAGGTTCCTGAGGGTCAAGACCGTTTTCTTTCAAGGACTGATAGGTTGCATCCGGGTTATCGCTGGAGAGCGCCAGGCCGAGCATTCCTTCGCCGCGCTCTTTCAGAACAACATCAAGGCCATTCGTCTCAAGCTTTGGATCTACAATCCCGAGAAGCTCGATATAATCTTCCTCGAACATGATGCAGTAATTAGCCGTACCCCAACCGATGTGAGATCCGCGAGGAGTGAGAGTAAAACCGATTTTTTCATATGATGCACGCGCCTGCTCAAGGTCAGAAACCCCGATCAAAGTGTGATCAAGTCCGTTAATATTATGTACCATGGCTTTCCCTCTGTTATGAATTAGTCACCTTCGAATTCGCAGAGCGTCCGGACGTTTACTCCCATATCTTCAATGCGATTACGGCCGCCAAGGTCAGGTAGGTCAATTACAAAAGCGGCGCCGACGATCGTGCCTTTCGCACGGCGGATCAGTTTGATAGCTGCTTCTGCAGTACCACCGGTTGCGATCAGATCATCAACAATAAGGATATTTTCGCCTTCAGATATGGCGTCTTCGTGGATCTCTACTTCATCAGTACCATACTCCAGCTCATACTCTTCGCCAATAGTGTTATAGGGAAGCTTTCCTTTTTTACGGACAGGAACAAATCCTACACTCAACTGATGGGCAATAGCACCGCCAAGAACGAAGCCGCGCGCTTCGATGCCCGCAACCTTGTCAATCCTAACCCCGGCATAAGGCCAGACCAGTTGATCAATGGCGGTTCTTAAGCCTGCAGCATCCTGCCAGAGCGTTGTGATATCGCGAAACATCACTCCCTCTTTTGGGTAATTCGGAATTGTTCTGATATATTTTGTGATATCCACGTTCTTGTTTCCTGTCTTATAAAACTCTTCCAGCAACAGCGTCCAGCATGGCTACCCGCTCGGGATCGCGGGCATCTGGTGCAGTAATTAAAGCAAATTCCAGCGATTGATGGCATCCTGATGAACAGAGTGTCTCGCGTTCCGCAAGCCGCGGAATGACCGCTTTCACAAGAGCCCTTGCATTGGCGGCGTTCTCGTTCAGGACTTTTATGACGGACGCCACATCAACATCGTCATGGTCGGGATGCCAGCAATCGTAATCCGTCACCATAGCAACCGTTGCGTAGCATAGCTCCGCCTCTCTCGCCAGTTTTGCTTCGGGCATGTTGGTCATTCCAATTACATGGCAGCCCCAGCTCCGATAAAGCTCTGATTCCGCGCGAGAAGAGAATTGCGGCCCCTCCAT
>JAKSCD010000533.1 GCA_022360775.1 Sneathiellales bacterium | reverse complement strand
TTGGATGTTTCAATTTACGAAGCGCCTTCGCCTCGATCTGGCGAATACGTTCACGGGTAACAGAGAATTGCTGTCCTACTTCCTCAAGGGTGTGATCCGTATTCATGCCGATACCGAAACGCATCCGAAGAACACGTTCTTCACGTGGCGTCAGTGACGCCAGAACGCGTGTCGTTGTTTCCCGCAAGTTTGACTGAATGGCAGCATCCAGTGGCTGGACTGCATTTTCATCCGGAATGAAATCCCCAAGATGGCTGTCTTCTTCGTCACCGATCGGCGTTTCAAGGCTGATCGGCTCCTTGGCAATCTTCATGACTTTCCGGACTTTTTCAAGTGGCATACCCAGCTTGACCGCCAGTTCTTCCGGTGTTGGTTCCCGTCCGATTTCATGAAGCATCTGACGAGATGTCCGAACCAGCTTATTGATCGTTTCAATCATATGAACCGGAATACGGATTGTCCGCGCCTGATCCGCAATAGAACGGGTAATCGCCTGACGGATCCACCAGGTGGCATAGGTGGAGAATTTATAACCCCGGCGATATTCAAACTTGTCGACCGCCTTCATCAGGCCGATATTTCCTTCCTGAATAAGATCCAGGAATTGCAGTCCGCGATTGGTATATTTCTTGGCAATGGAAATCACGAGGCGAAGATTGGCTTCCACCATTTCCTTCTTCGCACGACTTGCTTCTTTTTCACCTGTCTGAACGGTACTTACGATCCGGCGGAATTCAGTCATTGGCATGCCAAATTCTGAAGAAATCTTGATGATTTCACCGCGAATTTCGTTAATGCCATCCAGCTCCTTGGCCGTAAAATCCTTCCAGCCTTTTGCTTTCAGCTTGGCGACCTTCTCAACCCATGCTGGGTCCAGTTCTGATCCGAAATACTGCTCAAGGAAGCTTGTGCGGCTCACTTTATGACGTTCTGCAAGGCGCAGCAATTTTCCTTCCAGGCTCATCAAACGGCGGTTAATGCCGTAAAGCTGGTCGACAAGGGCTTCAATACGATTATTGGTCAGATGAACATCATCCATCAGTTTGACCAGTTCGTTTTTCAGCTTGTCATATTTCTTTTCCTGGGCTGCAGGAACGGTTTCATTTTCCAGCGCAGCCGTCAGGCGTGCTTCCTGAAGCTTGTGAAGCTTTTTATAGGTCTTCGCAATTTCATCAAAGCGCTCATACACCTGAGGCTTGAGAGTTTCCTCGAGGGCGGCAAGAGACATTGTATTCTCTTCACCTTCGTCACTATCCTCTTCGCGTTCTACAGGATTGCCATCTTCATCGACTTCCTGTTCTTCGCTTTCGCTCTCCTCCTCGTCAGAGGCTTCTTCATCACCGCCGCTTAAATCCGCTGCTGGCAGATCATCTTCCGCATCCTCATCAAAGCCTTCTTCCAGGGCTTTCTCGGCAGCAGCACCTGCGCCATAAGTCGCGTCAAGATCGATAACATCACGCAGTAAAAGCTGCTCCTGCAGCATCAATTCGCGCCAGTTCAGGATCGCCCGGATGGTTAGCGGACTTTCGCAGATCGCACCGATCATCTTGCCGCGGCCTGCCTCGATCCTTTTGGCAATCGCGATCTCGCCCTCGCGGGACAGAAGCTCGACAGTGCCCATTTCGCGAAGATACATGCGAACAGGATCATCTGTACGATCACCGGATGTTGCGGGTTTATCGGTTTTCTGTTCTACAGCCTGCTCTTCTGTGCTTTCCTCTTCATTTTCAGAAGAAGAAGCCTCCTCGCCGGCCTCATCATTTTCGACGACATTAATGCCCATCTCGGACAACAAGGACATGGTATCCTCGATCTGTTCGGAAGACATCTGGTCCTGAGGCAAAACCTCGTTCAACTCATCGAATGTGACAAAGCCCTTTTCCTTGGCCTTTGCCAGCATATTTTTGACAGCAGCCTGTGAGGCGTCAATCAGCGGGCTATCCGGAGCATCCTCTCGTTGATCAGGTGCTTCCGCAGCTTCTGCGCTTTTCATGGCCATATAGATCTAACTCCTGATTGTCGAAAGCAGCTCCCCCATTACTGTCCACTTTCGCATATTTTCTTTAAAAGCCGGCTTCCCGGCCAGATGCCACACCAAAACCATCAAGATCCGCTTCATTCCCGTCTGCTTCCTGCAGCGCTTTTTGAGCATTCTTCAAGCGGTCGAGATTTTCGTGCGTCACATCCCTTTCCAATAATTCCTGCGCTACCCTCAACTCCTGCACCAGAGCCTCGCGTTTATAACGAGCCAGCAAATGCAGCCACCCCCGCGTCGCGTCTTCGAGCGCCGCATTCTGTTCTACGAACCAGTATAGACCAGCAGCCTGTTTATTCAGGGCGTCAGTCTGATCTGAATGGCTCCGGGTGCTTAAGTGGTGCTTCATACCCGCGTAGTCAAGATCTGATTCGGAAGTTGCAATTTCTATGATTGCATGGTGCAGCCTGTCAAGTTCGCTCGTGGAAAGTTGAAGGCTCGCAAATTCGTCAAAGTGACTTTCAAGGATTTCCGGGTGATTGACAACTGTTAGCAGCAGCAATTCCTCCCCTTTTCCGATCTTTGTACTCCCGGCCAGAACCTGTCCTGGATCAACCGATGAGACGAATTTCCCTGTTTGATTCGCGAATCGTCCGAATCGTTTTCCTTTTTGTTCTCTTTTTATTCCCCTGGAAAAGCCGCTTTTATTATTCTCCCGACCCCATTTCCAGAGACGATCTTTAAAATGTTTGATGTAATAATCCCGAACCGTCTGGTTCTGGATCTGATTGCATAGGGCCATCAGGCTCGTTTCAAAAGCCGCTTTCTGTTCCGGCGTCTCCAATTGCCGGCCTTCCTGCTCTTTCTTCCAAAGGAGATCTGAAAGCGGCATGGCATTTTTAAGGACCGTCTCTATCGCCTCCCGGCCCTCATTTTTTATCAGGTCATCCGGGTCCTGCCCTTCCGGCAAAAGTGCAAAACGCAAAGACTGTCCGGGCTCCAGTAACGGCAAGGCGCGTTCTGACGCCCGCTGTGCAGCGCGCCAGCCTGCATTATCCCCATCCAGGCACATGATCGGCTCCGCTGCCATTTTCCAGAGAATTCTTAATTGATCTTCCGTAACTGCCGTTCCCAGGGGCGCGACAGATTGCTCATATCCGGCTTCGGCAAGCGCAATGACATCCATATAGCCTTCAGCGACAATAACATTTCCAGCGTCATAAGCTTTACGCCGGGCTGGAGCCATATTGTAAAGAATATGTCCTTTGTGAAAGAGAGAGGTTTCCGGGGAGTTCAGATATTTCGCCGGTGCATCACCGAGCGCTCGCCCGCCAAAAGCAATGATGCGTCCCTGCCGGTCACCGATAGGAAACATCAGGCGATCACGGAAACGATCATAGGTGGGACGCCCATCATCCGGCTTGATCACCAATCCAGCTTCCAGAAGAAGATCCTCGGTTACGCCCCGCGCAATCATCGCTTCTTTGAGAGCAGTCCGAGAATTCGGCGCAAAACCAAGCCTGAAATGTGAAATGGCTTGCGGCGTTACCTGGCGCCTTTCAAGATAACCTCGCGCGCCTGTTCCAGCCTGGGACTGCAATTGGGAAACATACCAAGCTGTTGCTGCCTCCATCACTTCATGCAAGGTCGCGGATTTTTCCTGCCTGGCTTTGTCCCGACGATCCATAACCGGCATGGGAAGTCCCGCAATGCCTGCAAGCCGTTCAATCGCTTCAGGAAAGGAAACCCCTTCCGTTTGTTTGACAAACTCGACCTGGTCACCATGGGCACCGCAACCGAAGCAGTGATAGAAGCCTTTATCCTCGTTGACAGTAAAGGAAGGGGTTTTCTCATTATGAAAAGGGCAAAGGCCAAGATATTCCCGGCCCTTCTTTGTCAGCTTGGTTCGCCGATTAATAAGATCAACAAGACTGACCCGTGCTCTGATTTCTTCCAAAAATTGCGGCGGAAAAGCCATAGTCACCCCAAATACAAAACCGCCTCAACACTGGAAAGAGAGGGTTTTTAACCGAGCAATCAGGCCCCGAGAGCTGCTTTTACAAATGCGTTGGCCTTGGAGAAATCCAGACGTCCAGCATATTTGGATTTAAGCGCCCCCATGGTTTTGCCCATATCCTTTAAACCTTCAGCGCCAATTTCAGCAATGGTCTCTTCGACAGCCTTCTTGGTTTCTTCGTCGTTGAATTGCCGCGGCAGATATTCAGTAATGATATCGATCTCTTCCTGTTCAGATGTTGCAAGATCGATCCGCCCACCTTCCTCATAGGCTTTCACAGATTCCTTACGCTGACGCACCATGGTGGTCAGCATCTGCAGAATCTCCTCGTCACTGATTCCATCCTCAGACCCTTTGTCCCGAGACGCAATATCCCTGTCTTTCAAGGTTGCCAAGATCAATCTCAAAGTGGAAGTTTTCCGCTTATCCTTTGATTTCATTGCCTCTTTCAAAGAATCTTTCAAATTGGTGCGTAACATATTTCGATATACTGTTGTGGAGAAAGGAGCCATACTAACCCAATGGCGAATTTTTAGCAAACCAAATTTTTTGCGTAAGTTATTGATTTTAAAGGAAAATTTTTATCAACGAGAACTTGACGCCTTTACCGGTTTCCCTTATGTTCGCGCGTCAATATCAATATCGGCGGAAGGAAAGCGGCCCAGCACTTGTTGCAAGAGGTCCCTATAGTCATGTCTAAATCGATCAATATTTTACAATTACATGAAGAACGCGTGCCGACGGCTCTGCTCGTGCTGGGCGATGGCAGTGTTTTTCACGGTTATGGAATTGGAAGCCCCGGTGAAACCATTGGCGAGGTTTGCTTCAACACCTCAATGACAGGATATCAGGAAAGTCTCACGGATCCGTCATTTGCAGGGCAGCTGATTACCTTCACTTTTCCTCATATCGGGAATGTCGGCTTTAATGAAGATGATATTGAAACGCAGGGTTCTGCCGCCAACGGACTGATCATCCGAGCAGACATGACAGACCCGGCCAACTGGCGTGCTGCTGGCACCCTGAATACCTGGCTCCAGTCCCGGAACCTTACCGGTATCTCTGGTCTGGATACGCGCCGCCTGACCCACGTCATTCGCGAAACCGGCGCTCCCAATGGAGTGATCGCCTATAATCCTGATGGCAGGTTTGATATTGACGCTCTCAGAAAAAAAGCGGCTGACTGGCCTGGTCTTGAAGGCATGGACCTGGCAAAAGAAGTAAGTTGCAAGGAAGCTTACGACTGGACAGAGACAAACTGGTCCATCCAGGACGGCTTCGGCGTTCTTGAAAATCCCAAACGCCATATCGTTGCTGTCGATTTCGGTGTGAAACGCAATATCCTGCGCTGCCT
>JAKSCD010000471.1 GCA_022360775.1 Sneathiellales bacterium | reverse complement strand
CCCAAACCGGTCAGGTGACAGATCCGCAAGGTTCAGCCCTTCCTTCATGATATCTTCAGGCGGGTCCTGTTTTAGGATCATGGACGCAGCGAGACAGGCAAGGGCGGGGGCCGTCTGAATACCATATCCTCCTTGTCCGGCAAGCCAGAAGAAACCCGGTGTTTTTTCCGAATACCCGACAGCGGGGCATTTATCCGAAACAAAGCTGCGAAGCCCGGCCCATTTATTTTCAATCCGTCCAACGGGCACATCAAAGGCCCGTTCAATCCGGTCAATGCAAAGGGCGATATCCAGCTCCTCCGGCTGTGCATCGCACGGGGCAGACGGATCTTCATTGGCTGGTGAAATAAGAAGCCGTCCCGCATCAGGCTTTAGATAAAATTCCTCATCAACATCAACGGTAATGGGAAGGGGATCAGAAATTTCAGGCGACGGTGATGCAATCATCAGCGCGGTCCGCCTTTTGGGCACAAGCCCGATTTTATCCGCACCCGCAAGCTTGCCAATTTCATCGGCCCAGGCCCCTGCCGCATTAACAAGGATCGGGGCGGTATAATCTGCGCCACCTGCCTGAACGGTCCAGCTCTCTGCCTTGCGGTGCAAAGCTGTGACCGGGGCGTTTGTGACAAGCGTTCCGTCCGCTTTTTTAAAGCATTTCAAATACCCCTGATGCAAGGCATGCACATCAATATCCTGTCCGTTGGGATCGAGCATGGCAGCCGTGCAATAGCCATCCCGCAGTAGCGGCTGCTCCGCTCGCAGTCGATCCCCCGTGAGCTTCTCAACGGGGGTTTCGGTTTCACATTCTGCAATCAATGCATCCAGAGCGTCTATTTGATGCTCTGCTGCAATCATCAGGATTTTACGGGGGGAGAAAAGCTCATGCTCGCTAAAGCCTTCTGGCGGGTTCTTGAAAAAAGCTTCGGATGCCCGGGTCAGCGCGCGAATGGGCTGCGGGCCATATACAGGCGCAAAAACGGCCGCCGATCTGCCCGTTGTGTGATAGCCCGGCTGGCTTTCCATCTCCAGCAACAGCACCCGGTTTGACGCACTCAGCTCCGCCGCGACCGAGGCCCCGGCAATTCCGGCACCAATAACAATAATATCAAATGACCCGCTCATATACGGAACGCCCCCACGTCATACCTTTTCAGATGGTCCTTGATCTCGCCAGGCGGCCAGCAGAACTCTCCGGTCATTCCAGCCCCCACAGCCGGTAGAATTATTCTTATCCTTTTTTGACCATAGGTATGCTAACGAGTTTTCGAAGGGAGGGAAAGGAGAAAGGTCCGAGAGGGTGTCAGGAAGGCGTGTTTTGAGGTGCTTGTTCGGAAGCGAGACGTTGTTTTGGTTTTGTAAGCTGTTGGTGGGGAAGAGGTTTTTAGAAATGCAATCATCAGGACCATGAAATTTACTCATGGATTTATTAGGGGAATTGGTGAGAGGTGGTGCCGATTAGGTTTTCTGGAAAGGCGGGAGTATTTCTGCAGGTGGATTTGTTATATGTTTTATACTATTAATTCGGGCTAGCAATTTAACGATACATATAAATCATTACAAGTTGGCAATTGAGTTTAAATGTCAGAGTTATTAAACGGTTTCTATGCTTTTTCTTACTACATAAATGCGTATGTCCTTCAATTTATTACTGCTCCGTTTGAGCATGTGTATTTTGAACTAGCAGCTCCATATGTTGCGCTCCTGAGTATCTTATCTATAAACCGCATAATTTCAGGTAAAACGCTTGTATTTCTCACCATACTTTTTGGCTTAGCGCCCGTTGGTGCGAAGGCATTATTTTTAGGTTCACTCACTCAATCCGATGTTACTTGGCTAAATTCACAGGATTTTATGCTGATTGGATCGTTTCTATCGGCTGGTTCTTTATTATTATTGCTGTTTCTCGCGTTTGAGATTTTCTCCAGAAAAACAATATTACATGGTGAAGGGAAGTGGTTGGGATACAGTGTTTTGGCAATTGCTTTTTTCTTTGTTCTTGGCAGCAGTTCAACAATGTGGGCATTTTTGTTTTTATCACCTAATGTTCAATATAAACCAGAAATAGCTTTTCAGTGGTATGGCCAATTTATAGCAATATTAATTTCACCAATATTGGTTATTTTGATCATTCCAGCTGCTTTAGGAGTATTGCCTCGAAATGGGAAGGTTAAACGGCTGAATACTTTGGTTAGTTTTGCTCTCGCCAGCTTATTAATTTACTGCTTATCCTGGAGTGCTGAATACACTTACAAGCAATTTCGTTTCATTTGGTCAGAGAAGATCTGGGAAATGAAAATGAGTATAAATAACAAGTCGGACGATTTACTTCGCACCTAATTAAGTGCTATTGCATCTCCCCCTACATCCTCACAATCACCCCGGACGAGGGTGACAGTTCCCCATCACAAACATCTCCGTAAATCTCTGCGAGGCCGTCCAGTGATGTCCGTTCATCGAGGCTCATCCATTTAAAGGTGGCGAGGGCGGAGTTTATGAGGAAGGCGCGGGAGCGTTTGTCGAATTCACCGGGGCCGAGTTCCTTGGCGCGGTGGAGGATGTAGCTCGGTGCAAAGAAATTCTCGAACCGATCACCATCCGTGGATTTTTTGAAAACCGGATCTTCAGCCCGTTCGTCCCAGTGGGTGATGCCGACCGCGATAAAATAGGTGAGCTGATCGCCAAGCCTGTCTTTCAAGCGGGCCCGCAAAGGATCATTTCCGGCCATATCCACAATCATTGTCGGGGCATTTGCATTGAGTTTATCAAGCTCATCATAAGTGAGAGTTGCCCCATAAAGTCCTGTTTCTTCAACGAAATTCTTGTTTCGGGATGAAGTCATGCCGATAACAGTGGGCGCATCCGACTGGGAAAGGGCAAATGCTAGACCCAGGCTGGTTTTGGAGGAGGCGCTGAGAATTACAATCTGCTCTGCGCCATACCAGTTTTTCTGCTCCATCTGATCAAAAATGCAGTAGGACGTGGCATGCAGCGGCATCAAAAGAACCCGCGCTGCATCATGGGCCTTATCATAGCCTGGCTCCGCCAGAACACGGCTATAGCGATTGTAAAGAGGCGGTAAATGCTGGCGATGTTCCGATCCATCAAAGAAGCTGTTCTCACCAACTTTCATGGGCTGCATCACCACGGTTTCAGCAGGCGGGAAATACCCGTAAAGTCGATCCCCCACCGGGACCTCTTCGCAGCTGGATTCGATCACATCCGCAAAGGCCCAGACCGGGATTACACCCCATTTATCCTCCGCGTTATCAGCGGCCGGAAAGAAGTCCCAGTATTTGAGGACAAATCCCGCAGCGCCATAGGTGATATTATTGGCGGTAAAGGAAAACTGGTCAATTTTGAGCCGGATTTGTCCGTCCTGAAGCGGTGTATCTTCACGCTCCACAATCCGGAAGGCGTTAAGATCGTGTTTCTGGACTTGAAATTCTTTTGTCATGGGCCTTCCCCTTTATTCTTTTCTTTCTCCTATTATTGGTGTGAAAGGGGGAGAGGTAAAGATCGAATTCCTGAAAACTGCATGTCCATCACTTTGATGCCTGAATAACCGCGTCCCGAATAATGCAGCCCTCGGCATGATCATTGATCAGCCCCATGGCCTGCATAAAGGCATAGACGGTCGTTGGACCAACAAATTTCCAGCCGCGTTTTTTAAGTTCCTTCGATATGGCTTTTGAGGTCTCGGAGGTTGACGCACTTTGCGGGGAGGCGAGGGAGGCTTCGTCCGGTTTATAAGACCAGAAAAAGTTGGAGAGCGATCCTTCCTTTTCTGTCATCTCCATTGCCCGCCGGGCGTTATTGATGGTGGCCTCGATCTTGCCGCGATGACGGACAATGCCGGTATCCAGAAGCAGGCGTTCAATGTCTTTATCATCAAACTCAGCGACCTTTTCAAAATCGAACCCGGCGAAGGCGGCGCGGAAATTCTCCCGTTTTGCCAGTATGGTTCGCCAGCTTAACCCGGACTGAAAGCTTTCAAGGCAGAGTTTTTCAAAAAGGCGGATGTCATCATAGACGGGAAAACCCCATTCCTTATCGTGATAGTCCAGGAATTCAGGGGCCCCGCCGGCCCAGGCGCAGCGGGGTTTGCCGTCAGGCGCGATAAAAAGCGGTTTCATGTTTTGCGCTTATCCTTAATTCAAGCGGCTGCGGGGGTGAGGAAAGACAGACGCTCATCAGCGATGCCCGGGGAGAACTCTGTAATGGTGGCTTTAACAATGCCTTCTTTTACAAAAGGATCTTCATTGATAATGTTTTCTATTTCCGATTTGGGCATATCCTTCGCAAGGATGGCCCCGCCGCGCCCTTCTTCAAGGCTTCCTGAAAGAAGAAATTTCTCTTCCTGAAATCCTTTTTTCAACCAGGCGACATGGCCTGCCATAAAGTCTTTCGCCATGGCTTTATTTTCAGCGAATTCGAGAAACACAACATGCATAATACGATCCTTGTTTTTAGAGGGATTAAGCGGTGAGGGTGGCAAGCCAGGATTTCATATCCTGAACTTCTTTATTCAGATAGGTATCATCCTTATAGGCCTGATAGAGGGTCGCAACACCCTGACTGCGCCCGACAATATGAAGGGCATGTTCATCGGCCCTGTCTGTAAAACCCATTTGTTGGAACTGGCGCTTAAGCCAGTTCCGGAACAGAGTGAAGATCCTGGCAGCATCCTCCTGGGCCAGGTGGTCCAGTTTGCTCAGTTCTGCTGTAAGTGTGCCGACGGGGCAGCCATAGAGGCGGATTTTTGCCTGGTTGGCGATCAAGATCTGGATATAGCAGCCGATCCTTTCAGCGGGGCTTTGTGTTTCCCTTTCCCAGTCCTTCAGCATGCCTTTTGTTTTTTCCATACGGCGGTCAATGACGGCGGTCAGGATGTCATCCTTGCTTTTGAAATGGTGGTAGAAATTCCCGCGGGAAATGCCCACCTGATCAGCGATATCCGCAAAAGAGGTTTTCTCAAATCCCTGCTGATAAAAAAGGTCGTCTGCCTTTTCAACAATGCGATCCCGTGTTTCCTGCTTACCCATATCCTCCTCCTTGGTTAGGACGTTTGTCCTATGAAAAAAAATAGGACAACTGCCCTAGAGAGTCAAGGCTTCGATTACGCTCAAATCAAAAAGTCGATTTTAGTGAGGTGCAAATCTGCGCAAGCAATCAAAACGAAAGGCGGTTGGTCAAATGGCCTTCTCAAGATAATGCGCTTGCAGTTGCAGGATCAGGGAGTGGATGGTTTTTTCTTTTTCCGGGAACTCTTTGATTTTGCCTTGCATAAAATCGATGACACCGGCGATGGAGCGGTCGCGCGGGAGGAGGCTGAGTTTATAATAGAGCACAATATTTTTGAGCATCACCGCGATCAGGCCCGTGTTACCCGGGTTTCCTATCCAGGCGGAAATGACCTGAAAGCAGTATTTCTCAGCACTATCATGATCCTGTCCGTCTGCGGCAGAAATAAGCAGGTTCCCTGCTGCCTTTGCCCAATGGGTCATAAGCTCTGGATGATCTTCAAAATCGCGAGCACGAATGAAAGCTCTTTCTGTATAAAGGCAAGCGGTTGAGATCTGTCCTTTTTCGCAAGTGTAAGCCACCATATTGACCATGGCCCTGAACCAGTCTTCGCGGCAGTTTTTCAGATCAAGACAGTGCTTGAGTTTTTCATCCATTCGCTGGAAAAGTTGTACCGCTTCGTCGGTATACTCACCGTTCAGGAAATCCGTCAGCAGACCAAAAGCGCAATTGAACCAGATTTCGCTCAGTCTTTCCTTATCCTGATCTGAACGGGCCAGATCACTCAGCCGCTCAAACATATCCCGGGCGGAAATCAGATGACCGTCTTCACCAAAATCATTGAGAATACGAGCTGTTTCCTCTGCCCATTTTACGCGATCACTAACTGTTGCAGACGCGCTATAATCTTGAATATTCCGGTGTGAGATAACGGACCTCAATACGTATAAAAATTTAATTAAATCATATATTTATGACTTATTTCTTATATGTATCATCCTCTTTGCCGAGGTGCAAAAGAAAAGAGGCAGATCCTGTTGTTTAAGTGAATTTGCGAAAGAAGCGGGTGCGATCAAACATATCTTCCAGATGTTCCATTCTTTCCCGGGTTTTGGGCCAGTTATGCTCCTGGACCTTGGCGATAATGATCTCCATCATCAGCATGGTGCTGACAGAAGAATCCCAGGCGGACGGCACTGCAATCCTGTTACTGAAGACAATATCGGCGTAATCTTCAACCGGGGAATGCCATTGATCGGTGAAAAGAATAATTTTCGCGCCTTTTTCCTTAGCCATTTCCGCAAGTTTTAAAGTGCTCGCTTCATAGCGGCGCACATCGAAAACCACCACCACATCCCCTTCTTTTATATCCAGAAGATAATGAGCCCAGGCATTGGAATTGGAGCTGATATGGGTGACTTTCTCGCGGATGACCTGTAGATGAAGGAAAAAGTAATCTGCCAGTGTACGGGTAATCCTGCCGCCAACAATGTAAACGGTACGTCTGTCGTCGCTCAGAAGATCGCAGGCTTTTTCAAACTCATCGAGATCAACCTGGTTAAGGGTTTGCCGAATATTACTGATAACCGCTTCCGTAAAACGATTGAGCAGATGCTCTCCCGGGGCGTTATCCGACCAGATGTCGCGCTTTACAATGGGGCCGGAGATTTTCTCATCCAGTTCCTGTCGGAGGGCGGCCTGAAACTCAGGAAACCCTGAAAACCCGATTTTTTGCACCAGTCGCGCGACTGTCGGGGTAGAAACATCAGCGGCTTCTGCAAGGGTGGTGATCGTTCCCAGACCCGAGACAGGATAGTTTTTGAGAATAATTTCAGTAAGCTGCCGTTCGGCCCTGGTCAGGCTGTCTCTATGAACGGACAATCTCTCTGCAATTGTTTTATCGGACACTTTTTTTCTCCAGTTCTGAAGAAATATCTACTTTTGAGCCATTTGTGAACAGTTTGTTTCAGAATAAATATTGACATCTTAATCAATCCTGAAGAAAATTTTACATTCAATGAGTAATCCCACAAAGGTGGGGCGTCGAGCTAGAAAGTACAGGGAATGTCCCCGGTTAGAGTTTTTAATCCAGAAGCAACAGGTCCGGTTCTGCTGGTTTGCGAGCATGCCTCTGCCTATATCCCCGAACAATACGGGCATTTGGGGCTCGCGGATAAAGATCGGCTGAGCCATGCTGTCTGGGATCCGGGTGCTCTTGAAACTGCGGAAATCCTGGCAAAAGAGTTGAATGCGGTCCTGGTGAATGCCACACATTCCAGGCTTCTTTATGATTGCAACCGGGCACCGGATGCCGTTGGGGCTATTCCGGAAAAAAGTGAAATTTTTGATATTCCGGGAAATACCGATCTTTCAAATGTGGAAATCCACAACAGAATTGAACAATATTACACGCCCTTCTATGATCAGGTGCAACGCAGTCGAGAGGCGTTAGGGGGATCTGCCGTTATTGTCACCATACACTCCTTCACACCTGTTTATCACGGTGAGAAGAGGGATGTTGAACTGGGTATTTTGCATGATGAAGACGCACGGCTTGCCGATGCGATCCTTCAATCCATGGATCCGGAGAATAAACTGGTTGTTCGGCGGAACGAGCCCTATGACGCTTCTGACGGGGTTACTCATACGCTGAAAGTTCACGGGGTCGAACCTGGTCTCTTAAATGTCATGATCGAGATCCGGAATGATCTGGTGACGACCGGAGAAGAATGCCGGGAAATGGCAGTAATGTTGAACGCCCTTATAAGAAAAGCGCTGGATAAATGCGGGGTTACAATGACAGAAAAGGGAAAGTAATGCCGGGATTCCTTCGATCATATATCCGGATCGTGGACAGGGTGAACAGGGTCATTGGCCGGTTCATTATGTACGGTATCTTTGTGATGATCGCGATTTTTATCTGGTCTTCCGTTTCCAAGACCTTTTTCCTGCCGTCGCTCTGGACACTTGAAACGGCCCAGTTTGCCATGGTTGCCTATTATATCATGGGCGGGCCTTATTCGATCCAGCTCGGCTCCAATGTCCGGATGGATCTTTTTTACGGAGCCTGGTCTGACAAGCGAAAGGCGCAGATAGATGCGCTGACAATTTTCTTCCTGATTTTCTATCTGGGGGTCCTGCTTTACGGTGCGATCGATAGCACCAGCTATTCCCTGCAATATGGAGAGCGTAGCTCAACAGCCTGGCGGCCTTATCTATGGCCCATTAAAATTATTATGTGTTTTGGTATTTTCCTGATGTTGTTGCAGGCAATTTCTGAATTCTTCAAGGACATTTTGCGCCTTCGCGGGGAGGAAATCTGATGTCCTATGAAATGATCGCGATCTTTATGTTTGCCTCCATGATGCTGATGCTGCTGACCGGCCAGCGTGTGTTCGGGGCCATTGGTGCTGTTGCCTCTATCGCGGCCCTTGCCATGTGGGGGACGGGCGGGTCGGATATTCCGTTCTCTGCAGCCATGAAGCTGATGAAATGGTATCCGCTTCTCACATTGCCCATGTTTATTTTCATGGGGTATATCCTGTCGGAATCCAAGATCGCCGATGATCTATACAAGATGTTCCATGTCTGGATGGGACCGGTGAGCGGCGGTCTTGCCATCGGGACAATCGGTCTGATGGTCCTGATTTCCGCCATGAACGGACTTTCTGTTGCCGGGATGGCAATCGGGGCAACCATTGCGCTGCCTGAGCTCTTGCGGCGAGGCTATGACAAGAAAATGGTGACGGGGGTTGTTCAGGCGGGGTCCTCGCTCGGGATCCTGGTGCCGCCTTCTGTTGTCCTTGTGCTCTACGCCATGATCTCCCGTCAGCCGGTGGGGCAGCTCTGGCTTGCAGGTGTTGTCCCGGGGCTGGTAATGGCCACCATGTTCATCATCTATATTTATGTACGCTGTAAAATGAACCCGGAACTGGGCCCGGCTCTTCCCAAGGAAGAACGGCAGGTCCCTCTGGCTGAGAAACTCAAACTTCTACAGGCCGGTCTGCTTCCGATCGTCATTTTTGCAGCCATGATGGTCCCTTTTGTCAATGGCTGGACCTCCCTCGTGGAAAGCTCGGCGATCGGGGCGATGACAGCCTTTATCGCTGCGGTTCTCAAGCGCCGGATGACGAAGGAAGTCTTTGAGACATCAGTGCGGCAGACGCTTGCCATTTCCTGCATGTTTATGTGGATTATTCTGGCGGCGCTAGGCTTTGGCGCGGTATTTGATGGCCTCGGCGCTGTTCGGGCGATCAGTAATCTCTTTACCGATCAACTGGGCCTTGATCCCTGGGTGATCCTGATCATGATGCAGATCAGTTT
>JAKSCD010000517.1 GCA_022360775.1 Sneathiellales bacterium | reverse complement strand
TTGATGGGCTGTTTTTAACAGCGCTATCAAAAGCAATGCCGGTTCAATCAAAAACAAACAAAAAGAATATTGTTCTGAATGCCTTTAGGCTCGTCCTGACGTTATTTCCACTATATTACAAGTGTTCAATCCACAGGCACTAAAGTCATCACTGACTGATATCTGTACAGCCATAAATCCCGATTAAAAATAGTCTTTTTGCCTACTGATAGATCTGATACTCTGCTTAGCAGGAATACCAACAAGCAGGATGCTTATCTCTCCAAACCGCACTTCTGTTTCGCGGCTCATTCCACTCCGACGGATCGTTCTATATATTCTGTCCGGCAGAATAAAAACCATCTTAAACTATGTATATAGGGAATTAACATAATGAATAAAGTGTTGTGCTTTATGGCTGCTGTTTTGCCTTCTTTATCTTCTCATGCTGCACCCAATGCTATTGATGATGCTGTCTATTTCAGAAGCCAGATAAAAGATAGCCCGCAGTGTACGTTGAATGTGGATAACGGCAAGATCGCCTTTCCGGCTTCAGTCACTAACCCCGCAGCAAGCTGCCCGGACGCATTTGCCTGGAAGAAGTTTGTTGAAGCAATCCAGAGTGAGTTTTGGCAGAACTGGTCCTATGACGCCTATAGCTGGCCTCAAGAGCCTTATGCACTATGTAGCGATAAGGATGATCCCGCTTCATGCTGTGCTCCAACGAGTAATGATAATCCAGGCTATCAGAATGCTGATAACCCCGGGCTTCACTGCCCATACTATCCCGGTGACCACATTGGTTCTGGAAGCAAAACTCTGACTGTAGGAAAACCACCGCTTAAGCAGCACTTTAGTCAAATACAGACAGCACATCCTTCTATCATGGATAAACTTGATCCCGGCCGCGTTATACGCCAGGAGATGGCTGAAGTGGTCTATCGCAATAAGCCCATGTGGTCATACATTTTTAACAACGACCTGTATAACACGAACGGCTTAGCCGATAAGTTCAACCAGATTGAAACCGCTATTGCCGATCACGCCCCCTAACGACCCACCGGGGTCCGTGTTGAGTTCCCCATCGGCTCTGTTATGTTTAAAACCGATTGGCTGCATGAAGAGGAGGCCAAAAAACTCGGTATGCACCAGAATGCTGAACATCCCTATATCACTCAGTATATGAAGTCATCGGTAGGTGATAACGATGCCAGCCGTTTTCGTGAAGGCCTCCACTATCTCGTCGCCATAACGGCGGCATCCAAAGATCTGCCCAACTGGCATTGGTATGCCATGGAGCATGTGGACAACCTTGGCCGCTGCGATTACACCGGGTGTAATGACTCTTTTGGGTATACATCATCGGACAAAACACCCGAAGGCTATGCGAAGAACTTCATCAAACCGAAGATGCAGTCGGACGGTTTGGTATCAGCCTCCCCTATTTTCAAGACCGGAGAGAAATATCCTTCCGGAGAGATAACATCAGCTTTGAGCAATGTATTCACGCAGCTAGGTATAGGCCAGAGCGACAGCAAAAATCCGAAAGAGCCTTCAGTTAATGATAAGGCTTGGCTGAGTTATCGCTTAAAAGGCACTCAGACAGAGTTTGTCACCGAAGATGGCATTAAGACGGTAGTTGGCAACTCCGTCACTGAAGGTGGCTTTGTTAACTCATCGTCGTGTTTGACTTGTCATGCCCAGGCCAGCGTGAATGCTGATGGCGGTGTAGGTGCACCCAGTTTCGGTTTCGCTTCGGACCTTAATCTGTTTAGCTATCAACGCAGCACGAATGGAGAGACACAGCCAAGCTGGTTTTATCAGCCTGGAACAAACACGCCCACTGCAGTTCAGACAGATTTTGTCTGGGGCATATTGTTTGCCAATGATCTTGTTAAGCCATCTAAGAAGTAGATCAAGCACTCTGCTATAAAAACGTGTTACACCCGCTGTCAAAAGCTTTCATCGTCACTCTGCTTTTGATGGTGGGTGGCACTACAGCAAAGAAAATAGTTGGCTGTACTCTCGGTCAGAAGCGCGGAAGAAATAGTCGCTGCTAATGTTAGTCACAGCCTACCCGACGCTTTCACCATCAGGTATTGATTGACCAGTGCCACGGGCAGTTGCTTAGCGAGAAGATCCAAGGTAAGTGCTCCTTGGTGACGCAGTTGTTCATGACTGCGCGCTCTATTCTCCAGATAGTCTTGCACGCCGTGAAATCTTAGCGCTGAGCTGA
>JAKSCD010000528.1 GCA_022360775.1 Sneathiellales bacterium | reverse complement strand
TCGAGCTCCTGCCGAAGAACATTCAGATCAACGTTACAGGCTCGCATAACAGCGGCTGCATCCTGATCCTCGGTAAGAGAATAAAGGAGATGTTCGAGCATGGCGAACTCATGACGACGGGAAGTCGCCAGGGCCATGGCGCGATGGAGGCTTTCTTCGAGCGAATTTGAAAATCCGGGCACTATTCTTTCTCCATTGTACACTGCAGTGGATGTTGATTTTCACGTGCAAAATCAATTACTTGTGAAACCTTTGTTTCGGCAACCTCGTACGGGAAAACGCCGCAGTTACCTACCCCCTTATGATGAACATGCAGCATGATTTGAGCTGCAGTTTGCTCATCCATTCCAAAGAAACGCTGCAAGACAAAAACGACAAATTCCATAGGTGTATAATCATCGTTCAACAACAAAACACGCCACATGGAAGGCTTCTTTGTCTTTGGCCTTGTCTTTGTAACAACTCCGGTTCCGGTATCTCCGTCCCCGTTATTGTCATCTGAATTATTACTCATTTTCATAACTGAACTGGTGTCAATCATTGTCTATCTTACGGTCCTGTTTCGGGCAGCCTGAACCCGCTACTCATATCATAGTTAGAGATCATAACAGGAAATTCAAAAAAAATGATAAATTGTCCGTCATGAAAAAGAAATTAACTTAGATCGAGAAAAGCTGGTGCAGGAAAGCAGTTTATATTTAGGTGCATTTTTCCATTAAAAAAGGCCCGGAAAATCCGGGCCTCTTCATTGAGATGTATTTTTAGAAAAATCGCTGACTTATGCGCGGTTCAGAAATTTGTCCATATTTGCAGCGTATTGGGCACCGAACGGTTCCATTAATGATTTTGTTGCATCAATCATCATGGTGTTCAATTTACCAAATTCGCTGACATATGATTCTACTGAGGTACGAGCATACTCGGACTGAAGCTCGATAGCTTTCTGAACGTCATCTGCATCAATCAGAGATCGGGCGACAGAAAAATACTCGTTTACGCGACCGGTACTAAACTCAACAATTTCTGCGCTGATTTTTTCGCCTTTTTCAACAGCAGCCTTGCCAACAGTCATAAATGACTCAGCGCTTTCGTTGTCGTAAGGAGAAACTTCACTAAATGTCTTGGCAGCTTTTTCAACCTGATCTTTCCCATCTTTCAGGGCTTTTTCATAGGTTGTTTTAAAAGCTTCGGAACTCGTCTTAAATGCTTTTTCCGCTGCATCTGTGCTGGATTTAAATGCATCCTGCAGAGTTTTACGGTTAGCTGTCATCAAGACTTCAAAATCTTTGGTTACATCAGCAGCCGCTGCTTTACCGTTAGAGGCTGCTTTTGTTTTGGACGTTGTATTGCTCATCAGTTGACCTTTCAGATCGCATCTCAAATTATGTTGCACCGCAACAATGCGCTATTTATATATTTGAAAAACCTGTTTTGTCAACTGTTTTTGTGCACCGCACAAATTTACTTATCTTATTGTTTTTTATATAATTTTCTATTCAACTCAAAAAAAAGAGAAAATATTTTGTGCGAAGCGACATCAACTTTATAGCCTTTGTCGCTCCCTCTTTACAGCTTCAGACCGTTATCACCGACTTCAACCGAGAAATATCCACTGCTACCAAGCCTTCCGGCCTGATGACGGCTACCTCTGTCATGGATAATAGGATCGCGCACAGGCGCAACGGCGGCATCAGTGCTATCGCCCCGCGACAACGCATCAATTAGCGGCAGCTTCTCCAGCTCAGCAGTCTCACGCGTCCAGGCAAAATATTTAAAAGCGCCCTCACGGCAGACCATGGCGATCCAGTAAAAATCATCCGAGTGCAAAATCAGTCCATTTTGAGCAGGTTTTTCAAAACCTGAATCAATAAGCGCCTTATCAATTGCCAGTAAATCCGTATATTTTAGTGTTTCGGTTGAGTGGGGAAAACTCTCAAAGTCCGCTCCTTTCAGGCTGACGGCAAGCTCGCCCCCGAGCCCCCGGCTAAAGACACGGGTATCCTGAACACCACTTTTTTCACCTGAAGGTTGGCGAATGTCATAGGTTCTGACCTGTTGCTCATACAGCGCGTTATAGATCAGGCGATACCGGGACGCTTTTCCGGCCTCGCATTCCTTTCGAATATCATCCCCGTTGAGATAGGAAAAATACTGAACATTTCGAACAAACGGATTATTCGTTCCCCCCGTCGATGTGCATCCCACAAGTGCGGCGACACCTGCTAAAAGGATCACTGCTTTCTTAAAAATCTTACTT
This sequence comes from Sneathiellales bacterium, assembly GCA_022360775.1. Classification (GTDB taxonomy): domain Bacteria; phylum Pseudomonadota; class Alphaproteobacteria; order Sneathiellales; family Sneathiellaceae; genus Sneathiella. The sequence continues at coordinate 22,925 of JAKSCD010000528.1, read as the reverse complement.
TCTCCTTTTTCATGTACAGATCGTGGCATTTTCTTTCCTTACAGGTTACGAGTTATTAACCACCACCAGATATCATATTAGTGTAATTTAAATATATTTGTATCGAACATCAGATTTTGACTTAAAGAATAGCTGTTCAACTCTGAATCAAAAAAGTTTTTTCGATTTTATTGGACATGATTCGCTGGTTTTTTTACACTCTATTCATAAGGCCAATTTTTGATTATCTGTCCGGTCACAAAACAGAAGTGAGTTTTCCTTTTGGGTGAAGAACACAAAAAGAGTTGCTTTTTTGACCTTATTAACGAATTGAGTCAAAAAAAGGGCGGGGGATCTGCGGTTTTAAGGCAGGCCACAGCACTGCTTTTCTCTTTAGCAATACTCGTTTCTCTATTCCTGCCCTCTGATGCATATGCGCGTTATGCCTCCATCGTCATGGATAGCCGAACAGGCCAGGTTCTCTATTCCCGCAATGCTGACAAGCGTCTTTACCCTGCTTCGCTGACGAAAATCATGACGCTTTACATGACATTCGAGGCCTTAAGCACTGGTCAGCTAAAAATCAATCAGAAGCTTCGGGTTTCAGCCCGCGCCGCAGGTCAAACACCGACAAAGCTGGGCTTGAAACGGGGAAGCACCATCACTGTAAAAGATGCGATGTTTGGCCTGATCACCAAATCAGCCAATGATGCCGCAACAGTTCTTGCTGAAGCGATGGCGCCAACAGAAGCCGCATTTGCCCGTAAAATGACCGAGAGGGCGAAAAAGCTTGGCATGCAGCGGACATCTTTCAGAAATGCGAGCGGTCTTCCAAATCGCCGGCAAAAAAGTACGGCGCGGGATATGGCCATTCTCGGCGCGGCAATGATCCATGATTTCCCGCAATATTATCAGTATCTATCCCTGCAAAGCTTCAATTACAAAGGCAAGGCGTTTAAAAACCATAATAACCTTCTTGGGCGCTATAATGGTGCTGATGGCATTAAAACCGGTTACATCCGGGCTTCCGGCTTCAATCTGGTCGCCTCTGCCAAACGCGGAAGCAACCGCCTGATTGGTGTTGTCTTTGGAGGCCGGTCCGCAAAAAGCCGTGACCGGCATATGAAAAAACTGCTCGATCGCGGATTTTCCCGGGTTGAAACTATCCACCCGACAGTTGTTCCCCTGCCTCAGATGCGTCCGTTAAGGGTTGCCCTTGGAACACCGCATAAGAACAAGACGGCAATCGTTGCCAAAAGCAATATTGATACACCAGGTACTGTCGGAAGCCTTAAAACATCATCCGGCCCTGGAAGCTGGGGCATTCAGGTTGGTGCCTATTCACGTGCAGAGAAAGCCCGCAACCAGCTGAACCGGGCAAATCGTCTATCTGGCGGACTGATGAAAAAGGGTCATTTCAATATTCAGCAGATAAAACAGAGCGGGACATCCATTTATCGGGCGCAGATGATTGGCTTTACGGAAAATGAAGCCCGTTCTCTTTGCAAGAAACTGGAACGCAGCTCAATGACCTGCTTCGTCGTTTCCGCCAAAACAGGCCACCTTACGCGCGTCGCCAGAAATCAGTAACTAGAGACTGTTAAGCGGGATTTTCAGGTAGGAAACACCGTTATCTTCCGGTTCCGGGAAGTTGCCTGCCCGCATATTCACCTGAACTGATGGTAAAATCAGAACCGGCATGTCGAGCTCGGCATCCCGACGATCACGCATTTCAACAAACTGATCTGCAGACACCGCTTCATTAACATGTATATTACCGTCTTTCTGTGCCGCCACGGTCGTTTCCCATTTATATTCCCGCCCATTTGGCGCGTAATCATGGCACATAAACAACCGCGTTTCGCCAGGCATGGAAAGGATTTTCCGGATGGATTTATAAAGCTGGGTGGCATCACCACCAGGAAAGTCGCAACGCGCAGTCCCGAAGTCCGGCATAAACATTGTATCCCCGACAAAAACTGCATCACCGATGGCATAGCTCACACAAGCTGGTGTGTGCCCCGGCGTAAAAAGGACCTGAATCTCCAGTGCACCACACTGAACAATTTCCTCATCTTCAAGAAGCCGATCAAACTGGCTTCCGTCCACCGGCATAGTCTTTTCTGCATTAAATACATCTTTAAACACCGATTGTACCGTCGTGACATTGGCACCAATTCCAATCTCACCCCCCAGTTGATCTTTCAAATAGGGCGCACCGGATAAATGATCTGCATGAACGTGGGTTTCCAGGATCCATTCGGGTGATAGATCCTGATCCTTCAGATAAGCAATCAATTCATCTGCAGCTTCGGTCGATGTTCGTCCGGATTTCGGGTCATAATCCAGCACACTGTCTATGATTGCGCATTTACCGCTTTTTCCATCAGAGACAACATAACTCACCGTAAAAGTGGGTTCATGGAAAAAGGCTTTCACTAAAGGTTTCATAAGCGCCTCGCTTTATTCACTCATCTCATCACATCGTTTTCTATTGACTATATATCTATATATATGTAGGTACACAAGTATGAATATAGAAAAAATGAAATCCTCGGCCAGCCGCGCCAGTATTTTGATGAAAGCCTTGTCAAACGAGACTCGGCTCATGCTTCTATGCCAGATGAATGATCAGGAAAAGTCGGTTAATGATCTGGCGACAACTCTTGAGATGAGGGCTTCTTCAATTTCCCAACAACTGGCTCTTCTTCGTAAAGACGGGCTCGTAAGAACCCGGCGCGAGGGGCAGACAATCTATTATTCGCTGGAAGGAGACGAAGCGAAAAATATCATCCAGACCCTCTATGATCTTTACTGCGCTGAGGAGGATACGTGACCCTCTCCCTTCATCGTATTTTCCCGATCCTGGGCTGGGCCCGGCATTATTCAGCTGGAAATTTCAGCGGAGATCTGTCTGCAGGCATCATTACTGCCATTCTGCTGGTGCCGCAAGCCATGGCTTATTCAGCGCTCGCCGGCCTTCCTCCTGAAATTGGCCTTTATGCAAGTATAACTCCCCCGCTTCTTTATGCTGTTTTTGGAAGCAGCCGCACTCTCGCTGTAGGACCTGTCGCCGTGGCTTCTCTTATGGTAGCCCATGCGCTTTCAACCATTGCCGTACAAGGGAGTACGGATTACATCGCAGCAGCCCTTGTTCTTTCAGTATTGATCGGACTTTGTTTTATAGTCATCGGGTTTTTAAAACTCGGATTTCTGACAGAATTTCTGAGCCATCCGGTTATGTCCGGCTTCACCAGCGCGGCCGCGATTATGATCGCCTTCAGCCAGCTTACTCCTTTTGCCGGTTTCTCTGAAAGGCTTCACTTTCTGGACTTCTTTGACAATGGAAATCCGTTCACTGTTCTGGACCGTATTAACACTACAACATTTTTGATCGGGGCAATCAGCATTGCCCTCCTCTATTTGGCTCGCACATATCTTGAGCGGGTCATTCGACAGGTCCCTGCGTTGCTCCCCCTGGCGCAGGGCCTGTCAAAAACCGGTCCGTTGCTGGTTCTGGTTCTCATGACAACCCTTGTCATGATGTTTGAGCTTGATCAGACAGATGCTGTTGCAGTTATCGGTATCATTCCTGAAGGCATTCCTTCTCTGCAGGCACCGGAATTTGACCTGGATCTGATTCAGGATCTTGTACCATCGGCATTATTGATCACCCTGATCAGTTATGTTGAAAGTGTCGCAATCGCCAAGGTGCTTGCCAGCAGACGGCGCCAGAAACTGGATGTTAATCAGGAAGCCTGGGGTTTGGGTTTTGCCAATCTTGGTGCAGGCTTTACAGGCGGCAGTCCGGTTTGTGGTGGCTTTAGCCGTTCTGTCGTGAATTTCTCTGCCGGTGCCAATACCCAGGCTGCCGCCATTATAACAGCCTTGCTTATTGGCCTCACGCTCGCGTTTTTTACACCGCTTTTCTACTATGTCCCCAAAACTGTTCTGGCTTCGATAATTCTTGTGGCCATTCTCGATCTGGTGAATGTGAAGGGGTTTATAAAAAATCTCACCTATGACAAGGCAGATGGTCTTGCAGAAGGGATCACGTTTATAGCGGTGCTTTCCCTTGGTATTGAATCCGGGCTGCTTGTCGGGATCGGCATGTCCCTCACCCTTCATTTCTGGCGAAGCAGCCGGCCTCATATCGCAATTGTCGGCCAGGTTGGTGAGACCGAGCATTTTCGCAATATCTTGCGGCACAAGGTTAAAACATTTCCGCACCTGTTGGCGCTGCGCATTGATGAAAGCCTGTTCTTTGCCAATGCTTCCTATCTGGAAAATTTCATTCTGGGTGAAGTTGCCAACCGGAAGGAAATAACAGATGTCCTGCTGATTTGTTCCGCCATCAACACAATCGATGGGAGTGCGCTTCATACCCTGGAAATGATGCATGAAGAGTTGGCCTCAAGTGGTGTCGAGCTTCATTTCGCGGAAGTAAAGGGGCCCGTTATGGACCGCCTTCAGCAAACTGACTTTTTTAAGAACCATCAGGAAGGCCGCGTATTTTTAAGCGCTTTCGATGCTTTCAAAGCACTTAAAGCCAAAGCCAATCCTTTGTTAAACGATCCCGATTGGAGTATCTGATTATGGAGAATTTCACCCCTGTTTTATCTCTCGCTGGCGGGCTTGTGCTTGGCATTTCAGCAACGCTGATGCTGGCGGGAGGACGCATCACCGGCATAAGCGGAATTTTAGGCGGCCTTTTGTCAGCTGGTTCAAGTGACAGAAGCTGGCGTTTTCTGTTTCTTTTAGGACTGATTGGCGGGGCAGCCCTCTATCCAATTCTTGGTGGTGACATCAGTTACATTACGTTGAACCCCTATGGCTTTGAGGAAAGCATGCATTATGGCGCGTTGATTATTGGCGGCCTGCTTGTTGGTCTTGGTACAACCATAGGGTCAGGCTGCACCAGTGGTCACGGAGTTTGCGGTCTTGGACGACTGTCAGCCCGATCCCTTGTCGCAACCTGTGTTTTCATGGCCGTTGCCGGCATAGTTGTTTTTGTTATCCGTATCCTGATGGGGAGCTGAGCCATGTTTAATATTATTGCGACAATTGCTGGCGTTCTATTTGGTTTTGGCCTCGCCCTTTCCGGCATGCTGAGCCCCGGTAAAGTCATCGGCTTTCTGGATGTAGCAGGAAACTGGGATCCAAGTCTTGCTTTCGTCATGGGCGGTGCCGTTGCCATTACTGTGGTCAGTTTCCGGCTTCTTCTTAAACGCCCTGTTCCTGTTTTCGACAGCAAGTTTCATCTGCCAACCTCCAATGACATTGATAAGCGCTTGATTATTGGTGCAGGGCTTTTCGGACTTGGCTGGGGAATTGGTGGTCTTTGCCCCGGACCCGCGTTAAGCTCCCTCGCTTATGCGGACCCGCGGATTGTTGTTTTTGTTGCTGCGATGGTAACAGGTATTTTGATAGCGAAACGGCTTACCCGCTAAGAGAAGCAGCAAGCTCAGCGGCAACTGAAGCATTGTTAAGGGCAAGCGCCAGATTAACCTCGCTTGATTTGCCGCTGGACAATCGATCCAGCGCCCCGAGAATATAAGGCGTGATTGCAGCGCCCTTTACTCCGGCATTCAAGGCTTCTGCCTGTGCTCTGGCGATCAGCTGATCCACTTCCTCATTTGTCATCGCCTCATTTTCAGGAATTGGATTGCAAATCAGCATTCCTGATGGAATTTCCATTTCAAAATGAGCCTGCACCATTAAAGAAAGCTCTTCCATTGAACTGGCTGAAGCGGGAACGCTCAAGCCACTTGAGATACAATGAAAGGCCGGAAAAGTTTCTGTTCTGTAGCCAATGACCGGTACACTGTAGCTTTCGAGAACTTCCAGCGTTGCCGGAAGGTCCAGAATGGATTTCGCACCAGCGGCAACAACAACAACTTTTGACCGGGAAAGTTCCAGCAGATCGGCGGAAATATCAAAACCATTTCCCCCTTCCTCTGCACGATGAACTCCTCCAATACCGCCTGTTGCAAACACCCTGATGCCTGCCCGTTCCGCAATAAAAGAGGTTGAGGCAACTGTGGTCGCCCCATTTATTTTTTTTGCAAAAGCTTCCGGCAAATCACGAACAGAGCATTTTTTTACGTTCCCGGAAGAGGCCAGGATTTCAAGTTCTTCTGCCTTAAGACCGACCTTAATTCGCCCCTTTATGATGGCGATTGTTGCTGCTTCTGCACCTTTATCACGGATAACCTGTTCCATACGATTGGCCAATTCGACATTCTTTGGATAGGGAAAGCCATGGCTGATAATTGTAGATTCCAGTGCAACAACCGCCCGGCCTTCGTCCAGCGCTTTTTTCACGGCAGGTGAAAAATCCATCTCCATCATCTTTCTCCAGAGAACATAATTAAGTCAGATGTGCCCTACCCGCTCCCTCCTATCGGATCAAGAAAATAATTACGCCTATTGCTTGCAGCACACCAAATTCTGTAGGCTGTCGGCAAGCAAAAATAAAAATCAAGGATCATGAGGATGCCATCAACCAATAAAGTCGCGATTGTCACAGGCTCTGCCACAGGAACAGGAGCCGCTATTGCTATATCCTTGGCTGAAAAGGGATATAACGTTCTTGTCAATTATACGCGTAGCGTGAAAGAAGCGGAAGAAACCGTAAAAGCAGTAGAAGCCAAAGGCGTGCAGGCCCTGCTTTTTCAAGGGGATGTTTCCAAAGACGAAGACTGCCGGGCCATGGCTGCTGCAGCAATTGAAAAATGGGGCCGTATTGATGCACTTGTCAATAACGCCGGGCGTACAAAATTCATACCACATGAAGATCTTGATGGTCTGGATGCTAGCGATTTTCACGATATTTATGCAGTGAACACGATCGGCCCTTTCCAGATGACCCGCGCTTGCGCACCCCATCTGAAAGCTTCAGGAAAAGGTCGGGTCGTGATGATTTCCTCTGTCGCCGGTACGCATGGGCATGGCTCTTCCCTCGCCTATGTTGCTTCCAAAGGGGCACTCAATTCCATGACAAAAGGTCTCGCTCGTGTTCTGGGTCCAGAAACAACGGTTAACGCGATTTGTCCTGGCATGATCGAAACCCGCTGGCTACGGGAAGGCTGGGGTGACGCCGATTATGAAAAGAACCGCCACGCCATGACAAAACGTGTTCCCCTTGCCAAAGTTTCGCAGCCTGAGGATATTGCAGATGCGGTCCTTTGGTTTATTGAAGGCGGTGATCTTGTGACAGGTGAACTCCTTATTGTTGATGGCGGGATGCATCTAGTAAGTTAGCACTATTTCGAGCCTGAACGGCCAAAAACCAATTAGATTTTGCCTTCCTGAAAAATACGCATACCTTATTAGGAGGCCCTAATCTTTGGCATAAAATAAAGATTGGGCCTTCAGCGTATTGCATGAGGGGCTAACTGCTCAATGAGCATTTCTAATCAAGATCTATCAAATACCGGTCACGAGACGTCCGCCGGCAAATCTCTGCTGATTGTTGATGACGAGATTGATTTTGGAAAATTCGTCGGAGAAGTTGGTGAGGGGCTGGGATATAATGTGACAGTCACTAGTTGTGCTGTGGATTTTATGAAATCCTATATAGAGCATCAACCCTCCGTGATTGTCATGGATATGGTAATGCCCGGCGTAGATGGAGTGGAGTTAATCGGGTGGCTGGCCCAGCAGAAATGTACGTCACGCATCCTGGTGGTCACCGGCTACAATCCGCGCTATGTTGAGCTTGCTGAAAATCTGGGAGGTGCCAAAGGCCTTTCCTCGATCAAAAGCCTGACCAAACCCATAAGACTTGCCGAGTTAAAGGCGGCCCTATCATAACGTTGCAGAAAAACAACCTAAATCGAGAAGACAAACAGCGTTTAGAAAAAGCTCTCGGATATCCCTATAACCGTCCGGAAAGCTCCTTTACATTCTTTTCGCAAGCTCCCCTTTCTTTGGGGGTACCCTCTTCAGTGAGAGACAGGATCCCCGTACTTGCCTGCGGCTCAAACGCTGCACCGGATCAGCTCATTCGTAAATATCCCGAGACACAGAAGGAAGAGGTTCCGGTAACGCGCGCCAGGCTTCACGACTTTATCTGTGTATACTCTGCCCATATTGCAGCTTACGGTGCTATTCCAGCGACCCTTTTCTGGCAACCAGACACCGTTACGGATTGCCATATTACCTGGCTTTCTGAAAACCAGCTTTATCATATGCATCAAACCGAAGCTATTGGCGTTAATTACCGCTTCTCAAAACTGACCGATATCATTATTGAATGCGAAAAAAACGGACCGATGACGGATGTATTTGCCTATATCAGTAACTTCGGCAGCCTTCAGCTAGATCAGCAACCTGTTCCAATCACACAACTTGCACCGAAACGCTTCATTCATCCCCCTATGTCTCAACTGGAAATCCAGGAAAAGTTAGTCAGCGAATTCTTTAAAGAGGTATCTTCTTCCCATTTCATCATGGAGAATATTGATCATCCTGAATTGCGTAAGCGACGCATCCGCAAACTGGCTCAGCACGCTTCCCCCTTTTCCTATCCTGCGGAAGAAATCCTTCTGAATTCACCTCTTTAAGGACAAAACAAAAATGCAAAAATCCGTCCTCGTAAGAACACTGCATTCCCTTGCCCTGGGGGCAGTGGGTGGTGCCTTATTCTATGCGCTGGATTTACCGCTCGCCTGGATGTTGGGGTCCATGTGTTTTATGACTTTTTTTGCAATTCGCGGGCTGGATTTAACGGTTTATCCTCCGCTTCGGCTGGTAATGACTGCGGTCCTTGGCGTTATGCTGGGCAGTAGCTTCTCCACAGAAACAGTTGAGAAGATTTCCATCTGGAGCAATGGACTTCTTCTGCTCTTTGTCTGCGTGATCTTGTCCATGATAGTGACCTATTTCTATTTTAGAAAATTCGGTCAGTTCGATCGGGTGACCGCTTATTTCTCCTCCGCTCCCGGGGGCTTCAACGTCATGTATGAAGTCGGTGCGGAAAAAGGGGGAGACGGTCGGAAAATTGCTCTTATCCATGCAACGCGTGTCCTGCTGCTGGTTATGGTCGTCCCTCTCGCCTTTCGCTTTACAGTGGAGGTCACTGAAAGTAGCGAGGAACTCTCTCTTTTTGGGAAATGGGACGAGGTTTCGGAATATGTGTGGCTGCTTGTAGCTGCGATAGTGGGTTATTTTGGCGGAAAAATCATCAGACTTCCCGCGTATCATCTTATGGGCCCGTTGATCGTGGCCGCTCTTCTTGAAATGACAGGATTTATATCCGCCAAGCCCCCGATGATTTTGGTCTATGCCGCTCAATTGGTTATTGGAACTGCCATTGGTCTTCGTTTCCTTGGGACAACCGTCCAGGAAGTCAAAAATGTCATTCTGCTGAGCATCGGCTCCACAGGACTGATGATGATCATCAGCACTGTTCTGGCCGTCATTTTTACGGGTCTTGTCGGGATCAGTGTACCCGGGCTTATTCTTGCCCTTTCCCCGGGTGGACTTGCCGAAATGTCTCTGGTTGCGCTTGCCCTGGGTATTGATGTGGCCTTTGTATCTGTCATGCATGTGATCAGGATTGCCGCAATTATAGCTCTCGTCCCCCTCTTTTATCCGGTTTTTGAAAAACTCAGAACCGCGAAAGCAGACTAGTTCTGATCAGCAGCGCCAACTACCCGGCCGTAAACCACCCAAAGTGTAATCCCGCGCATTGCCAGGAAAATCATCATCGCAGCCCATAGGCCATGCGCCCCGAACGGATCCCGCAAAACATAAATGGCACCAAAATAAAAAAGAAAAGAGAGGATCATAGCGTTTCTCATTTCCTTTGTTTTCATGGCACCTACAAAAATACCGTCAAACTGGTAAGACCAGACAGCAACCAGCGGCGCCAGCACAATCCAGGGAAGATAACTTTCGCTTAAAAGCCTCACTTCGGAAATATCCGTTAAAAGCGCAATAATTGAAGAACCCAGCAGCGCATAAAGCAGCGTATATCCGAGAGCCACAAGAAGGGCGAGCATATGACTGGCCCGAACGGATTGAATAAGAAGGGACCGGTTTTGCGATCCTATTGCCTTGCCAACCTGAATACCTGCAGCATGTGCAAATCCATCCAGACCAAACGCCAGAAAGGAGATAAAATTCATACTTACTGTTATCGCGGCAAGCTGGATATCCCCTAAGCGGCTGGCTGCAATGGTAAAATATGAAAAAGCGAAGATAAGCAGGACTGTCCGGATGAAGATATCCGAATTTGTAAGCAACAGCCCCCCCAGATCCCGAGCGGATAATATTTTTTGGACCAGCCAGTTTCCTCCGCTTTTCTTCAGGCTTGAAAACAGAAACCCAAATCCAAAAAGAATTGCGACATATTCTGCAATCACGGTGGCCAGGGCAACACCTTCGATATTCATTTCCAGAACAACGACAAAAACCAGATCCAGAACGATATTTATGAAATTCAGGATCAATTGCAGAATAAGGGCGATTTTGGTTTTTCCTGACCCCACAAAATATCCAATGAGCGTGTAATTTGCGAGAGCAGCAGGAGCGCCCCAGATCCGGATATCAAAGTACGCAACAACGCCCGGCTGAACAGCGGGGCTGGGCTCGATAATAACTAAGGCGGTGGAAAGCAGAATTTTATGAAGCAATAGAATAAGTATGGCAATTGCACCGCCTAGCAGAAAAGACTGGGCAATAACCGTTCGCGCACGCGTTGCATCTTTCGCCCCGACAGCCTGTGAAATATAACCGGATGTCCCCATGCGAAGAAACCCGAATCCCCAGTAAAGAAAGCTGAAAATCATTGCCCCGATGCCAACGGATCCCAGATAGGCTGGATTTGGCAAATGTCCGATGACAGCCGTATCCACCGCTCCCAGCATCGGTGCGGAAAGATTGGACAGGATAATCGGCCAGGAAAGGATCCAGATCGTTTTAAGGGATGATCTGTCTGGAAAAAATGCCATAGATTAAAAACCCAGGCGATCCCGGATACTATATCCAATCATGGCAAGAGGCAGGAACCAGGGTTGACCGTTGTAATAAAAACGATCTGGAAAAGGTAATCCGTCAAATGCGGTTTCCCCCTCCGTTTTTCCAAGAATCTGAAAAGCAGCCTTATGCCCGAGATATCCTGACATCGCCACACCGGAGCCGGTATATCCCATGGCAAAATGCAGGCCCTTATGGGTGCCGATAACAGGTAAAGCATCAAATCCATAGGCGACATAGCCTGACCAGACATGATCCACGGCGGCTTTTTCAAGTTTCGGGAAAATCTCGGTCAATCTGGATTTTAGATTTGCGGCCTGCCTTTCAGCTGGTGCTGGAAAGATGCTGGGCCTTCCTCCAAGCAGAACCCTTTTCCCATCAGGGGAAGGCCGGTAATAGCTGAGCATCTTTCGGCTGTCCGCAATAACTCTGTTGGTTGGAAACAAAGTCGCGACAAGATCGGGATCAAGTTCTTCTGTAGCGATCATGGTACTGCCGATAGGCATAATTCGCTTTTGCAAAAAGGGAACCAGATTTTCACCATAGCCGTTCGTCGCGATCAGAACTTCAGCAGCCTTAAGAATACCCTTGCCTGTCTTGATATCGAAGCCTGAAGATGTACTGGTAATCTCCAATGCCTTGCAGGGCGCAATCAGATATGCGCCTGCTGAAATTGCAGCTTTTGCAAGACCTTTTGCGTATTTCGCAGGGTGCAAACCACCCGTGCCATATTGACGGATGCCCCCGACATAAAGAGCGCTGCCAACATCTTCTTTTACCTGCTCATGATCCAGAATGTCTTCTTTTGCATCCAGGAACCTGGCCCGTTTTTCGGATTCTTCCGCCATAGAGCTTAAATGTTTTTTCAAAACAGCGGGATATAACCTTCCGTTCAAGGAAAAATCGCAATCAATCTGCTCTTGTTCGATAACTTGTCTTGTATAATCAATAGACGAAATGGCTTCTTTGGCTATGGCAATACCACGCTCTTCTCCGAAATCCTCAATCAAACCACCAATACCGGGTTTGAGAAGATTTCCAACCATTCCTCCATTACGGCTACTTGCGCCAAACCCCGGAAGCTCCGTATCCAGAACCGTCACAGATTTTCCGGATTTGGCCAATGTAATCGCCCCGTTAAGCCCGGTATAGCCTGCGCCTATAACAGCGACATCCACGACCGATTGAGGAAGATCATTTTCGCATGTCTCCGGCTTTGCAGCTTCCCACCAGTATGGAGTTTCCATTATCATTCGTTTATGCCCTTCGATACGGCGTGTTCAATATTTGAAAATTTGCCTACTAAAGCCTAATTATTGAAAGAAGGAAATTAAAAATCATACCCACGGGGAGAAGATGGGAAGAGATCTCGACAAGTCAGGAAAAAAATCTAGGCCCAGCGACGTCGATGCCTTTCTAAACAAGGTGGCTGCGATCCCTCCTGCCCGCTCAAGCGGCGGCGCCGGGCGCCTTCTTTTCGCGATGGATGCGACGGCCAGTCGTCAACCCACATGGGATCACGCAAGTCATCTTCAGCGGGAAATGTTTGATGCCGCGGCAGAAGCCGGTCAGCTGGAATTACAGATCGCCTATTTTAGAGGGTTTGGAGAATTTCGCGCGACCCCCTGGACGAAAAACAGCCAATCTCTCATCAATCCGCTCTCCCGTGTGAATTGCCTGGGAGGCCATACGCAAATCCGTAAAGTCCTTGATCACACCTTGAAGCAAACCCGGCAAAAGAAAGTCAACGCGCTTGTTTATGTCGGCGATTGTATGGAGGAAGATGCCGATCAGCTTTGTCATATCGCAGGGGAGCTGGGGATGCAGGGTGTACCTGTCTTTATCTTTCAGGAAGGATATGAACCAACAGCGCAAAACTGCTTCCAGCAAATTGCGCATTTGACAAATGGAGCTTTTTGCAGATTTGATGTCGGGAGCGCCGACGTCTTGAAAAAGCTTCTAAAAGCTGTTGCTCTCTATGCAACCGGGGGCCGGAAAGCACTTGAAGATTATAGTCGAAAAACAGGGGGAGAGACCCTTCGCCTGACTCAGCAAATAAAGTAAACTAACACTATGCTCGCCTATTTTATTATTGGATTAGCGCTGCTCATCGGGTTAATCGTCGGGGCAAACGCCCTTGCGCAAGCGGATCCTAAATCAATTATCAGAGGATTTCGGATCGCCTTTGCTATTCTGCTGGGAGCACTTGCGACCCTTTTTGTGTTTACAGGAAGATTTGCCTTTGCACCTCCCCTCGCAATTTTGGCAGTTTTCCTCTTGAGCAGGAAACCTCTTTTCCCCAAATTCTCACCTTCTTCAGGCCAGAAATCAGAGGTCAAAACTGACTGGCTCCATGCCATCCTTGATCATGACAGCGGTAAAATGGATGCGTTAATCCTTCAAGGGCAGTTTGAAGGTAAAAAGCTCTCGGAACTGGACCTTCCTGATTTCAGAATACTTCTTGATGAACTCGAAAATGATCCACAAAGCAGCTCCATTGTGCAAACTTTCATGAACCGTGAATTTGGCGATCATGAAAATGACACAGAATATGACGATGATCGCGCCTCTTCTTCCGAAAAATCAACGGAAAATAAAGTAAATGGTATGAGTATGGCCGAAGCTTTTGAAATTTTAGAGCTGGAACCTGGGGCCGACAAAGAGGAAATCAGAGCCGCCCATAAAAGATTGATGAAGAAATATCATCCCGATCATGGGGGTTCTGCCTATATGGCGGCAAAACTCAATCAGGCTAAGGACTTATTAGTAAACAACTGATAGATCCGGACTTGAAAGGCTGTTCGGTCAATGTCATAAGGTGCCAGCTATTTTGCTGAGAGGGGTTTTTAAATGATTCAGAAAGTACGCAAAGCGGTTTTTCCGGTTGGGGGGCTGGGGACACGCTTTTTACCTGCAACCAAGGCGATGCCAAAAGAAATGCTGCCGGTCGTTGACCGCCCGCTCATTCAATATGCTGTCGACGAAGCAAGAGCTGCAGGGATTGAAGAATTTATTTTTGTTACCGGACGCGGCAAGGTGATTATTGAAGATCATTTTGACCGGTCTTATGAGCTTGAACGCGTGTTAAGCGAACGCGGTAAAACAGATGTTCTGAATGAACTTGAACAAAATCTGCCAAATACCGGATCTGTTGCGTATATCCGCCAGCGTGAACCTCAGGGGCTTGGGCATGCGGTTTGGTGTGCAAAGAGATATGTCGGCGAGGAACCTTTTGCTGTAATCCTTGCGGACGATCTGATCCTGAGTGAAAAGGCCTGCCTTGCTCAAATGATGGAAACCCGTGATGAAATGGGCGGCGGCAATGTTCTTGCCGCGATGGAAGTTCCGCATGAACACACATCCCGCTATGGTATAATCAGCCCCGGTCAGGATGACGGGAAAAAGGTAGAAGTCACCCATCTGGTGGAGAAGCCGGATCCTTCTGTCGCTCCTTCCAATCTTGCTGTTATCGGTCGATATATTCTGGAGCCGGAAATCTTTGATATTCTGGAGGGGCAGGCGCGCGGTGCCGGTAACGAAATTCAGCTGACAGACGCTATGTCCAATATGCTTGGCTCCAGCCGTTTTTATGGACTTCGGTTTGAAGGCACGCGATTTGACTGTGGTGACAAAATCGGCTTCCTGCATGCAAATGTTGCTTTTGCCCTTAACAGGCAAGACATTGCTCAGGATTTTGGCAATATTATTCGCTCCGTGGCCGCGGATCTCTAATTTCAAAATACATTTATTTCGAGGACCTAAATCGTGCGCATTTCAATGATTGGAACTGGTTATGTTGGCCTGGTGTCCGGCGCCTGCTTTTCCGAGTTTGGCCATGATGTTATTTGTGTAGATAATAATGCTTCAAAAATCGATATCCTTAACAAAGGTGAAATACCGATTTTCGAACCGGGCTTGGACACTCTGGTCGCCAAGAATGTGAACGCTGGAAGGCTTTCCTTTACAACTAATCTGAAAGAGGCAGTCAGCGCTTCTGATGCTGTTTTTATTGGTGTCGGAACCCCAAGTCGTCGGGGCGATGGCCAAGCTGACCTTACCTTCGTCTATAATGCCGCAAAAGAAATTGCCGAAGCCATTGACGGCTACACAATCATCGTCAACAAATCTACTGTCCCGGTGGGAACAGGGCGCGCCGTAGAGGAAATTGTCAGCAAAGTCTGCGCACGTGAAGATTTCGATATTGTCTCTAATCCGGAATTCCTGCGTGAAGGCGCCGCGATTGAGGATTTCATGCGGCCCGACCGGGTTGTTGTGGGAACCTCCTCAGACAGGGCTCGCAAAGTCATCGAAGCGATTTATCGTCCACTTTCCCTTATCCAGACCCCTATTCTTTTCACAAGCCTGGAAAGTTCTGAATTGATCAAATATGCGGGTAACGCATTCCTGGCGACAAAGATCACATATATCAATGAAATTGCAGATCTTTGTGAAAAAGTTGGCGCTGACGTTCATTCCGTTGCACGTGGTATTGGACTGGATGGCCGCATCGGTAGCAAGTTCCTGCATCCCGGTCCGGGTTTCGGTGGTTCCTGTTTTCCCAAAGATACCCGCGCCTTATATCAGACTTCTGAGGAACATGGCACACCTCTGAAAATGATTAAAACTGTTATGGACATAAACGAGAAGCGTAAACTCGATATGGCAGACAGAGTGATCGAAGCCTGTAACGGTTCGGTAGTGGGGAAAAAGATCGCTATTTTAGGGCTCACGTTCAAGCCCAATACCGACGATATGCGCGAAAGCCCGAGCCTGGATATTTTACCGGCGTTATCAACCGCAGGGGCCGAACTTTTTGCCTATGACCCTGAAGGCAGGAATGAGGCTGCAGAACTTTTGCAAAATGTCACTTTCTGTGATGACGCCTATGCACCGCTGGAAGATGCGGATGCAGTAGTGATCATAACTGAATGGAATGAGTTTCGCGCTCTTGACCTGGACCGGGTCAAGTCCAGCATGAAAAAGCCGGTGATGGTAGACCTCAGAAACATCTATGAACCAGATGAAATGACGGCTCACGGCTTCGACTATAGTTGTGTCGGACGCCCGCTGGTTAAAAAGAACTAAGAAAGAGGCCATCATGGAAAATCATAACTTTCATCCAACGATCCTCCGTGAATATGATATCCGCGGAATAATCGGTGAGACCCTCTTTCCAAAAGATGCCTACGCTATTGGAAAAGCGTTTGGATCCCTGATGCAGGTTGAGGGAGGAACAACAGTAACTGTCGGATATGACGGACGCGCGACTTCACCTGAATTGGAAAAAGAGCTCGTTGATGGACTAAAGTCGAGTGGTGTAAAGGTCATTCGTATCGGAATGGGTCCTTCGCCGATGCTTTACTATTCAACCTACGAACTGGAAACTGCAAACGGGATCATGATCACAGGGTCTCATAATCCGCCAAGCCACAACGGCTTTAAAATGATCATGAACGGCAAACCTTTTTTTGGCGAAGATATCCAGAAGCTTGGAAAAGTCTGCGCTGCTGGAGATTGGAAAGACGGCGCCGGATCCGTAGAGGATCATCCGCTCATGTCTTCCTATATCGACCGTCTGCTCAAAGACTATGCCAATCCTTCTGATCTGACAGTTGTCTGGGATTGCGGCAACGGCGTTACAGGTGAAACTCTAAGGAAAGTTGTTGCAAGGTTGAAAGGCCGTCATGTTCTGTTATTTGATGAAATCGACAGCACCTTTCCCAATCATCACCCGGATCCAACGGTCGCCGATAACCTCCAGGATCTTATTCAAACGGTAAAAGGGATCAATGCGGATCTCGGAATAGCTTTTGATGGAGATGGCGATCGTATTGGCGTCGTTGACAGCCGGGGCAATATTATCTGGGGCGATCAGCTGGTCGCCATTCTCTCGCGAGAGATCCTTGCGAACCATCCCGGAGCCTCCATTATTGCAGACGTCAAGGCAAGCCGTGCTTTATTCGATGAGATTGCACGACTGGGCGGTGATCCGATTATATGGAAAACAGGTCATTCACTGATCAAAACCAAAATGGGAGAGGTTTCTGCTCCTCTTGCCGGTGAAATGAGTGGTCACATCTTCTTTAATGACCATTTTTACGGTTTTGATGATGCGATGTATGTCGGTCTTCGATTGCTGAATTTACTGGGCGCATCAGAAGAAACGCTGGATCAGATGTATGATGCGCTTCCGAAAATGATCAACACACCCGAAATGCGCTTTGCCTGTCCGGACGAAGACAAATTCCCGGCAGTCGAGCGTCTGAAAAAACAGCTGATTGAAAAGAAAGCCGATTTTTCTGATATCGACGGTGTGAGGGTGAATAGTCATGGTGGCTGGTGGTTGTTACGGGCTTCCAACACCCAGGCTGTCCTGGTTGCCAGATGTGAAGCAGCGAGCGAAGAAAAACTCGATCTTGTGAAACAGGAAATGGTCGCCAACTTGAAAGAAGCGGATATCCCCTTTAGCGATACCTGAACAAAAAAGCCGACAACCTTCAGATTGTCGGCTCAAACCTTCTTAAGGAAAAAAGTGTTAGCTCACTTTACCTTTCTTCGGTAATGGAATTCCCATCCAGGATTCACCTGAGGCCATTACACATGTTGCGCCATTGGGTTGCGTCAGCACAATTGTCCATGTGACACCGTCTGGGCTTGTAAACACTTCCAGTACACTTCCGTTTGCTGCGAGGCCGGCAGCAACAGGTGCCTCATCAAATTTCCCGTCCAAGTGTTTAATGAGTGCGCCTCGCTCAAAACAAGCATTCTGAGCTGATGCGTCTGTCACTTGAAATGAAACCATCATTACTGCCAATACAGGTACTGAAAGTCCAAAAGAAATGACAGAGCGCATGCGTGTTAAATAACTAAATACGTTGAAAGACTGAATAAATCTAAACATACGCTCCTCCTTTTACTAAAGTTACAGCCAAACCTTTGGGGAAAGGTATTTGACAACCAATGATGCCATCTGCATCTCTGATACTTATTATTTATAATCAGGAAACGTTAATATTAGATATACAGGTTAATTCTTCGGGAAATTTCATCTAAATTTTATGAAAAATCTGGCTTAAACGCTTGAAAAACATCGACTAAAAAAAAGATGTACCGCCATCACATTATTTGTATTTTAGAAATACAATAATATAAATACCAATCAAATAGAGATTAAAAATAATTTATATTCAACTATTTGGGTATTTTAAGCGCGTATCCTGATGAATTTATTATCGATTCACAGCTCTTCAATGCGATCACTGACACCTGGCAGGTTCAATTCGCTTATCAAATGACGAACTTCCTGCCGCGCAGCCACATGGCTCATGGACATTTTGATACCCACGCCTTTCTTTTGCAGATCCAGCATGGTCAGTCCTTTTAAAAACAGTTCCCTGAAGATCACGCGTTCACCAAATCCCGGGGCGGCCCGAAATGAAATGCGCTGTGCAAGCTTTTCAAGAATTTTCTCGATATGGCGTTTGTTATGAGCATCCGTGTGGGAGAGGCGATTTCTCATCACTACCCAGTCGATCTGGTGCTTGTCAATCAGGGCGCGACGCTTGCGCTGCTCCCAGACCATTTCGCTGTACCAGCTCGGACGTTCGACGTCAAAGGTCGCTTCATCCACTTTTGCCAATAGATCAAGATCGATAAAGCTGTCATTCATCGGTGTCAGCAAAGTATCCGCAAAGGAGTGACCGAGCTTGGAAATGAAACTGTCTGCACCTGGACAATCGACAACAACAAAATCATTGGAGTAAACCAGGTCCTGCAATGCAGCAACAAAACGCGTCCTTTCATCACTTTGCGCTTCGTCCATGTTTTTCTTCTGGCTAGGTTCGATAACCTTCAACATCGGCATCGGAAGATCGACGCTCTTCCGGTTTACAAAATCCTGTCTGTTTTCAATATAGGTGCCGAGTGTTTTCTGCTTGCCATCAAGATCGATTGCGCCGACTTTATAACCCAAGGTCAGAAGAGAAACGATGACATGCATTGCTGTTGTCGATTTCCCTGATCCCCCTTTGGCATTTCCAATGACAATAATATGAGCCCGAGTAGGCTGCGCATCCGCGGCTGGTTTCGCCTCTTCAACAGTCACCGTCACGTTGAACTCCACATTCAGGATAATTAATCTTCTTGATCCGGCAGATGCCGACCCCTCAGGAACAGACTTAGCCTACCCCAATAAACATGACAAGCAGGATAATGAACACCCGTTTCCACAACCTTAACCCGCCACCATTTCGAGATATTATTTTGTAATAATTTCTACATCAGGATGAAAGGCAAAATGCGCAAACGCGAAATCGACGGTATAGAGCACATCTTCTTCCTTCCCGTCCTTCATTCGTGTCACTGTGATATTTCCAATATCAACTCCTTCACCAATGATACGGCTATCAAGGGCAGAATTCTGCCCTTTTTCCCATGTGAGAATAAGACCGCCTTTTGTTTCAATCCTTTTTTTCGCTCTCAGGAAATCCAGTGACCAGGCTTTTCCTTCACTGGCGACAACCCTGGAAAGCGGAGCAACTTTTGAAGGCATTTCACCCCGGTATAAAAAGGGGGTTTGCAGACTGTCATATCCAACATAGGGGTTTAGACCATAATCTCTAACTCCGTTATCATTGGGAATGAGGACCTGCCCTTTTGGCATACGCTCTTTGAATTTTTGAAAAGATTCGATTCTGACCGGGATCATCTTAAGTGACGCTCCCAATAGTTCTCCAACAATCGCCTCTCCGGTGAATTGTTGCCACCAGCTTTCTGTCTGCCGATCATACATCACAAGATCCGAATTTCGGAGCTTTCCAGTTGTTCCAAAATCAAGAACCATTTTACCTTTTTCTGGATGTTCATAGCGCCTGTCGAATACAATGGAGGCGTTACAAAGAGGACAGAAAGTAACAGAAACCGGGACACCCCCGATTTCATCATTCACGATCTCATGCCACATAAGAACCCTAAGCGGATATGCCCTGGCTTGCCCATTGACGACCAGCCCAATAACAGGCTCTGTCCCTTTTATATCTTCAAGATCAGCAACTGCTACAAATTGTGGATTATCGATCGCAGGAATCCCGTCTTTGGGGGGGCCGCCTGAAAAGATTTCAGAAAAGGAAACTGATGCTTTGGAAAAATCGGTCTTTGGCCATTCATGTTTCCAAAACGACGGATCGGCCGCAGATATCGAGCCTGACATCAACAGCAGACAGCTTGCCCACAGCATAGAAAAGATTTTTCTCATGAAGGCAAGTATATGGCGAGAGGAAGGTAATCCGTATCGCTTTCAGATAAAACTTTCGTGAAAGCTGAAAGTTTGAGTATTCTTTGGTCAAAAGATCTAACGAAAGAGCAAGCATGTCCTGGGATTTTGATTCCGTTATCATCGGCGCCGGCGTGATAGGTTTGGCGATTGCACGGGCCCTCGGCTCAAAAGGGCAATCTGTACTGGTACTTGAAAGGAACGGTGCTTTTGGTGAAGAAACTTCGTCGCGTAACAGCGAAGTTATCCATGCAGGGATCTATTATAAAAAAGACAGTCTCAAAGCCAGGCTCTGTGTAGAAGGCAAAACTCTTCTCTACGATTACTGTGACGCGAACCATATTCCCCATAACAGAATTGAAAAGCTCATCGTCGCCACCAGCGACGAAGAACTGGCCACGCTGGACGCAATTTCCCAAGCAGCGGCAGCGAACGGGGTTACAGATCTTCAAAGACTAACGAAAGCAGAAGCGCTGTCCCTGGAACCCCATCTTTTTTGTACGGGCGCCCTTCTTTCTCCATCTACAGGGATCATTGACACACACCAATATATGCTTTCCCTGGTGGGTGATATTGAAAGCCTGGGCGGGCAAATCGCTTTTAACGCCCCTTTCGATAAGGCTGAAGCCATAGCCGGAGGGTTTAGGATCTCAAGCGGGGAGACAGAACTGACAGCCAGAAATCTAGTTAATGCCGCTGGATTAGGGGCTCAAAAGGCAGCCGAGAAAATAAAACCCACTGTTCCTTTTGAAATTCCAGCCCGATATCTTGCAAAAGGAACCTATTTTACGGCACATATCAAATCTCCCTTTTCAAAACTTATTTACCCTGTTCCCAACACGGCCAGTCTGGGTATTCATGTAACCCTTGATATGGCTGGACAAATCCGATTTGGTCCCGATCAGGAATGGGTGAAAGACATCAACTATGATCTTGATCCGACGCGGGCAGATGCTTTTTATGACGCTATTCGCCGCTATTATCCTGATCTTGGGGAGAATTCTCTCGTTCCTGCCTATACGGGTATCCGGCCAAAGCTGCAGCATCCGGGGGGTGCTGTTCGGGATTTTCAAATTTCCGGCCCGAAAGATCATGGCAATGAAGGTCTGGTACTTCTCTTTGGAATGGAAAGTCCTGGCCTAACCTCCAGCCTTGCAATCGGATCTTATGTCGAGCAGCTCTTATGTGAGTGATTACTGTCTTGAATCGCCGTGGACTTTTCGACCTTTTACCTTTCAATTATAAAGTGCAGTTCGAATATTGCGTCGGAAACCCTTGTTTAAGCAATATATATTATAATTCTTGAATAAAGCGCGAAACGATCCGTCTATTTTCAATATGACGCAGAAAATTCGTTGATTTTTTTTGATCAAACGAAACCATCAATACAGGGAGATAACTTTATTTGAGTAAATTTTAACGAGGGATTTCATGTCTGTTTTTTCATCTGGAGCTTATGATGATCATGAGGCTGTATTGTTTTTTCACGATAAGCCTTCTGGTCTGAAAGCCATTATCGCTGTTCATGACACAACCTTGGGCCCGTCGCTGGGGGGAACCAGAATGTGGCCTTACGAAAGTGATGCAGAAGCACTGGAGGATGTTCTCAGACTTTCACAGGGCATGACTTATAAATCTGCCCTTGCTGGACTGAAACTGGGAGGCGGAAAGTCCGTCATTATAGGAAATTCGCGAAACGATAAATCCGAAGCATTGTTTGAAGCTTTTGGCCGGGCGGTTAACTCCCTAAACGGACAATATATTGCGGCAGAAGACGTTGGTATCGGTGTCGCTGATCTGGAAATCGCGAGACGTGAAACGGCTCATATATCAGGTATTCGCGAGGGAAATGTCGGCAACCCTTCTCCCGCTACCGCATGGGGGGTCTTTAACGGCTTAAAAGCCGCGGTCAAGTACCGGCTTGGAACAGAAGATCTCGCGGGACTTAAAGTCGCTGTTCAGGGACTTGGCCAAGTTGGTTTTGGCCTATGCACGCATCTTAAGGAAGCAGGGGCAAAACTGATTGTTACGGACATTCATGAGCAGTCTATACACCGTGCTGTACAGGAACTCGGTGCCACCGCAGTTGGCACTGAGGAAATCATACATCAGGATGTTGATGTATTTTCCCCTTGTGCACTCGGCGCTGTTCTAAATGATGAAACAATTCCTGCGTTAAAAGCAAAGGTTGTTGCAGGCGCCGCCAATAACCAGCTTGCTGAGGCTCGTCACGGGTTGGAACTCAGGCACAGAAATATCCTATATGCGCCGGATTATGCGATCAATGCAGGCGGGATCATTATCATCAGTCATGAAGGACCCAATTTTGATAAAGAAGCCACGATGAGCGAAGTCGCACAAATCCATGATACCGTAATGAAGATCTTTATGCGGGCGGATAAGGAAAAACAGTCGACAGCAAAAATTGCAGATCTTATGGCGCTCGAACGGATTGAAAATGAAAAAAAGGCCAAGGCCGATAAAGCGGCCTGACCAAAGATAGATGTACAGCTAGTCTGGCCAGCGGTTATGAACCCAGAACCAATGGCCAGGCTTTTCTCTTATCCAATCTTCATAGAGCCTGTTTACCGTCGTCAGTAAAGTCATTACGTCTGCTTGCCGATCGCCTGTAGACGGCGGGAATATGGGCTCCTGAATAGTCACGCGCATTGTTCCGTTTTCAAGGCGTTCC
>JAKSCD010000238.1 GCA_022360775.1 Sneathiellales bacterium | reverse complement strand
GATCAGGCGAGGACGGCTGGACAGGATATCAAGATAATCAACGATCTTCTCGCCAAGTCCTTTTAACTCATCGCCAATTTCATTCTGGCCAAGAGCTGTAAGACGCTGAAGACGCAAATCCAGGATAGCGCGAGCCTGGAACTCAGAAAGCTGGTAAGTTCCATCTTCATTAATAGGATATTCCGGATCATCCACCAGACGGATAAGGGCTTCTACAGAAGACGCGTTCCAGCGGCGGCCCATTAATTCGGCGCGCGCAGTTACCGGATCCGGGGCATTTCTGATCAACTTGATAACTTCGTCGATATTGGCGACAGCAATTGCCAGACCAATCAAGACATGTGCCCGCTCTCTTGCTTTGCGCAGCAAATACTTGGTTCGGCGCGTAATAACCTCTTCGCGGAAATCCAGGAAGGCTTCCAGAAGCTGTTTTAAATTCATCAATTCCGGTTTGCCGCGGTTAAGCGCCAGCATATTCATACCGAAAGAGGTCTGAAGTGATGTAAAACGATAAAGCTGGTTCAAGACAACTTCAGGCATATGATCACGTTTAATCTCGATCACCACCCGGACACCGTGACGATCGGATTCATCCCGAAGATCCCCGATCCCCTCAACTTTCTTGGAGCGAACCAGATCGGCCACCTGCTCGACAAGACGGGATTTATTCACCTGATAAGGGATTTCACTAACAATAAGCGCCTGACGATCCTTCCGGATTTCTTCCACATCCACTTTAGCGCGCATCACAACGGATCCGCGTCCGGTTGTCAGACCGCTAATAGAGCCGGAACGTCCAAGGATAACCCCTCCTGTAGGAAAGTCTGGTGCGGGTACATAATCCAGCAATTCTTCTGCTGCCATTTCCGGCTTGTTCAGAAGCGCGATGGATCCGTCAATGACCTCCCCCAGGTTATGCGGCGGAATATTCGTCGCCATCCCCACGGCAATACCGCCGGCACCATTGACCAACAGGTTTGGGTAGCGCGCAGGAATAACAGAAGGTTCCTGTTCACTGTCATCATAGTTGTTAACAAAATCGACCGTTTCCTTGTCGATGTCGTCAATAAGACTTTCTGCCGCTTTTTCCAGACGGGCTTCGGTATAACGCATGGCTGCGGCTTTATCGCCATCCATGGAACCAAAATTGCCCTGTCCTTCAATAAGAGGCAGGCGCATGGAGAAATCTTGTGCCAAACGAACCATTGCGTCATAAATCGCACTATCACCATGAGGGTGATAGCGACCCATGACATCACCGACGACACGGGCAGATTTTCTGAACTGCTTGTCGGAGGTATAGCCATTTTCATACATGGCATAAATGAGACGGCGATGAACCGGCTTCAAACCATCCCGTGCATCTGGAAGGGCACGGGAAACGATCACACTCATGGCGTAGTCCAGATAGGACTTGCGCATTTCTTCTTCGATGGTGACCGGTACAATATCCTTGTCGGATGGAGGCAGGGTGACGTCGTTCAAGGTAACTTCCAGCTCGTTGGACTGCTTCGGAATTCCCCCCGGAAACAGCAAATCATGTACTTAACTCGGTTCAGGCCGTTTAATCAGGCCCGCTCGGGCAAAACCCTGCCTCCGTTCTACAAGATATGACCGGCCGGTGCAACCTATTGCAGTTGCGAAATCGAACCTTTCGCCTTTCCTCTTCTTCAACAGGAATTCCGGATAAATTCGTGCACTGATCTTGACCCGTGGAAGAAGAGGAACAACGGCAGGTCCGATCATCCCGGAACAGCGTCCTCGGTATATTGAGCAAGAAAGGCTTCGCTTGGCGGGATGAGCTTGATCATGTCGATCAGGACACCATTGGGATCCTGCGTAATGTAATGTCGCTGCCCCCAGTCTTCATCGCGAATAGGAAGAAGAATAGGAAGTCCGCCCTCTTTCATTTTTTCATATTCTGCATCCACATCTTCCACTTCAAAATTGAGAAGCAGGCCGGATACCCGCCCTCTTCCACTTTCAGGGATTGTCGGGTGATCCCCCTGAAGAATAGCGAGATTTACTTTTTCATCCTCACTGGATTGCAGATGGATATACCAGTCACTTTCAAATTTAACATTGAAGCGGAAATGATCCTGGTAGAAACGAGAAGTACCGGAAACATCATCTGTCATGATAACCGGATAATATTGATTAGATTTCATGGCTTTTCATCTTTCTTAAATTAACATACAATATGTATGTATTTTTTAATTAACATACAGGCTGCATGTATGCAAGAAACTTCTGAACGCCGTTCTAACAGATCAAGAACCGAAGCGACCCGAAAAAAGCTGATCAGCGCTGCCCGGCAGCTTTTTGCCAAAAAAGGGTATGCAGAAACCGGCACCCCGGAAATTGTGAAAGCAGCGGCTGTGACCCGTGGCGCGCTTTATCATCACTTTGAGGATAAGTCAGATCTGTTTCGCGCAGTCGTCCGGCAGGAAGCAGATGCGGTCGCCCGCCATATAGAGAGGGAAACACTGGATCCAGCGTCTGCACTTGATGCCCTGATCACCGGCATGGATGCATATTTCGACGCCGTCAACAAACCGGGGCGCGTCAGGATCCTGTTGCTGGATGGCCCGGCAGTCCTTGGACAGAAGGAAATGAACCGGATTGATCGTGAAACAGGTGGTGAGGAGCTAAAAGAAGGCCTCGCCTACGCGCTCGGCAAGGAAGAAGACCGGGATTACCCGCTGGACGCGCTGACCCTTATTATCTCTGCCGCCTTTGACAAAGCGGCCCTTGCTATCGCTGAAGGAGATGAGCGGCATCAGTATCATAAAGCGCTCAGCGCCATCTTTTCAGCATTGATAGAAAAAGAAGGCCGATGACATTCAGACAACGACCTTCTCCTATCAATCCCTAATGCATCTTATGCATCCGGATTTCGCCTTCATGCAAGAAATACGCTTTGGAAAACAAATCCAGATCCAGGGGGTTGGGCAGTCGGATATCCGAGAGTGACGGATGCGCGTTTGCCTGCATATCGAAACGGCGATCAATTTGTGACAGGAACAAGAAAATACATCCGGTTTTTTTTGCAAACCCTTTCAAGGCAGTAATTTGCTTTTCAAGTTTCGCTTTCTGGTCCATTTGATCGAGGATCTGCAGATAATCAATGACAACAACTGCCCCTACCTCAATATCTTTCAAACTGTCCAGAATATAATCAGCACAAATTTCATCCGAGGTATCGAGTTTAAAAAAGTCCTTCAATTGCCCGGGATCAACAGAGAGCGATTTTAAACCGGACATCACATCGACTTCAGTGGCATCCAGAGTGAAGAAGTAGCTCTGTATTGCAGCGTGCGACGCCTCTGCGGCCACTTCCAGACCGAGCAAGGTTTTCCCCTGACGCGGGCGCGCTGCAAGGAGGATGAGATCGGACGGGTTTGCCTGAGCAAGAAGCTTCTTTGCAGGAGATTGTGTCCGGTAACGCGAGACAAGGTGACTCCAACTTTGAAACCCTTCCGCCATAGCAAGTTTGTCCTGAGCAAGATGCAGTGGGATCTGTTCTGTGCGAGAGAGAATTTTAGCTGTTCTTTTAAGGCGAAATACAGGTGCTGAGAGTTTCATCAATGACCCTTTCCAAGGCTTAAATGCAATCCCCCGTTATGCTTTGCCTGAAGAGAAGAGATCAGAGAAAGGAAAACCCTGCATAATAAATGCTTCCCCGTTCGAGGGAGGAGGCACGGGTCATGCCTGAAAGGACCCTAAGTGGAAATCACATATTTATCAAGTCCGCATTTGGTTTAAAGCATGCAATCAATCCAGCGCCTTGTTGAGCTGCTGATATTCCTCAAAATAAGATTTCTGGGGAGGCCAGAAATTTGGATAATGCTTTTCGAAATCTTTTAAAATGTCTGTCCCGTCCCCTGCCTTTGCATGGCCATTAGTCTTAACAGGAATGGATCCGTTCATTTTTTTTAACTCTTCCTGAACGGCAACATTAAAATCTTCCGGATTATAGTTCTGAACAGCTTCTTTACTGGTGATCAGATCAGGCGCGAAGCTTTCAACCGCCCCCAAAGCAACAAGAGTGGGCTCCGGGATATCAATTTCATCCGGATCCTCCTTCTGTTTCACTTTGAACAATTTGTCCAGCCAGGTCAGTTTTGCATTAAAGGGGCGAAGGCGCATTGCATTGAAACGAAGGCGGTTATGATAACGCTTCATATCCCGAGGTGTCGGATTGGATGCAAAAACTGCGGGGTTCCATATGGAAAGCGCATCTTTAAATCTCTCGGTATCCTCTATTTTCTCATCCTGCTCCTTACTGCTTCGCCTGATCACGATAAAAAACAGCAAGGCAACCACGATAACAACGATTTCTTCCAAATACCG
>JAKSCD010000260.1 GCA_022360775.1 Sneathiellales bacterium | reverse complement strand
GAAAATGCCTCTTTCATGCCATGGCTTGTATCGACAGCTCTGCTCCACTCCGCGATTGTGGTTGAAAAACGCGATACGCTTAGGAACTGGACCATCTTGCTGGCGATCATTGCCTTCAGCTTTTCGCTTCTTGGAACCTTTCTGGTACGTTCAGGCGTGCTCAACTCTGTACATGCCTTTGCAACTGACCCGACCCGCGGTGTCTTTATTCTCGCCTTCCTGATTGTTGTGATCGGCGGGTCGCTTCTTCTTTACGGATTAAGGGCCCCTGCCATGCGCGGCGGCGGTATGTTTGCAACGGTGAGCCGCGAAGGAGCACTGGTTCTGAATAACCTTCTCCTCTCTACGGCAGCGGCTACAGTGCTTCTGGGAACCCTTTATCCGATTTTCCTGGACGCCGTAACAGGCGCGAAAGTCTCCGTTGGACCGCCTTATTTTAATGCAACCTTCCTGCCGCTTATGATGCCACTGGTTATTGCCATTGCAATTGGTCCTTTTCTTCCGTGGAAGCGAGGGGATTTGATGACGGTACTGCCCAGGCTGAAACTGGCCCTTGCCGCGGCGGTTGCAATTATCGCTGTTTCCTGGTGGCTCACCGAAGATGCTCCAATTCTTGCCTATGCGGGGATGGCATTGTTCGCCTGGCTTTTCTTCGGATCACTGACTGAATGGGCGGACAGGATCAAGCTTTTCAGGACGTCACCTGGTAACAGTTTTAAACGGATGGTCAATTTACCGCGCAGTGCCCATGGTATGACTCTCGCCCATATCGGTGTGGCATTGGTTGTCCTTGGCATTACGGCTTCTGAAGCCTGGGAAAGCGAACGTCTTGGAGTTATGAAACCCGGGGAGACGGTTACGGTTGGCGGGTATGATTTTACATTTGAAGGCGCGCAAAACAGGAAGGGGCCTAACTATACCTATCTTGAAGGCGTGTTTGTTGCCTCAAAGGGCGGTGATGAAGTGGCCCGGTTAGTTGCTGAACAGCGTCAATATACAACGCCTCCCATGGAAACAACCGAGGCGGCGATCTGGCCCATGCTTTCCGCAGATCTTTATGCGGTCATTGGCGAGGAAGATGGAAAGGGAGGCTATGCCACCCGTTTATATCACAAGCCTTTCATTTCCTGGATCTGGCTTGGATCCATCATAATGTTTATTGGCGGTATGTTCAGCATGAGCGACAGGCGTTTCAGGGTTGGGGCAGCCAGAAAAAACAAAACTGTAAAAGCGGCGGCTTCTTCAGCTGCGGGAGTGTCCTGAGATGCGGTTTGGGTTTTTGGCGCCGGTCCTGACTTTTGCGGTAATTGCTGCCGTCATGGCCTATGCGCTCTTTTTCCTTGATCCGAAGGAAATTCCAACGGAGCTTGCCGGAAAACCTGCACCTGAATTTAAACTTGAAGCCGTTCCCAACCATGGCCCGGGCCTTGAAACAGATCATCTCAAGAAAGGCAAGGTCACGCTTTTGAATGTTTTTGCATCCTGGTGTGTCGCCTGTCTTGCTGAACATCCAACATTGATGGATTTAAAGAAAAATGGTCAAGTCGAGATCTTTGGCCTGAATTATAAAGATCAGCCTGCTGCTGCGGACAAATGGCTGAATAAACATGGCGATCCCTATACGCGGACCGGGATGGACCGGAACGGCCGGGTCGGGATCAATTTCGGTGTCTATGGTGTACCAGAGACATTTATCATGGGGCCTGATGGCAAAATTCTGGATAAGATTATCGGCCCGATTACAGAAGAGGATCTGAAGAAAAAAATCTTGCCGCGTCTTGCAGGGAATAACAGCTGATGAAAATTTTGCGGTCCTGCATAGTGGCCTTAACCATTGCCTTGATCCCGTCTCTTGCCGGGGCCATCTTTGTGGAAGAACGTCTGACGGATCCTGCCAAGGAAGAGCGGGTGCGTGAAATTGCAGATGATATTCGGTGCCTTGTCTGTCAAAACCAGTCCATCATGGATAGCAATGCCGATCTTGCCAAAGACCTTCGGGCTATTGTGCGAGAGCGCGTTGCTGCCGGTGACAGCGATGACCAGGTGAAGGAATTTCTACTCGTGCGGTATGGGGATTGGGTTCTGTTAAAACCACCTTTCAGAATGCGGACCCTGATCCTCTGGCTGGGCCCGTTTGCGGTCTTTATCGGCGGTGCCATAGCAACATTTTTATTTCTGCGCCGTCGTTCGGCTCCTGCCGGTGCCTCTCAAAAAGCAAAGCCGCTCTCCAAGGAAGAGCAGGCTGCCTTTGATGCACTGATGGCAGAAGAGGATCAGAAGTGATGACCTGGATAATACTTGCAGTCATTACACTGCTTGCGTTGATCATACTTGCGCGGCCTCTTTTTGGCCGGGGCGTTTCAATTGTTGAGCGAACGGAAGGTGGCCTTGAGGTTTATCGTCAGCAGCTGAAGGAACTGGATACTGACATCGAACGCGGGGTCTTAAGTGAAGCAGAAGCAGAACCGACACGTTTCGAAATTCAGCGCCGGATGATTGCTCTTTCAAAAGGCGGGATAGGAACAAAAGCGCGCTTTGCTTCCGGTGGCATTCCGCAATTGCTGCTCCTTCTCCTTGTTCCGGCTTTTTCCTTTGCACTTTACTGGCAGCTGGGGTCGCCGGAGCTTCCCTCCAAACCCCTGGCGGAGCGTGATATCGCCAAGGAAAAACGTGATCTCGCGGGTCGGGATCTCTCAGCACTTGTCAGCAGGCTTGCCGAAAAACTTCAGGAAAATCCGGAAAATGTGGATGGCTGGATCCTCCTTGCCCGGACGTTATCGAGGATGGAGCGATATGAAGATGCTGCAACCACCTTTCTTAAAGCCACAACAATTGCACCAAATGATGTAGATCTTTATGTCGGGGCCGGTGAAAATTTCTATTTTCATGCAGATGGCAAGGTTTCAAGTGACGCCGAGAAAGCCTTTAAACAGGCTTATCGGCTGGATCCAACCCATGCAGGTGCGCGTTACTATCTTGCCTTGCGGGATGCGCAAGAAGGAAAGAGCAAAAAGGCGCTGGATGCATGGATCACACTTTATGTGGAAAGCGAGCCAACCGCGCCTTATATGCGGATCCTGAAAGCACGGATCTCCGAACTCGCTGAAAAAACCGGACGAGATGTTAAAGAGATACTGGCTTCCAGGGAGGCCCCTCCCACACCTGCAGGACCAAGCCGCGACGATATGGAAGCCGCTGCTCAGATGTCCGCCAAAGACCGTGAAGCCATGATCCAGGGTATGGTGAGCCAGCTCGCGACGAGAATGAAAGAAGCGCCGGAGTTCGCTGGTCTAATGCGTCTTGGGAAAGTTTACGGAACGCTGAAAGAATACCATAAGTCCGCTGGTGCCTATGAAGAAGCTGCCAGGCTTCAACCCTCTGATCCGGTTCCATTGATCCGTCAGGCCTTTGCACTCACCCGTCTGGCAGGAGATAAGGCACCCCCAACGGATAAAGCGGTAGAGCTTTATAGGAAAGCCCTTTCTCTTGATCCTGAAAACTTCGAAAGCCTCTGGTATCTCGGGATAGCGGAAGCGCGGGCTGGAAATATGAAAGCGGCCCGGAAATACTGGGAAGATCTCTATGCATTGGCACCGGATGGCAGTGAAATAAGAGAGAATGTCCGCAAAGCTATAAACGCCCTTTAATCTTTATGGTCAGCTTGTTAGAGTGACACGCCGGTTGGAACAACCGGAATTTTCAGGGTGGGGCAATGGTTAGAATATCAGGAACTCTCACAAGTAATGTGACGCTTTCAAACCGGGCGGGCAGCGGTTTTCCCTCAACGGAACCGGAGGCTGTGCAAGCGGTCAAGGAAGCGGATAAACCTGTTCTTAAAAAGGATAGCCGGCCTGACATGACTTTTGGCGGTATCGGCCGCCAGATTGATATTCGGGTCTGAACTCCTTTTTTACAGGAAGGCGAGACAAGTGACTTCCACGAACCCAGAAGACTACAAATTTGAAAAAAAGGTTCCGGCTGGCGATAGTCTGATGCGGCAGGTCTGCAGTGACTGTGGCTGGATCCATTACGAAAATCCCAAGATTGTTGTGGGGTCGGTGGTGACCTTCGAGGAGCAGTTCCTGCTATGCAAACGGGCCATTCACCCGCGCAAGGGTTTCTGGACTTTACCTGCAGGTTTTATGGAGCAGAAAGAAACCACGGAAGAAGGGGCGAAGCGCGAAGCGATGGAAGAAGCGAACGCTCATATTCAAATTCGCGACCTTCTCGGGATCTATAACATCACGCATATTTCCCAGGTGCAGATCATGTATCGGGCTGTCCTTGAAAAGCCTGAATTTTCTGCGGGCGAAGAATCTGAAGATGTGGCGCTTTTTACCTGGGAGGAGATCCCGTGGGAAGATCTTGCATTCCCCACCGTCTATTGGGCGTTGCATCAATATCGGGAAATTGCTCAAAAGGACACATTTGTGCCATTTGGAAATGCGACAGATGAGTTGCTTAAGACCTCTTTTGAAATTATGAAACGATAGGCTTTGGAATGAAATTCTCCGCTGTTTTTGGATCTGCCCTTGCTCTCCTTATTGCGTTTTCAGCTCTTCAGACGACGCAAGCCAGCTTTCTGGATGATGTGAAGAAAACCCTGGATAAACAGCTGGGAGGATCCAGCGACAACGGAGCCGCATCTGGTGGTGCCGCACTTGGTGTGTCTGAAGTAACAGAGGGCCTTAAAGAAGCGTTGAAAGTCGGGACGGAAACAGTTGTTAATCAACTGGGCGCAGATGGTGGCTATGAAAACGATCCCAGCATACATATTCCGCTTCCCGAAAAAATGCAGCAGGCTCAGAAATTTCTGCGCCAGTTCGGACTATCCGGTATGGCTGATGAAGTGGAGACCCGACTGAATGAGGGAGCAGAAGCCGCAGCACCGAAAACAAAGGAACTGATCATCAAGGCGATCAATGACATGACCCTTGAAGATGCAAAACGCATTTATGAAGGTCCGGATGATGCCGCTACCCAGTATTTCAGGAAATCCTCAACCACAGAGCTCAAGAATACCATTCGTCCGGTGATTGATCAGTCTTTAAAAGATGTCGGGGCGATTGACTCATACAATACCCTGATGGGCGAGTATTCCAAGCTACCGCTGGTTCCCAATATCCAGTCCGATCTTACGGAACATGCGACGGATCTCGCATTGGAGGGAATTTTTCATTATCTCGCCCAGGAAGAAGCGGCTATTCGCAACAATCCGGTGAAAAGAACTACTGAAATTCTGCAATCTGTTTTTGGGCGCTAGTCAAGGGCAGGCACGTTTTTCAAGATAAGTCAGCAGAAAATCTTCATATTCAGCGACTGCTTTGTATTTTCGCATGGGATCGGGCATGGTTTTTAAGGTGTGAAGCAAGTTTGCTGCACGCTCCTGATCCTTGGTGACTTCTTCCAGGGGAGTATTGAAAATCCGAACCGTGAAAAGGGTGTCCCGATCCCTTTTCAGCCGTTGCAGGGTTTGCTTCTCGACCCTGAAAAACATCTTCTCGCCAACCGTCTGAAGCGTAATTTTTTCTCTACCCAGCTGCCGCCGCCGCTTCCATTCCGGTTGAAACAGCGCGTCATCATCGAAGATGCCCCAGTTAAAACGCTGAACCTTCTTGCGCGCATTCAGGCCTTCAAAAAACCGGTCGATCGAATTCCCGATGCTGGCATTCAGATCGGGGACTGGAAGATGAATGGTCGAGACGGAATGGCCAACTTTTTCACGGAGGTTCCAGCCTGATGGAAAACAGATACAGGCGCCGGTCAGCTTAAATTCCCCTTCAACCTCCTGCATCAGGACCAGATCTTCCTGGATCAGGCTGGCGGCTTCTGCGAGCGCCCCTTGTCCGGTGACGGGGTTTGCCTGTTTCAGCGTTGGATGAAAGCGATCCAGTTCTTGATGAACCATATCCAGAATATCTTGCTGCGCCTGTTCACTACCGGGCAGGCTTGCAAGGACATCCTTTTGTTGTTTGTTAAGAAGAGTGTGTTTTAGATCAGTATCAGATTTATAATACGCGTCTGTTTCGATCCAGCTTTCTTCTTTCAGAGCCTGCAGCCCCATGGAGATTTTGAAATCGGTTTTTCCGACAGGAAAATAGGGCAGGCTCATTCGCTGTCGGTTTCTGCCGGTACTTCATTTTGGTTATGCTTGGTGAGCAAAGGCATCTGCGCCATGAAGAAAGCAAATGTAGCGACCGTAAAGCCGAAGACTTTCACATTCACCCAGATATCTGTTGAGAAATTCCGCCAGACCAGTTCATTCACAACGGCCATGCTTAAGAAAAACACCATCAGGCGCAAGGTCAGTTTCTTCCAGCCTGCATCATCCAGGTTCCAGAAATTGGAAAAGAGTGTTTTGACGAAAGATTTACCCAGAAGCAGGCCTGTTCCCAGGGCACCGGCAAACAGGGCGTAAATAATCGTCGGCTTCAGTTTGATGAAGGTTTCATCATTCAGATAAAGGGTAAGCCCGCCAAAAATCATGACAACAACAGCCGTGACCAGAGGCATCGCCGGTATCTTGCGTTCATAATAATAGGAAATAATCAGGGCAAGGATCGTCGTCACCATAATGGCGCCGGTCGCTGTAATCAGATCATATAGATAATAGATCACGAAAAAGGCGACGATCGGCCCCAGTTCGGTCGCGGACTTAATTCCCGGATGCATTTTTCGTGTCGACATAGCGTTCCCTGAAAGCGTTAGATATTTTCTGTTGAGCCTGATAGGGCTTTTGCAAAATCCATGGCGGCGAAAGGTTGTAAATCGTCTATACCCTCGCCCACACCAATTGCATGAACCGGCAGCTTGAACTTGTCAGCAATGGCGACAAGAACGCCGCCGCGCGCAGTCCCGTCCAGTTTGGTCATGACAAGGCCCGATACCTCGCAAACCTTTCCAAATATCTCTGCCTGGTTCAGCGCATTTTGCCCGGTTGTTGCATCCAGAACCAGTAAGCAGGAATGAGGAATATCGGGATCCAGTTTTTTCAGGACCCGGATCACCTTTTCAAGTTCCGCCATCAGGTCGGCTTTATTTTGAAGGCGACCGGCCGTATCAATCAGTAAAAGGTCAGCGTTATCCGCTTTGGCTTCTTCATAGGCGGAATAGGCAAGGCCTGCAGCATCACCACCCACTTTTGTGGTGACAACCTTGGCTCCCGTTCTCTCGCCCCAGATTGTCAGCTGTTCCACAGCGGCGGCGCGGAAAGTATCTCCTGCAGCCAGCAAGACTTTTTTGCCCTGGTCCGCATATTGCTTGGCAAGCTTGCCGATGGTTGTTGTCTTGCCCGAACCATTGACACCGACCACCAGGACAACGTGAGGCTTCAGATCGGTCTTCAGTTCAAAAGGCAGAGCAACCGGTTTCAGAATGGCGGCAACTTCCTCGGCAAGGGCTTCTCGGATTTCTTCTGGTGAGATTTCCTTGTCATAGCGGCTTTTACCAATATTTGCTGCAATCCTTGCAGCAGTTGTAACACCAAGATCAGAGGTGATCAGCAGCTCCTCCAGCTCTTCCAGAACATCATCATCCAGCTTCCGTTTGGTGAAGATATCTGTAATGCCTGTAGAGATAGCATTCGAGGATTTTTTCAGCCCCTCTTTAAGGCGGCGAAACCAGCCTTTTTTTTCTTTCTGTTCCAAATCGCTCATTACTCTGCTTGGCTCGCTGATCTCGCATAAAGTTTCCGCCCGTCGGTCCGCTCAATGGTAACCGAGACAATCTCTCCAGCCGTTGCTGTGAAATCCAGGGCCACCGGCGCGTAATGCTCCGTACGTCCAACGGTTTCATTTTCTACCAGAACAGACAGGGTTTTTCCAACCTGGCGTTCCAGAAAACGCTTCAAATTCTGCTCACCGATCTCCCGAAGGCACGCAGCTCTCTCTTTTCGGATATTTCCTGGGACTTGCGGCATCTTGGCAGCTGGTGTCCCCGGCCGTTCGGAATAGGGAAAGACATGCATGTAGGTAATATTACACTCCCTTGCGAGAGTTTGGGAGTTTGCAGCCATTTCATCGGTTTCTGTTGGAAATCCTGCAATGATATCCGCACCAAAGACAACATCAGGTCTTAAACGCCGTGCTTTTTCCACAAACTGATAGACGTCATCGCGCAGATGACGGCGTTTCATGCGCTTGAGAACCATGTCATCGCCCGCTTGCAGGCTAATATGCAGATGCGGCATCAGTCGGGGCTCATGCTCGATCAATCGCCACAGATCCTCATCAACCTCAACCGGATCAAGAGAGGAAAGCCGGAGGCGTTCAATACCGGGAACAGCCGCGAGGAGACGCCGGCACATCTGGCCGAGCGTAGGGGTTCCGGGAAGATCTTCGCCATAGGCTGTGATATCCACGCCGGTCAGGACAAATTCCTTATAGCCATTTGCCGTGAGGGATCTGGCCTGCTCAACTATAGCGCCTAGCGGAACCGATCGGCTGTTGCCTCTACCATAAGGAATGATGCAGAAGGTACAGCGGTGATTACAGCCGTTCTGGATCTGCAAGAAGGCACGGGCCATACCGTCAAATCCTTCGATCAGATGGCTGGCTGTTTCTTCTGCCGACATGATGTCATTGACCTGCACCCGCTCGGTTGTCTCAAGGCCGAAGGAAGACGCCTCCAGTTTTTCAAGGTTACCAAGGATCTGGTCAACCTCATCGTTCGAGGCGAAATCGCCCATTCCGTCACCCTCACAGATGCATTCGAATATGTTTGACACAGCAGCACCTCGACTCGCTCTCAGTTCCAGCATTACATTTTTCCGTCTCTCTAACAACCCATTAATCTCAAACCCATGACCGAAGG
>JAKSCD010000389.1 GCA_022360775.1 Sneathiellales bacterium | reverse complement strand
TATACTGCCATCCGGGTTAAGCAGGGATTTCACCAATAAGGTGTTTTCCTCGCCAAGTGTTACGGCCTTCTCGATTTCCTGGCCGGTTGGAGAAAAACGATGGGTTGAGGACCACCCTTCAGGGTGGATATGGGTAACTGACGTACTTCTGTTGAGCAGATCTTCTTCATAGAGCGTATGATAGGTCTTTCCATCCTTGCTTGTTGTTGCCGTTCTTCTTCCCAGCCAGTCATATTGGTGTTCAAGACAATCCCCATTTTTTTCCTCTGAAGAAATCTGAAGCTTCTGATCCATTTTCAGGCTCAGAATTCCGCTAATCGAATTACTTTCAGATACACAGAAATCCAGTGCATTCCATTTATAGTGCGTCTCGTTGCCATTTA
The DNA here is from genome assembly GCA_022360775.1 of Sneathiellales bacterium. GTDB lineage: Bacteria > Pseudomonadota > Alphaproteobacteria > Sneathiellales > Sneathiellaceae > Sneathiella. The sequence continues at coordinate 12,248 of JAKSCD010000389.1, read as the reverse complement.
TATCTGTTTTTCGGACTTTCCGGCCAAGGCCATCATAGTCAAAGCGATCCTTTACCTGTGCACCAAGCGCGGAGGTTAAAAGAAGACCTCGCGAAGAAAAGAGCTGCTGACGGACGGTTGAGTTTTTTCCATCAGAACTCACCGATCTCTCCTGGACCAACACACTGTTCTCACCTGACAAGCGATAGTCGAGAAGAAGCCGGGAGCCATCAGGATATGTGATCGTTTTTTCCCGGCCAAATGCATCATATTCTGTTTCAACCCACTTCAAATCCTGCGCATCAAGTGCCGCAAGCTTTTCCGCCAAGGAATTCTTCCCGGTTTTCAGTCGATGTGGTATCGATCGGGCACATTCCCGACCTGCTGTGTCATAGCGAATGGAAACCACCAGCCAGCTTCCGGCCTCCAGTTCTGTAACTTCAGCGGTTGGTCGCTGCATACCATCGAAAAGAACCCGTTTTTCCAGCACCTGACCTCTTTGCTTGCCGGGTCTTCGAGAAATCTCCACACGTGTTTTCAAGGATTGATCATACACATAAGCTGTACTGCAAAGGGGAACAATTCCGGTATCCTTCTTCCAGCTCGCTGCGTTGGATGGATCGAACCCTTTTATCTGGATACGCCGGCCAAAACCGTCATACCTAAACTGGCAAATGGATCCTTCAAAACTTCTCGCTTTCAGGACATCTCCTGATGCCGGATGACATTCGGAATGCGCAGAAAGGGTTTTCTTCTTATCCTTGGAAATAGCCGTCTCTGAGACGGGGTTCTGAAAACTGTCATAGTTATATTGGGTAATCAGGCCAGCAGGGTTTACCTTTTCGGTGATCAGGCCTGCATCGCCAAGTGAGATGACTTCCTCATTTGAATAAAGCCCGTCTTCTATCATGGAACGGCGGCTGATAGAGGAAATCTGCCTGTCTTTTTGACTGAATTGATAGCTGAATTGAGTATCTGACAGAACTTCCCAGGTTTTCAAATCACGGATTGAACGGGAACGCAAATGTGAAATCGTTGAATTGAAAGGATGATCCAGATAGTCAAAACACTCTTCTTTCTCTCCATCTGATATTGTGGTTAGAAGACCGGTATCGGAATAGACATAGCTGGATTTACGGGCCGGCAACGCTTTTCCTGGCTGAATAAATTGCCTGGCGGAGACACGCTCAAGCAGAAGAGCGTCCGTCAGAGGATGACGCGTATAAGAATATTGTTTTTCGGTAATCAGAGGATACTGGTAAGGGGCTTTGCCGTTCTCTTCTTTTCCTGTGAAGCAATATTCCTTCTGCACTGAATCGGAGCCGGAGATCGCAAACTCGCCTTCTTTGATTAAAGCACCTGCATCATCTCCTTCTGTTTCATACTCGAAAAATTCTCCTCTCAAGGCCCCTTCGTTTTGCAAAACCACCAGTGGATAAACCAGCCGACCTCCTGCTTTAACAGGCTTTCCGTTCACATCTATCTTATGGGTATAAGTGACCTTTTTTCCGCGGGGCCGACTAGCAACAAGATCATATTGATCCAATATTCCGGAAGGTTCACAGTAGTTGGTTTTGACGGTAAGGCCTGCCGCATCTTTCACCGTCTGCAAAAGCAACTGGCCTTTAGTATCTTCATTATAGGAAAACGCGACTGCCCCATAATTTTCTGGCTCTCCTTTCTCGCCAGGGCAATAAGAAGAAATCTGCTGCAGTTCTTTTCCGTTTCGCTCAAGAAAATAAGAGAAATACTCTTCACCGGCGATCAAGGTCTGAATTGAAGAAAGCCAGGGGCCTTCTTTTAAATATCTGAACTGAACGGAGCGGTTAAGTGTCTTTTTGCATCCATAATCGATCCTGCTCAACTCCCCTTCCTTGCCGTAGCGAAAAAGGATCTGATTTCCAAACAGGTCAACTCGTTTTGTTGCTCTTAATCGTTCTTTCTCCTTCTTGTCCTCGAATTCGAAATAGGTTGTTACGCCGCTTGAAGAAAGATGACTAATGATAGCCTTTTCTATTGTGAGGAGAGCTTTTTTGCCATTTTGCAATAACCCGTTTTCACCATCAAATCTTCCCCTGGGAGTTCCTTGCAACTGCCACCCGGATCCGAGTAAACCATCAGAGGTGTCATTTGGCAGGCTACAATAATTCAGTGACAGGGCCGGACTGAAATCGTTGCTGCCTTTTGGAAGTTTTAACGGAAGAGAATAGCAGGCGGAGCCATTTTCAGGGCTGGCTGAAAACTCACCAAGCTTCAGACAGAAATTCTTTGTTTTTTCGTTCATCCCAACACCCTCGATCATTTTCATCATCTTCTGATGTCACCTGACGAAGGGAGTTGAAGGATGTGAGACAGGAACGCGCAAAACTCACGCAAGGGTGTTGAAGCTGCCCTCTGCATCCTATATTGAGGATGTTTCCTGTCTCGAAAGGCATTTCATGAAGGTCATATTAGTCACGGTTCTTGGCTGGGCATTTTTTTTCGTAACTCTCTTGCCAACTCTGTCCCATGCCACCAATGCAGCTGAAGAATATGAAGCCTGTATCAAACTGACCAAGCGGGAGCCTGAGCTTGCTTTCGAATCTGCGCTTAGCTGGCGGGATACAGGAGGTGGTTTTCCGGCACGTCATTGCGCTGCGCTGGCGCTTGTTGGTATGAAAAAATACCATCTTGCTGCCCCTCGTCTTGAAAAGCTTGCTGATGAAATGGCGAAATCCGGATCAGCTTTTGTAATTCCTGTTCTAAGCCAGGCTGCCAACGCATGGCTGCTTGCAGAGGATTATCCAAGAGCAAATGCGGTCGCCAGTGCAGCATTGGAATTAGAACCTGGAAATATTGAGCTGCTGATTGATCGTAGCCGAATTTTGGCAAAAGCAGAAAATTACCAGGAAGCCTATGAGGATCTTGATCTGGTTCTCAGACTGGACCCCACCCGCCCAGATGCACTTGCTTTCAGGGGCGCAGCCCTTCGCCAGCTTGGAGATAACCAGCGCGCAATGGAGGATGTAGAGCTCGCCCTTTCTTTACAACCTGATCTGGTGGAAGCCTTGCTGGAGCGGGGAATTTTGCACCGATTAACAGGAAATAATGATCAGGCACGACAGGATTGGCTGAAAGTCCTCGATCTCAGCCCTCATACTCCGGAAGGGGAATCAGCGCGGCGCAATCTTGAAAAACTGGATGTCAGGAAGTAGCTCAAGCCGCACGCCCTGCCAAAGAACGCCGATACCCTATTGCTTCAGCAATATGTACCCTGCCAACATCTGGAACATCTTCCAAATCTGCCAGGGTTCGCGCAACTTTTAATATCCTGTGATATCCTCTTGCAGATAAATTGAGCTGTCCGACTGCGTCCTGTAGAAGTCGCTGTCCGGCGGCATCCGGTGTCGCTATCTGCTCAAGCAATTCCCCTTCTGTTTCGGCATTGGTGCGAACAGGTTTTGCCAGATCCATGGCGTCAAACCGTTCCTTCTGGATCTGTCGGGCCCTAGCCACTCTTGACGCGATGATTTCAGTCGTTTCTTTAGGTTTTGGAAGGGTCAGATCCAATGCAGAAACTGCAGGAACTTCTACAAACAAATCTATCCGGTCCAGCATGGGGCCGGATATCTTTGAACGATATTCAAAGGCGCATTTTGGGGCCCGGGCACAGGCTTGCGCCGCATCATCCACATGGCCGCAGCGGCAGGGGTTCATTGCCGCGATGAGCTGAACTCGCGCAGGATAGGACACATGCGCATTTGCCCTAGCAACAACCGCTTTTCCGGTTTCAACGGGCTGACGAAGCGACTCAAGAACCTGGCGACTAAATTCCGGCAATTCATCCAGGAATAAAACACCCAGATGAGCCAGGGAAACTTCCCCCGGAGCAGCGCCTCGTCCCCCGCCGACCATCGCTGCAACAGAAGCAGAATGATGGGGGTCCCTGAAAGGCCTGCTACGGGTGATATTCCCCTCTTTTATGTGCCCTGAGATACTGGCAACCATACTGACTTCCAGCGCCTCAGAAGCATCAAGCGGCGGCAGAATTCCCGGAAGCCTGGCGGCCAGCATTGATTTACCGGAACCAGGTGGTCCGCTCATCAAAAGATTATGTCCTCCTGCGGCTGCAACTTCCAACGCCCTTTTCGCGCTTTCCTGGCCCTTTATATCCTCCATTCGAGGGGCCTTTTCAGTGATCTGCATTTCTCCGGCGGGCGGACGGGACAGAACCTGACTGCCCTTGAAATGATTGATCAAGGCGAGAAGAGATGCTGGGGCGAGAATCTCAAGATCCCCGGCCCAGGTCGCTTCGGTTCCGGAAGATCGAGGGCAGATCAGGTTTTTCTCCTGTGCAACCGCTTCCACCGCAGCCGGCAACACACCATTAACAGCCTGACAACCGCCATCGAGTGACAACTCACCAAGAACCAGAAATTCTTCAAGCTCATCGGTCGGAATAATTCCCATGGCTGACAGAATCCCAAGCGCAATGGGAAGGTCATAATGTGCCCCTTCTTTCGGCAAGTCAGCAGGAGCCAGATTGACTGTTATCCTTTTTGGCGGCAAGCCGACCCCAAGAGACGTTAGTGCCGCCCGGACCCGCTCCCGACTCTCGGCAACAGATTTATCGGGCAAGCCGACAATCGTGAAAGCCGGCAGACCCGATGCCATCAAGACCTGAACGGTAACAGTTTTAACTTCCAGCCCCTGAAATGCCACTGTATGGATACGTGCCTGCATGAATATTCCCTTGTTGGATACTCACCTATAACACGATTTGAATGTTTTTTAATTCACTTTTTTAGAAAAAAATAAATTACATTTTCATAAACTCACTTCAAATCAAACCACTTCTGGCCGCGGGAAAATGGTGTCATAGGCCCAGTTATAGAGATAGGCATAGATAAGGAAGAAAAGTGCAAAGCTGATATCCATAATCAACGCTTCCCAAAGCGAAACCTTCAACCACCAGGCTATAATGAAAAGACCCGCGATTAACATTCCTGCTTCGAAAAGTGTCGCATGAACGGCCCGTAAAAACAGTCCCCGTTTTGCAAAATTCCGGTATTTCCTGTCCCATAAATCAAAGAGCCAGTTAAACAGCATGTTCCAGCTCATGGCGAGAACAGCCATAATGACACCCAGCATACCGATTTCCGCGACTGGCCGATTGAGGATCCAGCTTCCGATCACAGCAACAAGGAAAAGGGCAATCGCTTCAAAAAGAACGGTATGCCGAACACGATCCCAAAATGTACGCATTAAAATAGCTTTCCAAAAACCTTTCTAGAAAGATATATAGAGAAAACTATCTTTCTGTCAAGATATCTATATTCTCACCAAAAGGAGAGCTTTTATGCAGAAAATGTCATTGGCAGATTTGATCAACAAGATGCAGACCAACTGGCCACAAGCCGTTAATCCGGAAACAGAAGCCATTTTAGGAATTATCCGGCTGAACGATGTTGTCAGAAGCACCTCTGATCCGATCATTGCCGATCATGATCTGACCCATACAGAATTTGAGGTCCTGACCGCCTTGAGGGCAATGCCAGAGCCTCGTGAGCTTACACCGACAGAGCTTTACAGTTCTCTGCTTGTTACGTCAGGTGGCATGACGAAGGTCTTAAAAAACCTCGAAGAACGGGGTTTTATTGAACGGCGTCTGTCAGGTGGCGATGGCCGAAGCAAACCGGTAAGACTTACCAATACAGGAGCAAGGATTATCGAAAAAACAATGGCAGCCGTTGTTCAGGGAGATCGAAATCTTCTTTCCCGATCTCTTTCAAAAGAGGATACCAAGCGCCTCAGGCACATTCTCCTGCAAGCGCTTGAAAAGCTTGAATAAGACACCTTACAGCTTGCTTTCAATGCAATCCCAGATATCCGCTTCCAGCTTGACACCATCATACCGGTTGATTTCCTGAAGACCTGTTGGAGAGGTGACATTGATCTCGGTGAGATAATCGCCGATCACGTCAATACCAACAAATATTTGCCCCTGCTCCTTAAGCGCCGGACCAATGATTTCGCAAAGCTCCTCTTCCCGCGGGGTCAGTTTTGATTGCAAGGCCTGCCCCCCGACATGCATGTTGGAACGGCTTTCCCCTTCCTGCGGGACACGATTAATCGCACCGACCGGTTTACCGTCAATCAGGATAATTCTCTTATCTCCTTGCCGGACTTCCGGAAGATAGCGCTGAACAATCATCGGCTCCCGATAGAACTGGGTGAACATCTCATGGACAACGGTCAGATTTTCATCTCCAGGCTGAATATGGAACACACCTGCTCCGCCATTTCCATATAGCGGCTTGACGATGATATCTTTATGTTCCTCCCTAAATGCCTTGATCTCCCGAAGATCCGAGGAAATCAGGGTCGGCGGCAAAACACCCTCGAACTGGGTAACAAAGATCTTTTCCGGGGCATTTCGCACACTGGCCGGATCGTTCACCACAAGTGTCTTGGGATGAATGCGCTCCAGAAGATGCGTCGCTGTTATATAGGACATATCAAAAGGAGGATCCTGCCGCATGAGGACAACGTCGGTTTTTGACAAATCGATCCGCTCGATATCTCCAATGGTAAAATGATTACCCATTTCCCGGCGAACCTGAAGCGGGCGGGCATTAGCGATGATTTTTCCGTCAGAATAAGAAAGATCCGAAGGACCATAGTGATAGAGGCTGTATCCACGAGCCTGGGCTTCCAGCGCCATTACGAAGGTACTGTCTCCGTTAATATCAACGGCTTCTATGGGATCCATTTGAATAGCGACGGTAAGGCTCATTTCATTATTCCTGTATTCTCAGACCTGTATCTATCTATGCTTGATTTTCGTTTTTTAAATCGGTTCAGGATTTTTTCCTGCTGTCTTTCATCACAACATGACTGATTATTTTCCGAACACCTGAGATATCACGCGCATGCAGATAAACACGTTCCAGTTCGGCATGATCCTGGGCTATTCCAAAGAGATAAACAACTTTATTGACTGTATCGATGGCATAATTCACATGCTTTACATCCAGATCCTGTAATATCCGGGTTTTCAGTTTTGTCGTGATCCAGGCGTCACCAGCCGTTGAGGTGACGGTTTCTTTCTTGCTGACCTGTACTTCATTGATAACCGTTTTGACACCCTCAATCTGCCAGATCAGCTCACCCGCTCTTCGGCGATTTGCTTCATTCGAGACTTCCCCGGTGACCAGGACCCGCCCCTCTATAACTGTTGTGGATACATCCGTAAAAAGGGTCTCACTTTCTTTCAGCAGGGCGTCAATGATGGATAATTTGATACTCGCATCCTTCGCGGCATCTTCCACAGAACGCTCTTCTGCGATAACAACACCCGCAGTCGCAGCGCCGCCGATCGCGATCCCTACGGGAGTACAGCCAGAAAGTTGGAAAAGCAGGAACAGAAGTGATCCGAAAATCGCCAGATACCGCATAAATCAAAACGCCTTTACTAATCTTTTTTGCGACTATAGCGACAATAGAACCTTCGATAAAGCCAGATCCTGACTTACCAGGCATTCTCCAGATGATAGGGCCGCTTAAAAAAGGAACTGACAAGAATGACATCGAAACGAACATCCAGCAGAGCCATATCAGAACGAGCACTCTGATAGGCTTCCAAAGCACGGGCAATCCGTCTTTTCTGCTTTGTGTGAATAGTTCCAAGCGCCATTTCAATGGAAGGTCTTTGCTTTACTTCCACTGCCACCAGAATATTGCCGCGCCTGGCGATTATATCCACCTCTCCGACGGGGCGTCTGAATCCCCTTTCCAGGATGCGATACCCTTTAAGACGCAGCATCAGGCTTGCAAGAGATTCAGCAAAAGCGCCTTTGAGCCGGGCAATTTGCCGCCGCCTTTTCTGGGCCTTTCGTGTGAGTTTTGTCATATCTTCGCCCTACTCTTGTGTTTGAGTTGCGCTTCTCACCCATAATTTTCTTGCCGCAAGACAAGCAGGCAATTTAAGGTGAGCCAAACTGACCAAAGGCAGGAGTGACCTTGTGAACGCCGGATCGAAACAGAAATTTTCTTCCGCTGGAAAAACCACCCTTTTTTCAGCATTTGCCGGATTGCTTCTCTTGGGCACCCTGACATCCTGCCAAACCATACCTGTGGGGCAAACCGAAACCCCAACTGCTCAAGAAAAGAATAATACAGAAAAAGAGAAACTTCAAAAAAAGGCAGAAGCTGATGCGAAAGCCCTCGCGGAAAAGGCTGAAGCCCAAAAACTCTTAAATGAACAGTTACAAGCGGAAGAAGAAGCGCGGCAGCAAAATCAACCGGCCATTTCACTGAAACCACCAATTTTTGCCGATACCGAGCAAACGGTTAAAATCGCCATCATGCTTCCTCTTACAGGTCAGCATGCAGCCATTGGAAATGACCTTCTCAAAGCCGCTTATATGGCTTTGTTTGATCATAACAACAAAGCCTTACGCCTAATGACCTATGATACGAAAGGCACACCGGAAGGGGCGAAGGAAGCTGCGCTTCTTGCAACCGGGGAAGGAGCAAAAGTCATTGTCGGACCTTTATTTGCCTCTTCAGTTGAAGCGATCCGCCCCATAGCCGCGGCAAATAATATTAATATGCTGGCTTTCTCAACAAATACAGCCGTTGCAGGAGACGGGGTCTATCTCATGGGCCTCACGGCCGGGCAACAAATTGATCGTGTCATGGAATATTCCTATCGTCAGGGGCTTGCACGCTTTGCTGTTCTTGCGCCCAGCACACCTTACGGAGATGCTGTTGTCGCCAATGTACAGCAAGCTGCAGCGCGGCTGGGATTATCGATTGATAAATCTCTTCGTTATCCGGCAGATCTTCCACCAGGGTCAGAAGAATTGCAGGCGATTGCAAAAGATATCGCGGATTTTGACGCAAGAGCCTGGGTTTTAAAGCAGGAAATTGCCAAATATAAAGGCAAGACCGATGCGGCTTCCAAAACCGAAGTTAAACGCCTGAAAAAACTGGATACACTTGGAGAGGTCAGCTTTGAAGCCCTGATCATTCCGGAAGGCGGTCAGCGCCTTAGGGAACTTGCACCGCTTCTTTCCTATTACGATGTTGATCCTGCGAAAGTCCAGTTTATCGGAACAGGTTTATGGGCGGATCGCGCACTTACAACTGAACCTGCCCTGGTCGGCGGCTGGTTTGCCGCCCCGGATCCGGCCAAGTCTGAACAGTTCCTGAGCCGCTTCAAATCCCTTTACGGATATGTTCCGCCGCGCATCGCAAGCCTGTCCTATGATGCGACAGCCCTCATCGGGCTATTGGCACTTGAAGAAGGAGAAGACAAATTCGGCCGCCTGGCCCTTGAAAACAGGGATGGTTTTGCCGGATATAACGGCGTCTTTCGTTTCCCGACAAATGGCATCGCGGAAAGAGGGCTTGCTGTCATGCAGGTTGGCGGTCAGGATCTGGAGCTCATTGAAGAAGCGCCTGCAGCGTTCGATCCATTGATCAACTGATCAATTCTGCGAGCACACTGTTAAGTACAAAGCGGCCCTGATCCGTCGCTTTGATACAATATTGATCTTTGTTCAGAAAGCCGGCCTCAATCAGCCTTTTCACCTTGTCAGGATTAATGATCTCATCGAATGACAGGCCCGTCATTTTTTCGAAATTCTCAAACCACACCCCTTCTGAAAGACGCAATCCCATCAGCAAACATTCTTCCGCCCGATCCAGTGGATCCTCGATAAGAATTTCACTTTCCGTTCCGTGCCTCGACTGGTGCACTTTTTCAAGCCAGGTTTCCGGTTTTCTGATCTGTTGATGCGCCAGCCTCCCGCCGGAAGTCTGGACACGTCCATGAGCCCCCGGCCCAATCCCGAGATAAGAACCATACCGCCAGTAAGTCAGGTTATGGCGGCATTCCTGCCCTGCACGGGCGTGATTGGAAATTTCATATGCCCCAAGGCCGGCATCCTGGCATATCTCCTGCGTCAGCATGAACATGCTTTCGGCAAGCTCATCCTTGGGAAGATGAAATTCTCCCCTCTTCACGGATCCTGCAAATCCTGTATTGGGCTCAATCGTCAGCTGGTAAAGGGAGATATGATCCCTGCACAAAGTAAGCGCCTCTCGTAAATCATGCTCCCATTCCTGCAGGCTTTGATCGGGAAGCGCATAGATCAAATCAAAAGAAATCCTGTCAAAAAGGGAGGTCGCGAGATCAATCGTCTGCCGGGCTTCCAGAACATTGTGCTCACGCCCGAGAAACTTTAGAAACCTGTCCTGCAAGGATTGCACGCCCATAGACAGGCGATTAACCCCTGCTTTTTTATAGCCTGAAAAGGCTTTGCCTTCCGCCGATGTTGGATTGGCTTCCAGCGATATCTCGATTGTGTCATCAAAGCTGAAATATTTAGACGCCCCGTCAATCAAAGCTGTCACCGTCTGTGGTGTCATAAGGGAGGGTGTCCCACCACCAAAGAAGATGCTGGTCAACGGTGCTTTTTCTGATTTCCCCGCATAATGGGCGAGCTCCGCCAGAAGTGCATCCACCCAGATTTTTTGATCAACAGTCTCGCGAACATGACTGTTAAAATCACAATAGGGGCATTTCTTCCGACAGAAAGGCCAGTGGAAATAGAGGCCAAATCCCGGCTCAGGCGCTTTGTTATTTTTTGAAACAGGCATTGATCAGTTGCCTGAACGCATCCGCCCTGTGATTAATGGCCAGCTTGTCTTCAGGCTGCATTTGGGCAAAGGTCTTGTCTTTGCCACCCGGCAAAAAGACCGGATCATAACCAAAACCGTTTTCACCGCGTGGCGGCCAGGTAAAATTCCCATCGACACGGCCCTCAAAAGTCTCTGTATGACCATCCGGCCAGGCAAGAGACAAGGCACAAATGAAAGAGGCTTTAATCTTGCCTTCTTCGTAAACGCCTTTTTCATCCAGCTTGTCTTTTACAGCCTGCATGGCGACAGAAAAATCCTTCTCAGGTCCTGCCCAGCGGGCCGAATAAATACCAGGATCGCCATCCAGCGCGTCAACTGCAAAACCGGAATCATCGCTCAAGGCAATCTCGCCCGATGCAGTTGCCGCCGCCAGGGATTTAATTTCGGCATTGGCAATAAAAGTCTCCCCGTCTTCTACAGGTTCCGGCAATCCAAGATCACCAGCTGAAATCGGTTCCACCCCATAAGCTTCAAGAAGGTCCCGAATTTCCCGGACCTTCCCCTGGTTATGGCTGGCAACAATCAGTTTCTTTCCTTCAAAAAGACGGTGTGTCATTTAAAGCCCCAATGCGTCACGCTGTATCTGGCAAAGCTCATTCACACCCTTTTTGGCAAGTGCAAATAGGGCGCCGAACTGACCTTCAGTAAATGGGTCCTCTTCTGCCGTGCCCTGAATTTCGATGATTTTTCCATCGGATGTAAGAACAAAATTGGCGTCAGCCTGGGCGTTACTGTCTTCAGGATAATCGAGATCCAGAACCGGTGTTCCTTCAAAAATACCGCAGGAAACCGCCGCAACCTGGCTCTTCATGGGAACTTCAAGGATCTTTCCCTGTTCCACCAATGTATTAAAAGCCTGATAAAGCGCGACATAGGCACCTGTAATTGAGGCTGTCCGTGTACCGCCATCTGCCTGGATCACATCACAATCCACAGTAATCTGACGTTCACCAAAACCTTCAAGATCAACAACCGCCCGCAAGGACCGTCCGATCAGGCGCTGGATCTCGACGGTGCGCCCCTGTTGTTTGCCCTTGGCAGCTTCACGGCTCATGCGTGAACCGGTCGAACGAGGCAGCATGCCATATTCCGCAGTCACCCAGCCCTTGCCGGTATTGCGAAGAAAGGGCGGAACCCGCTCTTCAATACTGGCCGTACAAAGAACATGAGTGTTTCCTGCTTTGATAAAGCAGGAGCCTTCTGCATTCATGGCGTAACCGGGCTCAAGAGAAATACCTCTCAGCTCGTCGGGCTGTCTTCCAGAGGGACGCATAGTCAATCCTTAAATTGTCAGTCTGTTCAAATTGCTTTTTCTTGTACTCTGTCGGTCAGATTGACGCAAGGCTCTGCCATCACTACATTTCAGAGCAGAAAAAGCACTTAAAGTCGGTTCATAGAATAAAGCGTGCCGATTGGAAAGACCAGATGATCCAGGAGTTGAACGAGCGTAGCAGAGAGATCTTCCGCATAATTGTGGAGACTTATGTGCAAACCGGCGAGCCGGTGGGCTCGCGCACACTCTCGCGTCTGGGCACGCTGGATTTATCCCCGGCGTCCATTCGCAATGTGATGGCCGATCT
>JAKSCD010000173.1 GCA_022360775.1 Sneathiellales bacterium | reverse complement strand
CAACAAAGACTTGCTGCTGTGGTGTATGGAGTCAAAAAAAGAGCTCAATAATTGCAATGAAAAACTAGCAAGTATTGCGCAGTGTACACGCGCCAAATCCTAGCCCACCGATATTTAACTCACATTCCAACCAACAAGACCCTCGGCGTGAGCATTAGAGATCGCTGCGGCGATCTCGGTTTAACAACATAGCCGCCACGCCTATCAACGATGCGCAACCTTGGCGGCTTTCCCTAAAGTTTCTTAGTTCGCTTTTTTGAAATTCATTTCAATTTTGAATCCGCAGGCATGAACGTAGTTTTGCAATGTTTTCCAGCTAGCGTTTCCTCGCCCTTTTTCTAGTCTAGATATATTGCTTTTTTGAGTACCCATGTTTTCGGCAATATCATCTTGCGTTAATCCTGATTGTTGCCTCATTGATAGTAATGTATCAATTAATGAGAATTCTTCGTTTAAACGCTCATACTCTTCTTTCACTTTCTCGTTTTCAAATGCTTTTTCCTTTAATTTTTGAAGACTCATCGCTTGTCTACCTCCGCTTTTCTCTTACGTGCTAACTGCATTTCTATTTTCGGTGTTTTGTTTGTTTTTTTTACAAACACATTTAAGATAACTATGCGCTTCCCTTTTAAATAGCAATACAAGCCACGCGCGATACCCTCTTGAGCTTTGGCGCGAATCTCAAATATACCATCCCCCATTGGCTCGGTATGTGGGCTTCCTAAGTTTGCTCCATGCTTCTCTATTAATTCAAGCATTTTTAACATGCGTGCTTGAAGCTTAGGTGGTAATGCTAAAATATCGTCCTCAACCGAAGAGTCAAAAAATTCTATTTCCCACTTCATATTTCTGTATTATAACTTTTGTTATCATTAATGATAACCTAAAAGTAAAAATCTGTCAATTTTGAAGCCCAAAAACTCGGGGTTTTGGGATACCCACCAATCAAATAGGCAGATATCTCAATATCAAAGGATTAAGGGATACCTACCCATCAAATAAGCAAGCATCTCAATATAGATAACTTTTTGATCTTAAAGATATATTATTATACAATAATCTTATTTATTAATATGTTGATTAAAATATGTCTTCAAATGCTAGTTTTTTTAAAATGCCCTCTATCAACGAACAAT
>JAKSCD010000525.1 GCA_022360775.1 Sneathiellales bacterium | reverse complement strand
GGCTTCGGATTTATTTGCCCTGTTTATTCTAAATCTTTTTATCCGTGTAGGTGTCATTTGCAACTGAAGAAGTTTCCCGGTTGCAGGTTCTATACCGACAAAATACATTAATCCCAGATCGCCCCTGTAGGATTCATGCCCCCTGATTCCCTCGTAATCATTCAGAAAATCTCCGCTGCCATAAATTATGAGTCGATTTTTATACACTTCTATTCCTTTAACGTGATGTGAAGAGTGCCCATGAATCACATCAACACCCACTTTATCAATCAATTGATGAGCAAACCGCACCTGCTCCGGATTTAGTTCGTATCCCCAATTTCCTCCCCAATGAATAGATGCTACAATGATATCATCATCCTGAACAAACTCACTGATTGTTTTTTTAATTGAAATCACCGATTCTGTAGAATAATCTTTTATTAAAAAAACGCCTTGCTTATCCTCCAGGGCAGCCCAACTTAAAGGAATTCCACTTGATATAAATCCGAAAGAAAAGATAAGTACCCGTCCTTTCCCTTTAATCTCAAATATTGCCGGCATTTGTGCTTCCTGCAGACTAAGTCCCGCCCCCGAACTTTTTATACTGACTTTATTCAATGTTTCTATCGTTTCCGTTAATCCTTTATATCCCCAGTCAAGAACATGGTTGTTCGCGAGTGCACAATAATCAATTTGAGCTACAGATAAACAAGCAATATTCTCCGGATTCATCCTGTAGTTAATTCCTTTGTTCTTCCAATGGTCATTACATTTGGTGATGCTGGTTTCCAAATTAATAATTCTTAAGTCGGGTAACATTCGCTCCAACTCTTCAAGAGCATCACCCCAAATGTATGGATAACTCACAGGATAGGGAATGGGGCCACTCTTTTGCTCAGCAATATCAACGTATCCCCTCGCACTTTTCATAAAACCTTCATATAATACAGGATTTCCCGGATACGGTAGAACCTGATCTATTCCCCGCCCCAACATCACATCTCCACACATAAACATGCTAATAGCATTTGACTGAATTGAAAACTGATTACCAACTGATTGTTCTTTATTACTTTCAGTTTCCT
>JAKSCD010000524.1 GCA_022360775.1 Sneathiellales bacterium | reverse complement strand
GGCCGGATTGACATCCTGGTCAATAACGCCGGCATGCCGCAGCGCAACGGATCCATGTTTGATGTGGATGAAGACACATTTGAAAAAATCTATGCCGTTAATGTCAAAAGCATTTACCTGACCACGCAGGCCATTGTTCCCATTATGCTGGAGCAAGGCGCAGGAAATGTACTCAACATCTCCTCAACAGCAGCATTGAGCCCTCGCCCAGGCCTTGTCTGGTATAACTCCAGTAAAGGTGCGGTTTTGACCATGACAAAGTCTATGGCGATTGAACTGGCACCAAAGCAGGTTCGCGTAAATGCCCTTTGTCCAGTTTTTGCCCAGACCGGCATGTCGATTGAATTTATGGGAGGCGTTGATACTCAGGAAATTCGCGATAAATTTATCTCCTCCATCCCGATCGGACGGGTCAATACCCCTGAAGATCTTGCAAATGCGGCTCTTTATCTTGTATCTGATGAAGCCTCATTTATCACGGGTGTTGCGATGGAAGTTGATGGCGGCCGCTGCATCTGATTTCTGTTTTCAAGACAATAAAAAAGGGGCCCGATCGGTGCCCCTTTTTTTGTCGCGTAACTCGTTGCTCACTGCACGTCAGCGGCAACTCTCATGGTCACAATATTATCAGGGTTCCGCACAGTGCCGCCCTTCCCGTAACCCTTCTGGATCATGTCTACAAATTCCATTCCTTCAATCACTTCCCCCCAGATTGAATATTTTCCATCCAGGTGATAGGAATTCTCCAGAACAATGAAAAACTGACTATCTGCACTGTTAAGGCTTCTGGCCCTTGCCATTGAGACAATACCACGGTGGTGCGGAAGGTTTGAAAACTCTGCGCGGATCTTTTTACCTGAGCCTCCAGTTCCATTTCCTTTGGGATCACCTGTTTGCGCCATAAAGCGATCAATAACCCGGTGAAACTTCAAGCCGTCATAGAATTTCTGCCGAACCAGCTCTTTAATTCTTTTAACATGTCGAGGTGCAAGGTCGGGCTTCATTTCGATGACCACGGTTCCATATTTAAGCTCCAGCAACAGAGTGTTCTCAGGGTCCTTGATATCTGCAGCATAGGCTGAAACGGAAAAAATAGTGGCTAGGAGGATAGCGATCAGGCTACGAAAAATTCCGGTCATACGCATAAAGGCTCTCTTCATCAAATGGGTCAAATTGGCTGGATGCCATATAATTTCTTCACATGGAATTTCTATAGCATTTTCTTAAATATAAAGAAAATTCACTTCATTGAAAAAAATGAAAAAAGCCGCTTGACCAATTGGAAAGAGGTCCCTATGTTGCGCTCCACAGCGACGATGAGACGCTTCGAAAGAAATCTCTCAAAGGCGCAAAAGTGATAATGTGGGCCCGTAGCTCAGTTGGTAGAGCAACTGACTTTTAATCAGTGGGTCACAGGTTCGAATCCTGTCGGGCTCACCAAAAAAAATAACCCCCCGGAAATTTTCATTTCCAGGGGGTTTT
>JAKSCD010000250.1 GCA_022360775.1 Sneathiellales bacterium | reverse complement strand
GGGGATCTACATCTCCATCAGTCGCGGAAATCTGGTGAAGAAAATCATCGGCCTCAATGTCTTTCAGGCGTCGGTTTTCCTGCTCTACATCTCATCCGGCAAAATCTGGGGGGCCACGGCGCCCATCCTGGAAACCGGTCAGGAATACGTGTTTTCCAACCCGCTGCCCCATGTCCTGATCCTGACGGCCATTGTGGTGGGCGTCGCAACCACGGCGCTCGGCCTCTCGCTGGTGGTGCGGATCAAGGAAAGTTTCGGCACCATTGATGAGGAAGAAATCCTCCTGAAGGAGGAAAAATCCTGACATGAACATGGTTATGCCTCACGCCCCTGTACTAGCGATCCTGTTACCGCTTCTGGGCGCGCCGATTTGTGCACTCCTTCGCGGAGAAAATTTTCCCTGGGCTTTCACCACAATCTTAAGTGCGCTCTCTCTCGCGCTTAGCGTTGAGTTGCTGTTTCTGACCGCAGAAGCAGGACGGATCTCCTACGAGATTGGCGGCTGGCCTCCTCCTTGGGGTATTGAATATGTGGTCGATCCCTTAAGTGCCTTTGTTATGCTGGTTATCAGCGGGATCAGTACAGGTGTCTTGCTCTATGCGCGCGAAAGTATCCTGAAGGAAGTCGCGCCAAAGCGCCTTGGACTGTTTTTCGCGGCTTATCTCCTTGCCCTTGCGGGCATGATGGGAATTGCTGTTACCGGGGATGCATTTAATATCTTCGTTTTCATGGAGATCATGTCCCTCTCTTCCTACGTGCTGATTGCCATGGGGGAGAAAAATGATCGCCGGGCGCTTACCGCAGCGTTTCAGTATCTTATCATTGGAACGATCGGCGCAACCTTTATCCTGATCGGTGTCGGCCTTCTCTATCTGATGACAGGGACGCTGAATATTGCGGATATTGCGTCCAAGTTTGAAGCCGTATCAGACACCCGTCCGGTTCAGGCTGCTGTCGGGTTCCTTGTCATCGGGATTGCCATTAAGCTGGCCATGTTCCCGTTTCACATCTGGCTCCCCAATGCCTATAGCTATGCCCCCAGTATTGTGACGGCTTTCTTTGCCGGGACGGCGACCAAGGTTTCTGTTTATCTGCTGATCCGGTTTATCTTCACCATTTTCGGCATTGATTTCAGTTTCGAGATGGTCAACCTTTCAGAAGTACTGCTCCCGCTTGGTGCCATTGCTTTTCTTAGCATGTCTGTGGTCGCCATCTTCCAGAACAACCTGAAACGCCTCCTCGCATTTTCAAGTGTTGCTCAACTGGGCTACATGACAGTGGGCATTGCCCTTGCAAGCGAGACAGGTCTAACAGCCAGTATCCTTCATATTTTCAACCATGCGGTTGTTAAGACAGGTCTGTTCCTCGCGGTCGGAGCAATGTTCTTCACCGCAGGGAGCGTGTATCTGAAAGACCTTGCGGGCATTGGTCAAAGGATGCCTCTTACATCCCTTGCCTTTGTCCTGGGCGGTCTCGCCCTGATCGGTGTTCCATTAACTCCCGGTTTTATCAGTAAATGGTATCTGCTTGAGGCTGTTCTTGAACGGGGAGATAGCGTTGGATATGCACTTGCTGCCGGTATGCTGATTTCTTCCCTGTTCGCAGTTATTTATGTCTGGCGTGTTGTCGAACAAATCTATTTCAAACCATCACCTGAAGGCGCGGCGAAAGGGGAAGTTCCGCTTACTATGCTGGTCCCGGTCTGGTTATTTGTCGGTGCTATGTTCTATTTTGGAATTGAAACCAGCCTGAATGCCGGATTTGCAGAAGCTGCCGCAAAGTTTCTGATGGGGGGGCAGTAAGCCATGTTTTCACTGGAAATGCACGTCGCACTCGCCCTTT
Source organism: Sneathiellales bacterium (assembly GCA_022360775.1). Taxonomy (GTDB): domain Bacteria; phylum Pseudomonadota; class Alphaproteobacteria; order Sneathiellales; family Sneathiellaceae; genus Sneathiella. The sequence continues at coordinate 2,745 of JAKSCD010000250.1, read as the reverse complement.
TCATACCACTTGCCGGTGCCCTCGGAATTGCCCTTACCGGGTTTGAAAAAAATATTCGTGAAAGCGTTACGCTGGTCACGGCTGCCGTATTATTCCTGAATATCCTGCAAATCGCCCCTGAAGTCTTTTCAGGGGCACGGCCGGAATTTCTGCTGATCAGTACCCTACCCGGTCTCTCTCTTTCCTTGAAGGTTGAGCCGCTCGGGATGATCTTTGCCTGTGTGGCCTCGACTCTCTGGATTATCAACTCGCTTTATTCCATCGGCTATATGCGAGGGAACCAGGAGCCCAAGCAAACACGCTTCTATGTTTGTTTTGCCATTGCGATTTCGGCGGCCATGGGTATCGCCTTTGCCGGCAATCTGCTGACCCTCTTTGTCTTTTATGAAGTTCTCAGCCTTTCTACTTACCCACTGGTCACCCATAAGGGCAATGCGGACGCACTTAAAGGAGGCCGGATTTATTTAGGCATACTGCTTGGAACCTCAATTGGCTTGTTTTTGCCAGCGATCATCTGGACCTGGACGTTGACAGGCACTGTTGATTTTGTTCCGGGCGGCATTCTTGAAGGTCATGTGGGGGCCGGTATTGCCGGCGTTCTCTTATTCCTTTTCATGTATGGAATAGGTAAGGCAGCCCTGATGCCGATCCATCGCTGGCTTCCTTCCGCCATGGTTGCACCAACACCGGTAAGTGCCCTGCTTCACGCGGTTGCGGTTGTGAAAGCCGGCGTGTTCTCGGTCCTCAAGGTTATTGTTTATATTTTCGGCATCGATTTTCTCACCGAAACCGGTTCCGCGGACTGGCTTATGTGGATTGCAGCTTACACGCTGGTTGCTGCATCTGTTGTTGCCCTGACCAAGGATAACTTAAAAGCAAGGCTAGCCTACTCCACCATCAGCCAGCTTGCCTATATTGTGGTCGCAGCCTCCCTGGCAACTCCTGCAGCGGTTGCAGGCGGAACCTTGCAGATCGTCATGCATGCATTTGGCAAGATCACCCTCTTTTTCTGCGCAGGGGCGATCTACACTGCGACCAAGAAAACCGAGATTAAGGATATGAGAGGCCTTGGGCGTAAAATGCCGATCACGTTTCTCGCCTTCTTTATCGGCTCTCTCAGTATTATTGGCGTCCCTCCCCTCGGAGGAAGCTGGAGCAAGTTTTACATTATGCTGGGTGCGTATGAAGCGGATCAGTTGATCATCATGTTTGTTCTACTGGTGAGCTCTCTTCTCAATATCGGATATCTGATGCCGATCGTGATCCGCGGTTTCTTTTATGCACCGCTTGGAAAAACTGATCGTGAAATGGAGACCGGAAAGGAACGCTCTTTCCTTGACTGGAATAATATGAGGGAAGCACCTGTTCTTTGTCACCTGCCGCCTGCGCTTACAGCACTTGCCTGTATTGCGCTCTTCCTGCTGGTCGATCCGATCTATAACGCCATTCTTCCAGTCATCAGCCAATAAGAGAGACGACATGATACAGATTTCTGACAAAATCCTGTTTATCACCGCCGCCCTTGCTGGCCTGGCGGCGCTGCCGGATATTCTGGCTTTGTTTAATTTCCTCTATCACCCGCATCCCTATACGGAAATGGAAGAAATACCGGTTTTTTACGGTCTTTATGCCCTGGTTGTCTTCCTGCTTCTGATTGCTGTTGCCAAAGGGGTTCAAGCCTTCCTCCAGCGGAAGGAGGATTACTATGATTGATGGCTTTAACCCTGGTTTGATCCTGATTTTAGGGGCGTTGCTCGTTCCCTTCACCTCAAACTTTATCCGGACCATCCTGCTTCTTGTCCTGCCTGTTCTCACCTTTTCCCAGATACTGGCTCTGGGGCTTGGGAGCTGGGGGCATGTGGAAATTATGGGAATGAATATGGTTTTGACCCATATCGACCCCCTATCCCGGGTTTTTGGCCTTATTTTCACAGTCGCTGCCTTTGCAGGCATTCTCTATTCCCTGCATGTGAAAGATACGCAGCAGCAGATGGCAACCCTGATCTATGCGGGCGCCGCCATAGCAGCGGTTTTCGCCGGTGATCTGATCACCCTTTTCTCCTACTGGGAAGTAACGGCTATTTCATCCGTCTTCCTGATCTGGGCCAGCCGGACTGAAAGATCCTTCCATGCGGGAATGCGGTATCTGATTATCCAGGTTACCTCCGGTGTCCTGCTCTTGTGCGGCGTTGTTCTTTATCTGGGTGAAACCGGCTCCATCGCCTTCACGGCCATGTCTTTTGGAACACTGGCCAGCTGGTTCTTCCTGATCGCTTTCGGCATTAAGGCAGCCTTTCCATTGCTCCATAACTGGGTGCAGGACAGCTATCCGGAAGCGACGGTAACCGGCACCGTTATTCTCTCTGCTTTCACGACCAAACTGGCCATCTATGCCCTGGCCCGGGCCTTCCCGGGTGTGGATCTACTGATCTGGATCGGTGCCGTGATGGTCATTTTTCCGATTGTTCATGCAACGCTTGAAAATGACCTCAGGCGGACCATCGCCTATTCGATGAACAGCCAGCAGGGATTTATGGTGATCGGTATCGGGATCGGTACGGAAATGGCGCTCAATGGCGTCGCAGCCCATGCGACCATCAGCATTCTCTATACCTGCCTGCTCTTTATGGCGACGGGTGCCGTTCTCTATCGAACCGGTACAGCGAAAATTTCAGAGCTGGGAGCCATCCATAAATCCATGCCGGCAACCGCTTTCCTGGCCATTGTCGGTTCCCTGATCATCAT
>JAKSCD010000522.1 GCA_022360775.1 Sneathiellales bacterium | reverse complement strand
GGAAAACTTGGCATTGGCAAAACGCTTGGTAGTCTTAAAAACGCGTTAGGCGGTGCTGCTGGTGCTGCAGCCGGCGCAGTAGAAAAAGGTCTTAAAGGTGCAGCTGGAGGGGCCGGAAATGCCGTTGAAGGAGCTGCAGGAGCCATTAAAGGTATTTTGAAGCAGTAGTTTAGCGTGGATCAGACAATGGAACAGGTCAGTGAGAATCTTGAAGCCGTAAATAAGTGGATCGATCTTGCAGTTGAATTTGCGGTAGCCTATGGTTTTCAAATCCTTGGTGCGCTTGTCTTTTTCATTGTCGGTTTTATTGTCGCCAGTTGGATCGGCAATCGCCTGCAAAAGCTCGCGATAAGGAAAAATGTTGACCAGACGCTGTCTCAATTCATCGGCAGCTCGGTAAAGCTGGTTCTCCTGATCATGCTGATCATTATTACTCTAGGTAATTTTGGCATCAGTATCGCTCCTCTAATCGCCCTTGCAGGTGCTGTGACCTTGGGAGCAACCATGGCCCTGCAAGGCCCGATCTCCAATTTCGGGTCAGGTATTGCGATCATTCTGACCCGCCCATTTGTGGTCGGAAATGTGATTACTGTTCAGAAAATGAACGGTATTGTCGAAAAAATCACCCTCGGAATGACTTTTTTGAAAGGAGAGGATGGCGAGACTATTACGATCCCGAATAAGGAGATCGTAGGTCAGGTTCTTGTCAATTCACATGACACACGCATTCTGGAAATGCAGTTTCCTGTCCCGGCAGAAATTGATGCATCTGGCCTAATCAACAAGATAAAAGATCTTCTTTCCGATTTTGAAGGGGTTTCCCAATCACCGGCACCACAAGTAGGTATCCATGATTTTATTCATGGAGGTCTTCAAATCGGTATTCGGGTCTGGATACCCGGGCGACGTTACTTTCAGGTTCGCTACGGCATTAATGCAAGACTTCTTACCCTGTTGAAAGAAGAGAAAATAGAGCTTCTATCCCCCTTGCATCTGACCGGGGATAGAAACTCCGAATTCCTGACTGACCAGCAGGACGGCTAATCTCCTCTGGCCATCAGGCGTGGCGAATATTGAAGCCTTCTTCCTGAAGAGGTTCTTCAAAATAGCTCGTGACCATCATGAACTCCTCCGGTGTTGTGAGCTTTGATCCTTCCGGACGCTCCTTGTTTCGTTTTTTAAGCTGAACCAGACATTCTGCATTGCTGCGCGCAAGGTAATGCAGGCAATGTTCTGCCTCGATGTCTTTATACATGGACCTGAACCAGGCTCGCTGACCTTTGGTGTTCCCGGGAAAATCCAGAACAACAGAAATACCGTCATTTAAAAGGCTCTTTACATGCTCGCCGACAACTCTTTTGAGACGCGCAGAGCAGGTAAGATAATCCTGGAAAGTCTGGATCTCTTCCGGGAACAGACGGGACAGCCATAGATCTTCCGAAATCAGGACGGCTTTTTCCTGATCTGCAAGCTGGCGGGCATAGGTAGATTTTCCGGCTGCCATCTTGCCGCACATAAAGTGAAGAGAAGGTGGCGTATCTTGTTGTTGTTTCATGGTCTTCCTCTTTATTTTGCCTGCCGAGGAAGAAATAAAAAATCCGCCTCGTGGGGCGGATGATTATGTCATACAAAAGTGTCCGCCAAACCCTAAGGAGTAATGACCTTCACAATCGCAATAGCTGTGTTGACGAATTTCTGTTTCATGCGCGAAAGACTAGCGAGCAATTTTTAAACTGTAAAGCAAAATAATTGTTCCAAGGACAATATACTAACCAGCCTTATTTTGTCCGGCGGCGACGCATCCACAAACCGATCAGCCCCATTCCCGCAGCGTAAAGCGGCAATCCTGCCGGTAGAGGGGTCTGCGCAATTGCAACCGGATTTAGTTCAAGATTATCCAGTTCAACAATGCTGCAGGGCTCGCCAGTTGTCAGACAAAATGCACCAATTGGAAAAGTTGGTGAAAGAACAGAAATAACAAGCCGGTCAATATCCATAAAGTCGCTACCAAATGTGTGGCTGGCGGGCCCGTCTGCATATGTCAGGTTCTCGCTACCAACCAGAACATTATCCCGATAGGCCGAGAGCTCTATATTGTCATAGGGAACAAGGATCAGGCATGTGGGGGTAAAGCAGTTATTATTCACATCCAGATAATCAAAGCCGACCGCATCGAAACGACCCCCATTTTCAATGCTCAGGCCGCTGGCAAATGCCGTACCATAATCTGCCAGATATACTTTTCCAGGATTGTTCTTATAGGCGACGTCACCGCCAAGACCAGAGACGGTTACACCATCTTCGGAATAAGAACCCGACGCGCCACCCAGATCCTGAACAGCATCAAATTCCAGAACAGCGGCATGAGCGGGAAGGCTGAACATCAGCAACAACCCAAAAATCGCCAAAATCCTCATATCTCCCCCCTCGAAAAGTTAAAAAAATACTAACATTCAAATCTGGTAACGATGACCATTGACTATATATGGTTACGTTACCCTTTAGCGGAATGTCTGTGTTTTTTCATACATTTGTAGATGACTACAGTTTATTACTTAAGCGCCCGTGAAACAATCGATACAACGGTATTAGCGTAATAAATATTATTTTTGTTGCTCTTTTTCACATAATTTCTATATCTCCTATAGATATAGGAATGAGGTCCTTATGATTTATTCTATTGGTGAACTCTCAAAGAAGACCGGAGTAAAAGTTCCAACAATCCGGTATTATGAGCAGTCTGGATTAATCGCAGCTCCTACAAGATCAAGTGGGAACCAGCGTCGCTACACACAAAAAGAGCTGGATTGTCTTTCCTTTATCAAACATGCTCGAGATCTTGGCCTTTCCATTCAAGCCATTCAGGAACTCATTGAACTAAACAATCACCCGGAGCAATCCTGTTCACATGCAGATGAAATAGCCGCGACACATCTTCTTGATATTCAGGAACGGATTTCCCGATTGCAAAAACTGGAAGCTGAACTCCTACGAATCACAGAGGGGTGTCCGGGGAAGCAAATCAGTGAATGCTATGTCATTCATTCGCTATCGAATCACAAGCTCTGCCAAAGCGATCATAAATAGCGCGTCAAAGGAAATGGGATGGTGGGTGTAACAAGATTCGAACTTGTGACCTCTGCCATGTCAAGGCAACGCTCTAACCAACTGAGCTATACACCCACAAAGATATGTCACTTCCGTGACTGAAGTTCGGGTCTTATAAAGCCCTACCAATTTCTTGGCAAGAGCAATTTCGAAAATTTGGAAAAGATCGGTTTAATTTCCTTCAGGACGCTTCTTTTGCTTCCAGTGCTCTATTCACTGCTTCAACAAGCGAGTTCAGGTGAAAAGGCTTCGAGAGCATCTGGCTTACCCCTTCAATTGTATCCAGATCTTCTATGGAAACAGCCGAAAAACCGGTAATAAAAATAACAGGAACGCCTGGTACAGCATCGCGCGCGCGAACCGCAAGCTCTATGCCACCAATACGCGGCATCACAATATCAGAAATCAAAATATCGAAAGGCCCCGCGCTTAACGCTGGTAAGGCATCTTCACCATCCGCAAAGGCAAGCACTTCATGTCCGGCAAGTTCCAGGCTGCGTGCAAGGAAATGACGCATCGAGTTATCGTCTTCAGCAAGGAGTATTCGTGCCATTTTTTTCTGCTTTTATGCTAATATTTCGAACTGAACTGTTTAAATTATACACAGAAAAGCTAACGTAACAAAAAAGTGTGACCTAAAGGTAAGCAAAACCAGAACAATTTAAACTTGGATATTAAATGACTTCCTGCTTCACTTCACATTCCCCTGTAGATGTCACTTTTCCAAAAATCTGGAACCGGCCGATCATATTTTCCTCTCCTCATAGCGGAAGAATATATCCGGATGAATTTATCGGTTTATCTGACTTAACCCTCACCAATTTGCGACAATCAGAGGATTTCCACGTGGATTATCTGATTTCCGATGTTGTTGCTCTCGGGGCGCCTCTTATAAAAGCGACTTTTCCGCGCGCCTATTGCGATCCAAATCGAAAACCCTATGAACTGGATCCGTCCATGTTTTCGGATCCGCTTCCTGACTATGCAAGCACCCAGAGCCCGCGCTTATGCTCAGGCATTGGCACCATTCCCAAAGTCGTCAGCGCAGGTCAGGTTATTCATAAAAAGAAGCTTCCTCTTAAAGAAGCTCTTCTTAGAATAGAAACCTGCTACTTCCCTTTTCATCAGCAGTTGGAATGTCTGATAAATGAATGCTTGAAAAAATTCGGTGTTGCTTTTCTTGTGGATTGTCATTCCATGCCCAATCCTCCTGAAATAAACCATGCGGATTTTGTCCTGGGGGATCGGTACGGGCAATCCTGCCCCGGTGATTTTACTGTAAACATCTCCAATTACATACAACACCGGGGATATCGAACAGCTTTTAACGCACCTTATGCCGGCGGGTATATCACTCAAAAATACAGCAATCCCGCCAAACGCGTTTATACATTGCAACTGGAAATCAGCCGCCCTTTATATATGGAGGCTTCCTCTCTGACTTTAACAGATAATGCAAAACACCTGAAAGCTGACTTAAACCAAATCTTTGAGCAACTCCTCAATGGCATTAAAATTCCTAAAGCACCGCCATCAATTCTAGCGGCAGAATAAATCGGCACGTTTCTTGCTTTCTATATTGCAGGAGAACTGACATGCCGAAATTGATTTCCATACTGGCCTTTTTAGCCATCAGCCTTTTTGCCAACACAGCAATGGGGGCAATTTTCCCCGCGAATGCCGCAGAACATCTGGGAACCTGTCGCTTGGCGACAGAGGGGGTTGAAAAAACACTCCGTCTTCCCAAAAGGCTTCTCAATTCCATTTCACTTGCTGAAACAGGGCGCTGGCACAAGAAGAGGCGGGAAATAATTGCCTGGCCCTGGACGGTTTACTCCGAAGGTAGAGGCAGATATTTGCCTACCAAGGAAGCAGCAATCGAAGAAGTCCGCAAACTTCAGAAAAAAGGGGTCAAGAATATCGATGTTGGATGTATGCAGGTCAATCTCTACTGGCACCCGAAAGCATTTGATACTCTGGAAGAAGCTTTTGATCCTGGGACAAACGCGTCTTATGCAGGACAATTACTGAAGAAATTAAAGCGTGAAACCCGTTCCTGGAACATTGCGGTGGCGCATTATCATTCACAGACAAAAAAGTACAATATCCCCTATAAAAAGAAGGTCCTGAAAATCTGGCAGGAACAACGCAGAAAAGACACACAGGCCAGAATGGAAAAGGCTCGGGAAGCCTATCGCAAACGTAAAGAGGCCATTCTTAAAAGACGTGCAGAAAAACTGAAACAGAAACAGCTGGAAAAAGAGAAACTGATCCTTGCTTCAAAAAACTGATCCCAAATGCAGGCAATAAAAATTGATGAGCTTGATGCTGCTCGCCGTATTGTTGATCTCGCGATAAAACTTCATTTTTCGCAAGGCGATCCAGTTGGTGTTCACACTTTGACCGTAACTGCTTATCGTATCCTCAGGCGACATGGCCAGGAAAAACGCCTGCCGGATATCGTCCCTGAATATCTCGATCTAATTCATCAGGCGGACCGACATCTTTTCTGGTCCTCCCTTTCCTGCCTTGATCCGGTTTCTGTTAAAACACCGGGCGCCCAGGACACACCCTTTTGGGAGCTGGCAATTGAAATAACGGATCTGCTGCTATTTATCTGTTGCGCGCTATTTCGTATGCTGGACAATCAACATACCCATGAAATGCGGATTTTCATTATATGGTACAAAGCCATCAATCCGCTCAAACATGGTCATGATCCGATTTTCAATGCCAAAACACGTGACGGGTTTGATTATCTCAATAGTCTTACAAGAGAAAAGCAGCTCAATATGGGATATGATGCCCTCCGGAATTTAAAAAAACCGGAGGGGCAAAGCCTGAGCACAATCAGGCAGTAACGGCCTCCTGCTCCCAGCGACGCAAGAGTTCTTTCCTTTTAAGACCCCAGCGATATCCATGAAGCTTGCCATCAGTCCCGACAACCCGGTGACAGGGCACAATCAATGAGACCGGGTTTGTGGCACAGGCTCGCCCGACAGCTCTTGAAGATTTCTCACGCCCAAGATCTACAGCAATATCCTTATAGGTTTTGGTCTCCCCCGGCGCGATTTTAAGCAACTCATGCCAGACCATACGCTGGAAAGCTGTTCCATACATATCCAGAGGGATATCAGGCACACGGGTATTCTTGCCTTCCAGAAACTGAATGATCGCTGAAGTCCATTCCTTGAGCCCACCTAAATCTGGCGCAATTTCCGCGTTCGGGAATTCTTCATACAGCTCTTTCACAAGGTCTTCATCTCTATCCCCGAAATACACGGCACAGACACCTTGCCTTGTCCCGGCCACAAGCATGCGATCAAGGAAACAGTCAACCAGGGCATAGGCGATTTCGGCACCTTTTCCGCCCTTCGCATATGATGAAGGGCTCATCCCAAGTCGCTCATGCGCTTTTTCATATAATCGGCTTGAAGATCCGAATCCGGCGCCGAATGCAGCACGGGAAACGCTTTCGCCCTCTTTCAGATTTTCTTTCAATTTTCTGTTCCGCAAGGTGTCATAATATTCATATGGGCTTATTCCCATAATATTTTTAAAACTACGCGCCAGATAATCCTCATTATAACCGGTCTCTTCTGATAGCCAGGAAAGAGAGATCGCCTTTCCGTCCTGATACTCCAGACGCTCCGTTATCTTCTTGCAGATTTGCCGCGCCAGAGACAGAGTGGGATCCTTGACAGTTGCAAGATCGGGACGGCATCGCTTGCAAGCCCGAAACCCCTGATTTTCCGCTTGTTCCGGCAAATCCAGAAAGAGAATATTCTCACGTTTTGCACGACGGGCAGGACAGGACGGCCGACAGTAAATGCCTGTTGTTTTAACAGCATAGATAAAACGCCCGTCATAGGATTTATCTCGCGCTTCCAGCGCTTTTTCCATTTCAGCCAAATCCATTTTTTCCTCCATTCCTAACTTGAGGAAAGATATAGAAAGAACCGCAAAGCCATACTATCCGAATCCCGTTTTTAATATTATTCAGGTAGAGGTTTTCTCAACGCCACTTTTATCTTTGTCTGAAGGTTTTTCATCCTCTGTCTCTTTTTTTCGCCGAATAATAATATCCCCGTTATCAAGGACTTCCGGTGTCTCATATTGAGGGATTGAATCGATAAAAACGCTCAATGCATCAAGCAGCTTTGTAAGCCCTTCAACCGCAAGCTCATCTGCACCTTTTTTCTCCTCAGCATGGGCAATCACGACGGGACTTGTTGCCAGCATAAGAGCCAAGCTGAAAGCTGAGAGTATTTTTGTCATAACTGTCTCCAACTGAATGACATTGTTGCTGTTGATTATGTCATTCTTTATTTTGGCATTTTCATGAAATTCTGTACAGCAAGGAACAAATCCATCTCTTTTGATTTGATAGTCGTTATCGACTGGTCTGCATCTTCTACTCCCGGTCCTTTAAAGGAAAGTGCTGATCGCTGTTGGATAGCTTGGTCAGAAAAAGGGAATTCTGCCAAAGTCCAGTATTTTCGAACCAGATTTACATGCATGCAGCATTTGAAACATCTTGTTTCCCGGACAAACGGAAATTGTCTGCTCGCTTTTGATTTTCCTTTTGGTTATCCAGCCGGTAGTAACCTTGGGGGAGGCCGAAAAGCGGCAAGGCGAATATCCGAGTATATGACTTGTGATGAAAGAGACGGGAATAACCGCTTTGAGGTTGCCAATCTCCTCAACCAGCAGATTTCAGCTCTCCCCGGACCATTCTGGGGATGCCCAAGATCTAAAAATCTTTCCCATCTTGGCCCTAAAAAACCACCTTTTCATCATTCTGGTTTTAACGAATGGCGCATTGTTGAACGCCATCTCAGACTAAAAAAGCAACGGATTATGAATGTCTGGCAGCTTCTTGGACAAGCGTCGGTGGGCAGTCAGACTTTAACAGGATTGTCTGAACTAAATTCCTTTGCTTCAGAGCCAGGAGCAAAAAAACCGGTAAAATTCTGGCCGTTCGAAACCACTTGGGAGAAAGACCTCAAAGGTGTGATCCTTGCCGAATGCTGGCCAAGCATGAATGATTTCGCTTCTGAAACCCACCCGATCAAAGACGCACGGCAGGTGAGCGCGACATTGAAATGGCTTCAAAAACATCAGGATAAAGGAACAATTCCTTCTCTCTTTAAAGCGCCGGATTTCTTGACGCAAACCGAAATGGAAAAATGCGGGAAGGAAGAAGGATGGATTTTAGGTATTGATGAAAAGGGTATTAAAGGGATTTGAGAAGATTTTCTTTATCAAGCTGAAAGTCGCTGGCAATCCACTTTTCCTCCAGCATTCTTAGCGCAACGCCCACATCAGGCCCGGCCTTTACCCCTTTTTCAAGTATATCACGCCCCTTTACTGGAAATTGCGGGCAGGACCAGTTTTCCATTAATTCAAGATAAGCAGGATAGTTAAAATCGGTTTCAGACCGCGCCCAGGACGCGAGTATCCTGTCCCTGAATGTCTGCGCACCAAATTTATAAATATATCGTCTGCAAGATCGTGGGCTTAAATCCGGCTCTACAGATTCTTTTCCAACCGCTCTTAGCCTGCTCTCTTCCTTTGAGGAAAGACGCAACGCAGAATAAACCGAAGCCGGAGTTTCAAAAGAATCAAATAATCCATTTAACCGGTTAATTTTATCATTCTGGAAATTTGAGCAAATTAAACGACTTAGGATCTTTGGATTATATTCTGTTGCAAAGATTTCAGTAAAAACGCCTGCCTCCATCATCTGGCTGATAGCTTTCACAACATTTTCTGTTTCCAGCATAAGAAATAGCTCTTTGGTAATTCGCTCTTTCGAAAGCCGCCCCAATCCCTCCAGATTTTTACCGATTGCCTGCACGATGTCAGGGTCTGTTTTCTCGCCGCCAAACCGTCCCCAAAACCGATAATATCGAAGGATACGCAGATAATCTTCCCGGATACGTTCTTCGGCATCCCCGATAAAACGCACCTCACCAGCGGCCAGATCCTGAATCCCTTCAAAGAAATCAAACAGATGCCCGCCCGCATCCATATAAAGCGCATTAAAGGTAAAGTCTCGCCTTGACGCATCGAGCTGCCAGTCGCTGGTGAATTCAACATCGGCATGACGCCCATCTGTGTTTTTATCCACACGTAAAGTGGTGACCTCGAACACACGCCCGTTTAAAAGCGCTGTTATCGTTCCATGATCAAGTCCGGTTGGTATGACTTTGAACCCGGCTTTTTCAAGCGCTTCTGTAGCTTGCCCCGGTTTCAAATTTGTTGAAACATCAAGATCAGTGCTAATATGCCCCAAAAGCGCATCTCGCACACATCCACCAACAAAACGCCCTTCGCCCCCAGCCTGAAGAAGGGCAGCCAGTAAAGCCTGACTTTCAGAATAGGAAAGCCAAAGGGGGGGATTTATTTCAAGATTTTCAAGGGACCAGGCTTTTGCCATTACTGCTTTTTATCGGTGGGAATAATTTCAGAATCGATTATTTTCCCGTCTTCATAGCGAGGCGGCACATAGGTTCCCCCAAGCTGGTCCTCTCTCAAGGCGGCCACACCAATAAAGCTGAAAGCCATAAGAATAAGCCCGAGGATTGTCGCTATCGCAACGGATTTACCCTGCCATGTTTTTTCGCCGCCTGCTCGTCTGTTGAAATAGAGATAAACCCCGTAAACAACAAAGGGGATGAGAAGAGGTATGAGATGAAAGAGAAATCCGCGCAGCATTATCCTTTAACCCGTTCCGACAAGTCCCTGATCATTCCGGCTGTTGCCCCCCAGATATAATAGTCACCATAGGGCATCGCATACCAGAACCGTTCAATTCCGTTATGATATCCACTATGTTTCTGATGATTGGACATATCCAGAAGAAACCTTAGCGGAACCTCGAAAATTTCGTCTACTTCACTTACTTCAGCAACAAGATTATTGACCGGCTCCACCAGACCAACGATAGGTGTCACCGCATAATTCGTCACAGTTAAATAGGTATTCAGTCTTCCGATAATATCAACATATCCCGGATCAAGACCAATTTCCTCTTCACTTTCCCGTAAGGCTGTATGAACGACTGTCGCATCTTCTTCTTCGGCGCGTCCGCCAGGAAAGCTGATTTGACCGGCATGTTTATTCAGATGGTCCGCACGCTTCGTTAAAATAACATGCGGCTCTGCTGCCCTTAGAACAATCGGGACCAGAACCGCGGCTTTCTTGAAACTGCTCTGGATATCCGGCGCTGTGGCAGGGTTAAGATCATGATCTCCACGCACGGCACCAGAACGCCAGTCAGCTGGAGATTGCTCAATATGAACAGAATCCAGTAAAGGTGTTATTCGGGCTCTTAGCTCTTCTTTATTGCTTTTCAAAAACATCATTTACTGAACCAAAATCAAAAAACCGGCCACTGCTCCAGACACCAAATCGCTGCTGCCCATCCACTTGTTCTTCTTCTGCAAGCTCAACCAGATCATAAAAAACCGAGCGTACAATTAAGGCTTCAAGATTGGATCTTATCGTCACATAAGGGGAAGGTTCGTTATTTTCAGGATCAATCGTCAGCCTTAACGGATGATCTTCATCAACAATCACGAAATCGTCAACATGAGTTCTGAAGCTGAGAACCTGATCTTTTCCCTCCCCTTCCTTGAACATTTCCACAGCAACAAGCGGAGCGTCATCGACCTGTATCCCGATTTTTTCAACAGGTGTAACAAGATAGAATTTTCCATCCTCATCATAACGCAAAACACTGGAAAACAGCTTTACCAAAGGCTTTCGGCCGATCGGCGAGCCCATATAAAACCATGTTCCATCCCGCGCTATCCGGATATCAAGCTCACCACAATAGTCCGGATTCCAAAGGTGAACCGGTGGATGCCTCTGGTCCTTAATCTGGTTTATGATTGCACTCAGCCCATCATCAGGGCTCTCATTCGTCATATTTAGGCCTTATCCTATCAAATATTATTGTTATATTTAATGGGTACAGAGCTCTTTACCAAGTTGAATTCTGACCCACATCCTGATTGACCGACATAAGGAAGCTGGCAATACGATGGAAGAGACACATAACACAGACGAGAAGATTCTCGAACAGGTTGATCAGTTATCGCTGAAACTTCAGAATATTAAATCTGCAATTGGCAGTCATATTTTTGGCCAGCAGGACGTCATTGACCTGACCTTAACCACCCTCCTCGCTGGCGGACATGCACTGCTGATCGGTGTGCCCGGCCTTGCAAAGACCAAGCTGGTTGAAACCCTCGGAACGGTGCTGGGCATGCAGGAAAAGAGGATACAATTCACACCGGATCTGATGCCTGCTGATATTCTCGGATCGGAAATTCTGGAAACGGCAGAGGATGGGCAGCGCCATTTTCGCTTTCTAAAAGGTCCCATTTTCACCCAGCTTTTGATGGCAGATGAAATTAATCGGGCCAGCCCAAGAACCCAATCAGCCTTGTTGCAGGCCATGCAGGAAAAACATGTGACCATCGCCGGCGAGGAGCATGCTCTTCCCAGCCCCTTTCATGTTCTGGCGACACAAAATCCGATAGAACAGGAAGGCACCTATCCTTTACCGGAAGCCCAGCTGGACCGTTTTCTTCTACAGATAAATGTCGGATATCCAGATGAGGAAACAGAAAGACGAATTCTTTTGGAAACCACAGGCAATCAAATGCCTGAAATCAAAACAGTGCTTTCAGGCCACGAGCTAATGGATGCACAGCATATTGTCCGGGACATGCCGGTAAGTGACCAGGTTATTGAAGCCATCCTCAAACTGGTAAGGCAGGCGCGCCCGGATCACACATCCAGCGACCTGATCCGCAACTATGTGTCATGGGGCCCCGGGCCCCGCGCCAGTCAGGCCCTTATTCTGGCGACCCGTGCGAAAGCACTGCTTGATGGGCGTTTCAGTCCCTCTATCGATGATGTTAGAGATCTTGCCATTCCGGTCCTTCGCCATCGCATGGCGCTTTCCTACGCGGCACGTGCAGAGAATATCACGATCGAACAGGCTATCGCGTCTCTCACCGAAGCTATGGAGTAAGAATGGACGTCTCCAAAGAGATAGATGTCGAGTATATTTCCATGCGGACGGATGCAGAGGCCCTGTCCCACCAGCTTCCTGCATTAAGGCTTCAGGCTCAGCAACTTGTCAAAACCCTGAACACAGGTACTCATGGCAGACGCAAAGCAGGCGCTGGGGAAGACTTCTGGCAATTCCGGTCTTATAACACCCAGGATGCAGCCTCAAATATCGATTGGCGCCAATCCGCCCGCCAGGACCAGCTTTACATTCGCCAGCAGGAACTCGAAACTGCAGAAACGGTCTGGTTCTGGGTGGATCATACCATGAATATGGCCTTTAAAAGTCAAAAACACCTTCCATTTAAGGTGGAAGCCGCCTGTATCCTCTCGCTTGCGACAGGCCTACTGCTTGTAAAGGGCGGCGAGAATTTTGGTGCCGTCTCAAAGGAGGCAAAAGCGTCTCATGGTCCTGCATCCTTCGAACGGTTCGCGCATGAGATCATATCAAGCCCGGTCCCCTTTCAGAAACTCACATCGTTACTGCCTGTGAGATCAAAGTCGCGGTTTATCCTGGTGAGTGACTTTTTATATGATCGGAAGGATCTGGAGACAGTCTTCGACTATATTACCAGCTTAGGGCGTGAAGCTGTCCTGGTTCATATTGCCGATCCGGTTGAAATTACATTTCCTTTCGAGGGAAGGGCCGAATTTAAAGGTCTTGATAGCTCGCTTTCCGTAACCTTGAATAAATCCGAAGCCGTTCGGGAGGAGTATCTTCAGCGATTTGAAAACCACCGTAACTGGTTAAGAGAAACAGCGTCCAGGAGAGACTGGACCTATTGTTTTCATTCAACAAGTCAATCTGCCGGACAAACCCTTTCAACAATCTATTTCTCCTTGCAGGAGGAGAAAAATTGACCGGATTTTTAACAGGACTTTCCTTCACTACTCCGTGGATTTTACTGGCTCTTCTGACGCTACCTCTTTTGTGGTGGCTTCTGAAGCTGACCCCTCCCAGCCCAAAAAAGATCTCCTTTCCAGCGCTACGCTTTCTTCTTGAGATTGAAGACAAGGAAAAGAGCAGCGATGCCATTCCCTTATGGCTTCTTTTGCTGCGGTTGCTGCTCGCAGCGCTCGTCATTACTGCATTGGCTGGCCCTGTTCTGAATAAATCCAAAATCGGCTTCACAGACGGACCAGCAGTTATTCTGGTTGATAATGGCTGGACCAGTACACAGGACTGGCCAAAAAAAGAAAAACTGGTTTCAAATCTTATCTCCAAATTCAAGGAAGCAGATCGACTGGTTTACGTCATCCCTCTTGCCTTTTCAGAAGAGAAGATTAAAAGTGCTTTTAGACCTCTGACACCGCAGGAAATGGACAGTGCTCTGCCCTTTCTTACCCCTCTTTCACTGGCCCCTGACAGATCGCATCTAAACCGCCTTCTTCCAGAGTTCGAAAAACTAAAATCCCCGGAATTCTTCTGGATCTCCGATGGAGTTTCGATCAACGCAAACGATGCTGAAATCAAAGCCGCTTTTGATCGCCTCGCAAAGCTTGGCCCCGTGACCATTTATAGCGGCGAAACTGAAACCGCACCGCATCTTCTCCTTGCGCCAATAGTCAAGACAAACAGCCTGGAACTCACTGTTAAAAGAGTGTCAATACAAGGGGCCTCAACTGGTGTCATTTTCGGACGCAATAAAAGCGGTAAAATCCTGTTTCAGGAGGCCTATACATTTTCCGAAAGTGAACTCGCAACAAACACACGGGTTTCTCTTCCGTCGGCAATCAGAAATGACCTCTCTCTTCTACAGATAAAATCTGCCAGGAGCGCGGGATCTGTCTTCCTGATGGATGATCGGTGGAAAAGAAAATCTGTCGGTCTTGTTGCTTCAAGCCAGCAGGCCGATACTCCTTCTCTTCTGAGTGAACAGCATTATCTACAAAAAGCCTTTCTCCCCTTCTATGACATAGTGCAGGATGATCTGGAAAACCTGGTGAAGCAGTCCCCTTCCTTCATCGCACTGGGAGATGTCGCAGCACTATCCGCACGGCAATCCAGCGAGGTGGAAAAATGGGTGACAAATGGGGGCATTCTGATCCGCTTTGCAGGCCCCAAGCTCTCCAATAGTCAGTCCAGCTTGCTTCCCGTGACGTTGCGACAGGGGAACAGGTCGCTGGATGGCGCGATGTCATGGGGCAAACCGGCCTCCATGGGCCCTATGCCTGAAAATAGCCCATTTGCCAATCTTCAAATTGACCCTGACATCAAGGTTTTCAGACAAGTCCTGGCAAATCCTTCAACCGATTTAAATGAAAAGACCTGGGCTCTTCTTGAGGATGGGACACCGCTTGTAACAAGTGAACAGCGCGGGAATGGACGTCTTATTCTGTTTCATACATCAGCCACTACGGCCTGGTCAGATCTCGTCCTCTCAGGTCTGTTTGTGGAAATGCTTAGGGAAATCAGCTTTTTAGGCAGTTTCTCTGCTCAATCACAACTCTCAGAACAGACCTTCCCTGCACTTGATCTGTTAAATGGCTTAGGTGAATTCTCAGGTTCCGCTCATACCCATTCCTTATCCGCAATGCCAACACCTCTTTCCCTACCTGTTGATCGGCCCTATCCTGCAGGAATTTACGGAAATTCTATTTTCAGATATGCCCACAATATTGGTGATGGTGTTAAAAGTTATAGCAACCTGTCCCTCGCGACATATTCAGGACAGAAAAGCGGCCTGGAAGAAGCAGAGGAAATCTCTTTGAAAGCACCTGTGATTATCGGTGCCCTTCTCCTCTTATTGATTGATATTCTGGCCACCCTTTATCTGCAGGGGAGATTGACAGGAAAAGTCCTTTTCGCGCAGAAAGCTCTTCTTTTCGGCCTATTGTTTACGAGTATTTTCGCTGCTTCAACAAAGGATTTATCGGCCGAAGAGAGCCTGAACCGGCTTTTGGAAGCAACACTTGATACACGCCTTGGCTATATTCTCACACAAAATCCGGCAGTGGATGAAATGAGCAAGGCAGGCCTTAAAGGAATTAGCGAGAAGCTTCGCCAAAGAACCTCCATTGAAGCGGCAACGCCGTTACCGATAGACATAGAAAAGAACGAACTGTTGTTCTTTCCCCTTATCTATTGGCCAATGACTTCGTCCTTTCCGGGTCTGAGTGATAAAGCCGTGACCAAGATTAATAAATACCTGAAAAACGGCGGAACCATACTTTTTGATACCCGAAACCAGATCTCGCCTTCAGTATTTGCCTCTGCCGAAGGACAGAGGCTATCGCAAATCCTGGATCGTCTTGATATTCAGCGCCTGACACAGGTTCCCCCCGATCATGTTATCACACGTGCTTTTTACCTGATGCAAGCCTTTCCCGGTCGATACCAGGCGGGTGAAGTCTGGATTGAAAACACAGAAAATGCCCACGGTAATGACGGTGTCGCCTCGGTTATCATTGGCAGCCATGACTGGGCTGCGGCCTGGGCGACAGACAATGCCGGAAGACCCATCGCAGCCGTAATACCTGGAGGAAACAGACAAAGAGAAATGTCATACAGATTTGGTGTCAATCTGGTGATGTATACCCTTGCCGGCAACTATAAGGCCGATCAGGTTCATGTGCCTGCGATCCTGGAAAGGTTGGGCCAATGAACAGTCACATGGACCTTCAGTTTGCGCCGCTCGTTGATGAGATCACATTAATTTCCCTTGCTGGCCTGTCCCTTCTTATTCTGGCTTTTTCCGCTTTTGCCAGGTTGAACAGTGTTGGCTATCGCTTTTTACTTTTGGCAGGGCTCTTCTTCCTGCTTGCCAATCCAACTTTCATCACCGAGAACCGCCAATATCTCAACGATACCGTCCTTGTTATTACGGATCAGACAGACAGCCAGAAATATGGGAACCGCCTGGAGCAAACGAACGATGCTTTTAAACAAATCCAGAAAGAGATTGCCTCCTATCCAAATCTGGAGATAAAAACGGCAACGGCAAAAACGCCACTTTCGCTTGAAGCGGGCGCTCCGGGAGGCAGCCGTCTTTTTGAAGAACGCTTCAGGATTTTGCAATCCCTTTCACCAAACGAAATTGCCGCAACCATCTTTATTACTGACGGACAGGTACATGATGTTCCTGAGCAAAGTACTGCAGGTCCCATTCATGTGCTGGTAAGTGGCGATGAAAATGAGAAAGACCGGGTTCTCCTGATTGAAAACGCACCTGCATATGGAATTGTGAACAAGGAAGTAACTCTAAAAATTCGTGTTCTTGATCAGGGTGTATCTGAAACCTCGACATTGGTTGCAACAGTCAAGACGGATGATAAACAGGTAAGACGTATCGCTGTCAGAACAGGACAGGTAACCGAAATTCCTGTTTTTATATCCCATGGCGGTGATAATTTTGTGGAAATTTCCCTTCCAAAGCTGGAAGGAGAGCTAAGCGATAAAAATAATAAGGCCTTCTTGAGCATTAATGGTATTCGCGATCGCCTCAAGGTGCTTTTGGTTTCAGGCGAACCTCATATGGGTGAAAGAGGCTGGAGGAACATTCTCAAATCCGATCCTGCTGTCGATCTGGTACATTTTACCATCCTGCGCCCGCCCGAGAAGCAGGATGGTACTCCGATCAACGAGCTCTCTCTTATTCCCTTTCCAATTACCGAGCTTTTTGAAAGAAAGCTGGATGAGTTTGATCTGATTATTTTTGACCGCTACCGACGGCGGGGAGTGCTTGCCCCCAATTACCTGAAAAACATCGTGCAATATGTAGAAAATGGTGGCGCTCTTCTTGAGGCAGCGGGTCCTGCTTTTGCAACCCCTCTTATTCTCTATCGCACGCCCTTGTCAGAGGTCCTTCCTGGTCGTCCAACAGGGCTTGTTTATCAGGAAGGATACATCCCCGCTCTTAATATCAATGGAACCCGCCATCCTGTTACGTCTTCTCTAGGATCAGAGGCAGAGAGAGAAAAATGGGGACGCTGGTTCCGAATGATCGAAGCAGATGTCAGTGGCGGTGACATTCTGATGACCGGGCCTTCTGACCAACCGCTTCTTGTCCTGGAACGTCATGGCGACGGACGTGTTGCTCAGCTTTTATCTGATCATGCCTGGCTCTGGGGGCATGGCTTTGAAGGGGGTGGCCCGCAAGGCGAACTTCTTAAACGGGTCTCTCACTGGCTTATGCAGGAACAGGAACTGGAAGAAGAACAACTGACGGCGCAGGTTCGCGGAAACAGTCTCGATATAGAGCGACGCTCCCTTGAAGCAGGAGAAAAAATCGCAACTGTTCAGGACCCCGATGGCAATGTCAGTACAATCACGCTTGAATATGCTGATAAAGGATTGAATAAGGGTCAATTCGAGATCACATCACAAGGACTTTATCTTTTAAGGTCTGGCGGCCTGACAACCCGTGTTGCTGTTGGACGCCTTAATCCGCTGGAAAGCCGGGATATTCGTTCAACAAAAGAGGTTCTCGCCCCAATAGTAAGAGAAAGCGGCGGCGGAATATTCCGCATAGCAGAGCAAGGTATCCCCTCCTTCAGGCGCACCGCTGCCGAAAACTCTCAAAGCGGATCAAACTGGATGGGTCTTAGAAGCAACGGTAATTATGAAGTCGTTGGGTATAACCGAACCAGCTTGACGCCTCCCCTTATTGCCCTCGTCATTCTTAGCCTTCTTTTATGTCTCGCCTGGTGGCGGGAGAGCAAGTAACGGATTTGGAGTTTCCTTCAACCATTCCTGACACATTTTTCAGTGCATTTTCAGAGAGCTCCGCCACCAGAAATCTATGATCTTCTACCGGGCCAGGAAGTGAGAGACCGGCATCAAAGGCAGACTGAAAACCAAAGCGCTCATAATATTCTGGATCTCCGACCAAAATAATAATCTCGTGGCCGAACTCTGACGCCTTCTTCAGACTCTCCCTGATCAGGGCAACACCAATTCCCTGTCCTTGAAGATCAGGGGATACAACAATTGGTCCCAAAAGCAGGGCTTTCGTTTTCCCGCCGATCAGAACAGGCCAATATTGAATACTGGCAAGAAGTTTTTCTTCTGCGCGGGCAACGAACGAAAGATCGGATATCGGGTGCAAACTTTCACGGATCCGATAGGCGGTTTTTTTAAACCGGTCCGGTCCGAAACAAATATCAAGAAGGGTTTCAATAGCTGCCT
>JAKSCD010000418.1 GCA_022360775.1 Sneathiellales bacterium | reverse complement strand
GCTCTTGCTGGCGGGCAGTTTTAGTCCGTTCAATTTCTCTCTTCTTCCGATGAGACTTCACAGAATCCAACTCATCAAGAACATCACCGTGGCGACCTTCCTTGACAGAGGAGAGATCGTCTTCAGCAACCGGTTTCCGGGTAGCGTTCAGTTCTTTATCCAGATCCAATGCCAATACGGTTGAGGCAATCAGAAGAATGGCGAGGACTGAAGAGGGAAATAGAAAATGCTTCACTCTCATGTTCCCTTAACAGACCGGCAGTATTCCCAGATTTTCCGAAATCGAAAATCGACAGCTTTCTTATTGTTGACGACACTTTTTGCGAAATACTTCATCTGTGAGGAATAGTTATTCCCTGGCTTAACATTCACTTTTGCCTTGGGAATATGTCCAATTGAGTGGGAATAATATTTCTTCGGATGAGTGCTAAATTCTTGGGCATCGGAGAAGGAAGGTGGTTTTGTAAGTACCCTGAAATCTGCGACAGACTTAAACTCACTAAAGGCATTACGGTTGTACCGGGATTCCGAAGAACGGGTTTTCGCTGTTACTTTTGAAACGAATTCGAAGCGGCAAACTGATGTTTCATCAAGCCGCGCCGACACAGTTCGGCTGTCGGTTCGCTTATCCCCCTTCGGATTGGTCCTTGTCGTATGAATATAGGTTTTCGATAGGGTAAAGTTAAAGAGCTTACCGTTAAAGAAAGCAACAAGATCCCCGACAGATTTGTCGTAATCTACCTTCCTGGAGTTGGCTTTTTCCGCCTGTGCCTTTGCACAATGGCTACTTTTCTCTCCATCTTCAATGGCCAGCAAAAGGGTCAGGGCATCTTTATAGTAACGCCCGTTTTTGCCTTCTGATTTTACATATCTGTCGAGATAAAATTTGGAATGCGGATGATTGCAGACGTGATATTTAATCTCACCTGCAAAGTAATCGAGCGTCGGGGTAAAAGGAACTTTCCCCTCGGTCAGCTTTTTAAGATAGCCGTTCGCCTTGACGTAGTTTTCAGATTTTAATGCCTTGCTGAGCCCGAGAATATATTTGTCCTTGTCGACATCGCTCAACGCTGCTTGAACCACTGGCGACATCATCACAATAGCAATGACCAATACCGCTTTTGTTCCAGGCAAACGGGAAAACCACATATGACCCCCTTAATCGCAACCCCATACACGCATGCCTATTATCAGGGAAATGCTGAAGAATTCAAGACAGGCGCACTTTCTGGTCAGTTCTAACGCCAGGGATTAGTGATCATCGGTATGTCGCCGCTTAAGGCTTTCAGGAAATTGACAATATCCTCCACATCCTGATTGCCGAGAGATTGATCTTTCTTCAAAATCGGTCTGCCTTGTTGATCCCGTGTAATCCGGATAGGAGCTTCTTCCTCCCTGGTAACCGTCCAGCCCCGTTGAACGGTTGCCATGATCTGCACAGCTTCCTTCAGGCTCTGTACGGAACCGTTGTGAAAATAGGGGGCTGTCTCGGCAACATTTCGAAGGCTCGGGACGCGCCAGACGCCACTTTGGTTTCGCCCCCTATCCCGGGTCAAATCATGACGCTCCAGAAGGTCGGAACCCTGATAAACAGGAAAAACCCGATAGGGACTGGTATGGCTGCTCCCTGCTACTGTAAACCAGGGGTCTTCATGACAGCTTCTGCAGCCAACTTCATCAAAAAGCTGCATGCCGCGAAGCTCTGAGGCGCTAAGAGCCTGATTATCACCGTTCACAAAACGATCATAAGGGGACAGACCGGTTGTCAATGTTCTCTCAAAAGCAGCAATTGCCTTGGCAATCTGATCAATATTCAGATCTTCCGAATAGAGTGTTTTAAAACCGCTAACATAAACCGGATCTCTGCTCACGATACCAACTGCCTGATCCAGAGACCGAAGCCCCATTTCAACCGGATTGACAAGTGGACCTTTGGCCTGTTCTTCGAGCGAAGCGGCCCGGCCATCCCAGAAAAACCGCCTTAAGTATGAAGAATTGAGGACTGTTGGCGCGTTGCGATCTCCCTTCAGCCCATCGATACCGGTGGAAACCTCCTTCCCGTCATCTCCGCCAAGCCCGATCACATGACAGGACGCACAGGAAACCGATCCGCTGGAAGAAAGGCGCGTATCAAAAAAGAGCCGCTCCCCCAGTTTAATCAGTTTCCTTATCCGATCTGTATCCTGCAGTTCTTCCTTTGGAACCGGCAATGATCGCCAGCTTTCCCTATCTATTCGATAGGAAAGCCCACGCGGTTCAATATGCGAGTGATCTGTACGGACTGAGTTCACGGCCCGGCTTGATGTTGACACCATCGCCAGTGTTTCTGAAGGCGTCAGATAGGAAATAACCGCTGCCTTGATGCTCACGCCGATGACGCCAAAGCCCATCATTGCCCCTAATATGATCCGGCTTTTCAAAGATAGTTTAAGTGTTCCTGAAAGTTCGGAAGAGACAAGAAAAAGTGCGAAAAGCCCCGCGAGGAGGGCAATGAAGATATAAAGAAGTGTCATAATCTGGGCTCCCTCTCAAAGGAGAGGCGGGGGGCTGAGGACACCCCCCTTTGCAGAATCAGGGAAGTTCAACGATGTCTTTTTTTGTGCTTTCAATGAAAGCAAGAACATCATTACGCTCCTTCGGGGGGAGCTGGAATTTGTCCAGAGTGCCATTTAAATGCACCATAAAAATTTTCCAGTCTTCCTGACTGATCCGCATCCCCTTATGTGACAGCTTGTTTTCCCGTCCCGGATAGACAATCGGACCGCCTGCCTTAGAAGCGATAAAGTCTTTCACCAGCTGTTTCTCCCGGGCAATACCGTCATCGCCGCGATGAGCCCAGAACCGTCCCAGCTGTTTATCCTTGATCAAGCGCACCATCAATTCATCGATCACAGCGGATACCGCATCATATCCGCCAAGACGCTCATAAAGGGACTTCTGTTGAGCGACGGCAGGGGTCGCACTTATTAGGAAAGAAACCAGTAAAACACTGACGAGATACCGAAAACGGATAATTGAGGACATGAAATAAGCTCCTTAAGCGTCCGGCAATGGCCGGTTGAATTCTCTTGCAAAAGAACTCTATTTCAGGTCTTATTAATTTATAAATTTTATTTAAAAATCACATTAATAGCTTTTGTGAATAAATATGAATCTTGCACAACTTCGATATTGCGTCACTGCCGAACAGACCCGGTCCTTTAGCAAAGCAGCTGAAGCCTGTTGCATCACCCAGCCCACCCTGTCAAACGGGATTGCGGCCCTTGAAAAGGAACTGGGCGGCAAAATCTTCAAACGCACCACAAGATCCATCTCCCTCACCCGTTTCGGACATCATATCCTTCCCTTTATCCAGTCGGTTCTTGACGCCAGGGAAGAATTGGAGAAAACAGCGCAGAATTTCCATCAGCCCGAAGGTCAGATCCTGCGTATGGGACTATCGCCGCTAATCGATATGTCTGTTTTCAGCAAAGCCCTTCAGCATCTAAAAGCACAAAATCTCTGGTCTGACATCTTTATCAAACAATGCCTGATTGGCGATATGCGGCAGCGCCTTGAAGAGGAAACCATTGATTTTGCTCTTCTGCCAAAGCATTCCGGATCAAGTTTCAAGAAGAACTATCCGTTATATGAAGAACCTCTTTTCTATCTGCCGCCCGATGATGGAGATCTCACCCTCTCCCGGAAGAACCGGGTATTTATTGAGGAACTAGCAGATCAGCCGCTTATCCTGACCAATGGATGCGGTCTCTCGGATGTCATTGAGGACCTTTTCAAGGAAGCAAACCTCACCCTCAAACCCTATCCTGGCCAGGCGATCAGCTATACAGTTGTTGCTGAATGGGCCGATCTTGGGATAGCGGGCAGTATCTTACCAAAATCACAGCTGCCTTCAGCGCCGCAAAAATCATTTCCGCTTTACAAAAGCCAGGACGAACCCGCCTATATTTACTATCAGGCGGTCACCAATATCCAAGGAGCAGAGCCTGAAAGACTGAACGACACCCTGAACCTGATCACCAAAACCCTGTCTTCTCTTGCAAATGGGCAGGTTGAATATCTTTTTGTGTCCTGATTTCATCCTGTATAGAGTAGCGGGCGTTATAGAGAAGAGGGCAGTCTGGAATTATGAAGGCGGGAAATAGTAAAGCTGTATCCGAGCCATTTGACGTGGCCGTTGTCATCCCGACGATTGTTCGGCCAAGCCTTTTGGAAGCGCTTGGATCAATCTATCGGCAGAGTTTCCCGGGAACGGTTCAGATCCTTGTAGGGATCGACAAATTACTGGGGGATCCGGAAATACTGGACCAGATGGAACAGGGGCTGCCAGACAATATGACCCTTACCCTCTTCGATCCGGAATATTCCACATCCAGTCGCCATGGCGGTGTTCATACTGCGCGGGATGGTGGATCCCTTCGGACAATGCTCTCCTTCTTGGCCCATAGCCGGTATGTGGCTTATCTGGATGATGACAATCTCTGGCATAAAAATCATCTACTATATCTTATGGAAGCTGTTAAAGGGAAAGAGTGGGCTTTTTCCTATCGCTGGCTGGTCGATGAAGACACAAACAGGAAAATCATTATTGATAAATGGCATTCTGTGGGACCGGACAAAGGAATTATGAAAGGCACTACTGGCGGTTTTGCAGATCCCAATACTTTGCTTATCGACAAGATTGCCTGTCTCGACCTTCTTTATCTTTGGTCTCAGGAAATCGAGGGAAAAAGACAGCTGGCAGGTGCAGATCGCCGGTTTTTCAGCGCCTTGAGCAAGTTCAAGAGCTTCGCGTCCTCAAACCGGGCAACTGTCTATTACAAAATGCGCAGAACCAATGTGCTCTGGAAAAATATTATTGAAGAAAAATCGCCCCAAACTATAGCAGACCAAGACTAGGCCGGATGTTTTTGCGCCAATAGCCTGTCAAAATACTGAATAGTTTTCGCAAGCCCTTCTTTTAAGTCAATAGACGGTTGCCAGCCCAGATAGCCCCTGGCTTTACGAATATCCGGACATCTTTGAAGCGGATCATCCTGAGGAAGGGGTTTGTAATCCAGTCTTGAAGAAGAATTCGTCAGTTCAATAATCAATTCCGCCAGCGCCCTGATCGTAAACTCAACCGGATTTCCAAGATTAACGGGCCCGGTAACGTCCTTATCGGTTGCCATCATCCGGATCATCCCTTCTACCAGATCGTCAACATAACAAAATGACCGGGTCTGCATTCCATTGCCAAATAAACTAATGGGTTTGTTCTGAAGTGCAGCGACAATAAAATTCGAGACAACCCGGCCATCGTCAGGATGCATATTGGGGCCGTAGGTGTTGAAAATTCTGAGGACTTTTATCTGCAATGCGTGCTGCTGGTGATAATCATGAAAGAGGGTTTCCGCACATCGCTTGCCTTCGTCATAGCAAGCTCTGGGACCAAAGGTATTCACCCGTCCACGATATTCTTCCGGTTGAGGATGAACTTCAGGATCTCCGTAAATTTCACTGGTAGAGGCCTGCAAGATCTTTGCCTTCACCCTTTTTGCCAGTCCCAGCATATTGATTGCCCCATGAACGCTGGTTTTTGTCGTC
>JAKSCD010000179.1 GCA_022360775.1 Sneathiellales bacterium | reverse complement strand
GAATATTCATGGCGGCCAGCAATCCGACATCACGGGGAGTAAGGTTTTTGCCTGCTTGAAGGCCAATATCACCTTCCTTGAAATCAATTCCGGCCTTGCGGACAAATTTTCCAAGCGCGGAACTTTCCTTGATCAGGACAGTATCGCCGTCACGATCCGTATCCTCCTGGATCACTATCGCATCCGTACCTTCCGGAAGCGGACCGCCGGTAAAAATACGGACAGCTTCGCCGGATTGTACGAGCTTATCGTAGGACCCTCCAGCCGGGGCTTCACCCACTACTTTCAGGGAAACAGGGACGGTTTTGACATCCTCGGCCTTGACGGCATACCCGTCCATAGCTGACATATCTGCAGGAGGTTGGGTGCGGCGCGCCCTGATATCTTCAGCCAGTATCCGACCACTTGCAGCATTGAGAGAGACAGTTTCTGTGGAAACAGGCTCAAGAGAAGAAAGAATATTCTGACGGGCTTCTTCAACAGATATCATGATGCTTTATAGGTTCCAGATTTACCGCCGCTTTTTTCAAGAAGTCTGGCGCCAGTGATTTCCATACCGCGATCCACGGCCTTGCACATATCGTAGACTGTAAGCGCTGAGACAGTCGCTGCTGTCAGGGCTTCCATTTCAACACCGGTGCGGCCTTTCAGCTTGCAACTGGCATGGATTTCAATTTCTGATTTTTCTTCCAGCAGGGTGAATTCAACAGTCACATTGGTCAGTGCCAGTGGGTGGCAAAGGGGAATGAGATCAGGTGTTTTCTTTGCAGCCATGATCCCCGCAAGACGGGCAACACTTAAAACATCGCCTTTTTTGGCTTTCCCACCCCGCACCAGAGCGAATGTTTCTGGCAGCATGCGCACTGTGGCCGTCGCTGTGGCTTTACGTTCAGTGATATCTTTATCACCAACATCCACCATATGGGCAGCCCCTTTATCATCAAAATGGGTAAAGCCGGTCATATTTTAATCCGTTCCGAGAAGTGTTCTGACAGCCGTTGCGACATCGTCCTGGCGCATCAGGCTTTCCCCTACCAGAAAGCAGCCGCATCCTGCTTTTTCCATGCGTTTCAGATCCTCGGTCGTGTAAAGACCGCTTTCACTGACCGCAAGACAATCCTCTGGAAGATTGGCGGAAAGGGCTTCCGTGGTCGCGATATCAACGTTAAGGGTTTTAAGATTGCGGTTATTGATACCAATCAGGGGGCTTTTCAGCTTGTGGGTGCGTTCCAGCTCCTCTGCATCATGAACTTCAA
The DNA here is from genome assembly GCA_022360775.1 of Sneathiellales bacterium. Taxonomy (GTDB): domain Bacteria; phylum Pseudomonadota; class Alphaproteobacteria; order Sneathiellales; family Sneathiellaceae; genus Sneathiella. Next base: position 18,062 of record JAKSCD010000179.1, on the reverse strand, counting down.
TCAGCACATCCATTCCCTGTTCAAAAGCAGCGGCTTCAAGTTCAATTGCCTGTTCATCAGAGAGCGCAGCCATAATCAGCAGAATACAATCCGCTCCCAGCGCTCTTGCCTCGATAACCTGATAGGGATCGAGCATAAAATCTTTTCGAAGTGTCGGAAGGGAAACCGCATCTCTTGCGGCAATCAAATACTCATCAGCACCTTGAAAATAGGGGATATCCGTTAAAACAGACATACAAGTCGCCCCACCTTCTTCATAGGCTTTGGCGAGGAGAGGGGGATTGAAATCCTCCCGGATCAGCCCTTTTGACGGAGAGGCTTTTTTTACTTCCGCTATCAGGCCATAGCGGCCCTGCTCACGTGTCTTGCGAAGGGCGGAAACAAATCCCCTGGGTGCAGAAGCCTCTTTTGCCAATGCTTCAAGATCAGACAGTGATTTTTCTGACTTACATTTGGCAATATGCACTTCTTTATCTGCACAGATTTTTGCAAGAATACTCATTTTAGTTACTCAAATTTGTGATGCGCTTCATTTCTTCGAACGCGTGACGGGCTTTTCCGCTATCAATAGCCTCAGCCGCGAGCGTGATGCCGTCCTCAAGGGTTCCGCATTTGTCACCAATAAGAATGGCTGCACCTGCATTAAGCAAGGTTACATCGCGGTACGGGCCAGCTTCGCCATCAAAGAGTTTCAGCATCGCTTCCGCATTTTCTTCCGGTGTCCCGCCCTTGATATCACTGAGCGGAACCCGGGACAGCCCGACTTCCTCCGGCGTAATTTCAAATTCACGGATCTCACCGTCTTTAAGCTCAACAACCTGGGAAGGGCCTGTGGTGGTGAGTTCGTCCAGTCCATCAGCACCATGCATGATCCAGACATGTTCGGACCCAAGCTCTTTCAAGGTTTCCGCCATTGGCCGCATCCAGCGGGGATCATAGACGCCGGTAAGTTGTCTTTTGACGGCAGCAGGATTGGACATGACACCCAGAAGATTAAAGATGGTGCGCAGGCCAAGTTCCACGCGGGTTGGGCCGACATGCCGCATCGCGCCATGATGGCGATAGGCAACCATAAATCCGATACCGGCCTCATGAACCGCTTTTTCCGTCAGCGCCAGGTCGCATTCAGTATTGATCCCGAGTACCGCCTGAACATCCGCTGTCCCTGAGCGGGAGGAGGCTGCTTTATTCCCGTGTTTTGCAACAGGAACCCCGGCGCCGGCAGCTACGAAAGCAGCCGCAGTAGAAATATTATAGGTTCCATGGCCGTCGCCGCCGGTGCCCACAACATCAATGGCTCCTTCAGGCGCAGTAATATATTTGGCCTTTTCCCTTAGGACGCTAACGCCGCCGACAAGCTCCTCCACGGTTTCCCCCCTGAGATGAAGACCCATTAGAAAGGCACCCATCTGGGAAGGGGTGGCATCGCCGGAAAGGATAATATTGAAAGCCTGCTTTGCCTCCTCTACGGAGAGGGGTTGGCCGCCTCCGATCTTTGCGAGCAGAGCCTTAAAATCGAGTGACGTGCTCATTATGCTGCTGCCTTTAAAGGTTCCCCGGTCATTTCAAGGAAATTCCGTAAAAGCTGATGTCCGTGTTCGGAGGCGATGCTTTCCGGGTGGAACTGAACTCCGTGAAGAGGAAGTTCCTTATGTTGCACTCCCATAATCACATCATCCTCTGTTTGCGCCGTAATTTCCAGGCAATCGGGAATAGTGGCCGGATCAATGGTGAGGGAGTGGTAACGGGTGGCAATAAAATTATCCGCAATCCCTTTGAACACACCTTTTCCCGTATGCTTGATCGGTGAGGTTTTTCCATGCATCAATTCGTTGGCTCGAATGATTTTTCCGCCAAAAGCCTGACCGATAGACTGGTGACCAAGGCACACTCCAAACAAGGGAAGCTTTACCGCTGCCGCCGTTTTGACCATATCCAGACAAATACCCGCTTTATCCGGATCGCATGGCCCAGGGGAGAGGACAACACCGGCCGGTTTTTCCGCAAGGACTTCGTCCACAGAAATAACATCATTTCTATACACTTTGATGTCGGCACCAAGCTCGCCCATAAAATGGACAAGGTTATAGGTGAAGCTGTCATAATTATCGATCAGGGTAATCATTGGGGTACCATGCTGATAGAATTGAAATCATTGCCTGAATTTATATTAAAGCCGGGCATCCGAACGCTCTAGTTTCCACTACTTTGCCCTCTCGTCAAGCCCGCAATACAGGATTGGTGCATGCTTTACAGAAAAGAGCAGATTTCTATCGAGAATTATATAGCGCAGGGCCAGGAATATGGTTAAAAGCTATTAACCATACCGCGAAGATCAGGCTTTATTGAATGGCGAAAAAAACCGGGAAACCGGATCAAGAAGTAAATAAGGGACTGTTTGATACGGTAATGGAATCGCCAACACGTCTGGCGGTCTTTTGCGGTGCTGTTCTTATGATCAGTCTGGCAGGTGGGATGTTGATCGGTAGCCTGCTTAAATCAGACGATAAATCTGTTCAAGTTGCAAAAGAAGAGGCGGAAAAGCAGGATAAAAATCAATCTTATTCTCCGCCCGTGTATGTGCAGGAAGAAACGCCTGTTATACGCCCCACAGAACGGCTGGACAACGACGAGGGGCGAGGACAAAGTCCGGTTGCTGCTCTGGATCATACACCGGAAAAAGAGAAGCCAGTCAATTCTGGAGGTGATGAGCGTATTGACGGGAATTCACTGGCAAGTCTGCCACCAGCAGATCAACCGGCTTCCTATGACGGGGATCCTGCCTGGATAAAATATGCAGCGAAGACACCTAAAAAAGTAGAAGGGGTTCCACGTATAGCGATTGTCATTGATGATGTGGGTTTGAATTCAAAACGGATCGATGCATTGCTTGCTGTTCCCGAGATCCTGACCCTGGCTTTCCTACCTTACGCCAATAATCTGGATCAGAATGTTGCGCGGATCAGGAGTGCAGGGCATGAAGCCATGCTTCATTTGCCGATGGAGCCTGTTGGCAATATTGCTGATCCGGGTCCTAATGCATTGTTCAAGAAAAACTCACTTGCTGAAATACGCCAGAAAACCATCGCTAACCTGGACAGGTTTACCGGGTATGTGGGGGTCAATAATCATATGGGCAGTAAATTCACAGCCTATCCTGAAGGCATGGCTGTGGTGATGGATGTGTTAAAAGAACGGCAGGTTCTTTTCCTTGATAGCAAAACAGCTGCGAAATCAGCCGGGTACAGACTTGCAAAAGAGCGGGGGCTTCCAGCAGGAATACGCGATATTTTTATCGACAATGAAATAAAGGTACCTGCAATCCTGAGACAGCTTGAGAAAGTTGAGGATCTGGCAGGACGAAAAGGGTTGGCTATTGCAATCGGCCATCCCCACAGGGAAACAATTGAAGCCTTAAAACTATGGATGCCACAAGCAGTCAAGCGGGGCTATCAGTTTGTCCCGATCAGCGCTGCACTTCTTCCGCAAAGCAGCAGTAACACCATCGCTAATCAGGAAGAGAAAAGACCTTAAGCATGACCTTTACAACTGGTCACATTATTTCTTCGCAAGAACGCGGATTTCCACAATAGCATCTGGATGAACAAATTCTGAGACCCCAATTGCAGTCCAGGCGGGATAAGGTTCCTGAATGAACTTATCTTTTACGGATTTAAAAAGATCCAGATGTTTGCTCAAACCGATATGATAAGTGGTAATTTCTATAACTGAAGAAAAATCCAGGCCTGCTTCAATCAGGGAAAGCCGGACTTTTTCAAAGGCTTGATGGAATTGCCTTTCTGGGTCAGACGCTATAGATCCGTCGCTCTGTGTGCCTGTGCATCCTGAAAAGAATACAAAATCACCTGAAGCGACAGCGGGGGAAAAATGCCAGTTGTCATAGTTCCCCTGCAGTTCGCTCGGGATAATGGGCTGCTTATCCATATGCTACCTGTTTCCGCCACCTTCTGATGCAAAACGGATGGCTTCCTGTGTGGCGCGAACCAGGGCCTTGGCCTTATTGACGGTTTCCTGATATTCCGCTTCAGGATCACTGTCCGCGACAACACCGCCGCCGGCCTGGATATAGATCGTGTTGTCTTTTACGACCGCTGTGCGCAAGGCAATACAGGTATCCATGGAACCATTGGCTGAGAAATATCCGACAGCACCGGCATAGACACCACGCTTGGATTTCTCCAGTTCATCGATAATTTCCATCGCCCGCACTTTTGGGGCACCGGAAACCGTACCCGCAGGAAAGCCGGCTTTAAGTGCATCAATGGCTGTCAGGCTGTCATCAATATCGCCTTCTACATTCGAGACGATATGCATGACATGTGAGTAATTCTCGATTTCCATTTTTTCGGTAACCGTCACACTGCCAATACGGGCAACACGTCCAACATCATTGCGTCCAAGATCAAGCAGCATCAGATGTTCGGCAAGCTCTTTCGGATCACTTAAAAGATCATCTGCAAGGGCTTTGTCTTCAGCAGGTGTTGCGCCGCGCGGACGCGTCCCGGCAATAGGGCGGATGGTTACTTTCTCATCACGAAGCCGAACCAGGATTTCCGGGCTTGACCCAACAACTGAAAACTCTCCGAAATTCAGGTAATACATGAAAGGGGAGGGGTTTGTACGCCGAAGGGCCCGGTAAAGCGACAAAGAGGGAAGCGCAAACGGCATTTCAAAGCGCTGACTGGGTACGACCTGAAAGATGTCACCAGCGCGGATATACTCCTTCGCCTTTTCCACCATGTCGAAATATTCTTCCTTGGTGGTATTGGAAACCGGCTCAGGCAGATCCTCGAGGCTCATTTCCCCGGATACGGAATGCGGTAAACTCCGGGAGAAGTCATTAACTGCATCAGATAGGCGCTCGGCCGCGTGATTATAGGCAATTTGCGCTGAGCGGCCATCTCCATACCAGACGGGGGTCACGATGGTTACAACGTCCAGGATACTGTCAAAAATAGCCATGACGGTCGGGCGAATAAACATCCCGTCCGGAAGCCCCAGATCATTTGGGTTGCTGTCCGGAATGTCTTCCATCAGACGCACCGTATCATAGGACATATAGCCAACAAGGCCCGCTGCCATGGGCGGTAAATGATCGGGAAGATCAATGTGGCTTTCATCAATCAGGGACTGAAGGCTTTCAAGAACCGGCTTGTCACAGGCGACAAAAGCTTCCGGGTCAAACCGGGCTGTTCTGTTTATACGAGCCTGCTTTCCATCGCAGCGCCAGATCAGATCCGGCTTCATTCCGATAATGGAATAACGACCACGAACAGCGCCGCCTTCAACAGATTCAAGCAAAAAGGAATTGGCTTTCCCTTCCGCCAGTTTCATCATTGCAGAGACCGGGGTTTCCAGATCTGCAACCAGTGTTGTCCACAGGATCTGGGATTTTCCGTCAGAATGAGTTTTCTCAAACTCGGAAAAGGAAGGTTTTATAGACATGATTAGTTATATTCCCGGATAAGGCCGAGCTTAACATTCACGCCATAGGTTTTCTCAAGATAGGTCTGATACTGCTCCAGCGCATCACGCTGAATACCGCTAAGCACACCATTCTGAATGTTCTCAGCAGCGGCTTTCGCCTCTTCCTTATCAGCAGCAATAATATCCTTGACTGTGAAAAGAAGGTAGCTTGAGCCTGATGCATTGGATGCAAGCGCATAATCCCCTTTTTTCAACGCAAAGAGATCTTCTGCCGCTTCGGCTGAGAAGCCGGATGCCGGACGAGAGCGAAGAGCTGCCTCTGCTGTTTTAACAGCAACACTGGCTGACGTCGCAGCTTCTTCAAGGCTGGTACCGGCTTTCAGTTTTTCAAGAAGCGCTTGAGCGACTTTCTGGTTTTCGTCTTTTTGCCAATTGGCCGTCCAGGCCGCCGTGGCAGCGTTTTTCACTTCGCCCAGGGTTTTTAGTGCGGATGGTTTGATATCGACAGTGGAAACAGCGAAATAATTGCCATTGCGTGTTTGTGTGAGATCAATATCCGCGTCTTTTGACTTGGTGAAGAGTTCTTGCAGGAATTCAGGTGCCGCTGGAAGTTTAGTTGCTGGAGTTCCATTAGGCGTCAAACCGCGAATATCAATCCAGTCGGTATTTGTAACCTGGACATCAGCAGCTTTTGCAGCTTCTGCAATTGTGGCGCCACCGGCAAATTCATCTTCCAGTGCTGTTGATTTCTCATAAACAATATCAACAGCTTTGCGAAGCGCCACAGATCGCTTGATGCGGTCTTTCACTTCTTCAAGTGTCTGAAGTTTTGCTGGATTTATCTTGGTTACTTTAACCAGATGCCATCCAAGATCTGTCTTAACAGGAGGAGTAACGCCATTCACAGCAACAGAGAATACTGGTTCCTGCAATTCTTCAAACAATTCACCTTTTGCAGTTTCTCCCAGATCAATATCTTCAGGCGTCAGCTGAAGCTGGTCCTTTGCAACCGTTGCAAATTCGCTTCCGGCACTGATTAGCGCTGCAGCAGCTTTCGCTGTCGCCTCATCTTCGAAAATCATCTGCTGTATATGGCGGCTTTCAGGAATATCAAATTCGCTTTTACGCCCGTCATATTCGTCTGCCATTTCCGCATCGGTGACATTGACCTGATTTGTGAACAGATCAGGCGTCAAGGAAATGTAAGAAGCTTTACGATATTCTGGTGCCGTATAAGCATCCGGATTTTCTTCAATAAAAGTTTGCAACTGATCATCAGTTGGAGCAGGGGCGTTCTTTACATTCCCGTTTACCAGCTCAATATAGGATGCACTTCGTTTTTCCTGTTGATGATTAAAAAGGGTATCCACCAGGACAGCAGGCGTAACAGAAGGATCCAGTGCAAAAGTTGACAACAGCTGCTGGCGCATCAGGTCGTTGCGCAGAACTTCAACAAACTCGGCTTCGGAATATCCAGTCTGGCGCAGATAATCCTGAAAACGGAAACGATCAAATGCACCTGCTTCATTTTTGAATGTCGGGCCATTGCGAATTTCGTCAAGGACAGCTGCATCAGTTGCACCAAGGCCCAGCTCCTTTGCTTTTTCAGAAAGAAGAAGCCGATCCGTCAGGATACGAACTGTATTTTCGATCAATCCAAGCTGACGTGCCTGTTCCCGCGAAATACGTTGACGATAAAGGTTGGACAGAGTGACGATCTGGTTCTGGTATTCCCGCTGGAATTCACCAATAGTGATGGTTTTGTCGCCAACCTCGATAACGTCACTACCGGCGGAGCTTCCCAACATATCGCCGCCAATCCCCCAAACCGCGAAACTCGCAACAAGAAGAAGCAATAATCCTTTGGCGAGCCATCCGCTGGCCCCTTTACGCATTGCGTGAAGCATGATGATCCATCTATCGTGTAATTAAATTCAACTGTTAGCCCCTCTATATAGGGACAGAACCGCGACATGATAGGGGGTCACCCCGTCACGCGGCAACACAGAATTTCGCAAAGCGGTATCTTTCTTCGAAAAAAAATGGCATATGAGCTGGAAATTCAAATTTCACGCAAACGCGATACAAGAAAATGTGAGGAAGAAAGAGCATGTCAGTACGTCCCCTGATCGCTGGAAACTGGAAAATGAACGGTTTGGCAAAGGAATCGGCTGCGGAACTCTCCGCCCTTATTTCCAAGGCAAATGACCAAGGTGAAGTCGGGTGCGATATCCTGATTTGCCCGCCGGCGCTTCTTGTTTCTCAGATGGCAACTCTTGCGGAAGGGTCAGCAGTTTCCATCGGTGCACAGGATTGTCACACTCAAGAAAAAGGGGCTCATACAGGGGATATCTCTGCCGAGATGATTGCTGATGCAGGCGCAGGCTATGCTATTGCTGGGCACTCAGAGCGTCGGACTGATCATGGCGAAAGTAATGAAGTCGTCAAAATGAAGGCGGAAGCTGCCTTGCGTGCAGGCCTGATTGCCATAGTCTGCGTTGGTGAAACGCTTGAAGAACGAGAAAACGGTAAAACACTGGATATAATCAGTGACCAGGTAAAGAACTCACTTCCTGAGGGCGCAACCGCTGCAAATACCGTTATTGCCTATGAACCTGTCTGGGCCATTGGCACAGGAAAAGTCCCCGCAACTTCTGATGTGGATGAGGTCCACAATCATATTCGAAGTGATCTCAAGTTGCTTATGAAGGATGCCGAGGGGGTCCGTCTTCTTTATGGTGGATCTGTAAAAGGGAGCAATGCTGCAGAACTGATGGCCGTTGAAAATGTAAATGGCGCCCTCGTTGGTGGGGCCAGCCTGAAAGCGGAAGATTTCTGGCCAATTGTTGAAACAAGTCTGTAAGGACATATTTCAGCGATATAGCACTGGAATTCTGTTTTCGACTGGTGTAAAAGCCGTTCAACTGTTTTGAAACTGGAAGTGGTTTGTCCACTTCATATCCGGGATTGATTGGATCATGGAAACCATTCTATTGGTCGTTCACGTACTGATCGCTGTCTTTTTGATCGGCGTGGTTCTGCTGCAGCGTTCCGAGGGCGGGGCTCTTGGTATTGGCGGTGGTGGAGGCGGCGGCGGCGGCGGTCTGATGACAGGCCGTGGTGCAGCCAACCTTCTGACAAGAACGACAGCTATTCTCGCAACGGCTTTCTTTATTACAAGCATTACGCTTGCAGTGATGAGCGGCTCGCACAGCACTCCGACTTCAATCCTGGATCAATCTACACCGGCTGAGCCGGCTGCACCGGTGCCCGCTGAACCAGCAGCACCGATTTCCAAATAAATGGAAAAAAAATCACGAGGCGGCGGAAAAGCCGCCTCTTTTACTTCACGACGTAACAAAGTTCAGATATAGTATAATTCCATGGCTCGGTTTATTTTCGTTACCGGTGGTGTGGTTTCCTCTCTTGGCAAAGGTCTTGCCGGGGCAGCTCTTGCTTCCCTGCTGCAGGCGCGTGGCTATAAAGTGAGAATGCGGAAACTAGACCCGTATATCAATGTCGATCCCGGCACTATGAACCCCTATGAACACGGGGAATGTTATGTGACCGACGACGGGGCTGAAACAGACCTCGATCTCGGTCACTATGAACGCTTTACAGGTGTTGCGTCCAAGCAAAGTGATAATGTCACAACTGGCCGTATTTACCAGACGGTTATCCGAAAGGAACGCCGGGGTGATTACCTTGGTGCTACTGTTCAGGTTATTCCGCATATCACCAACGCCATCAAGGAATTTGCAACTGCAGATATCGAGGATGAGGATTTTGTCCTTGTAGAAATCGGCGGAACTGTAGGTGATATTGAAAGTCTTCCTTTTATGGAGGCCATCCGTCAGCTCGGTAACGAGCTTCGCAATAACGCGATTTTCATTCACCTTACACTGGTCCCCTATATTGCGGCGGCTGGAGAACTGAAAACCAAACCCACCCAGCATTCGGTAAAAGAGCTGCGTTCCATTGGTATACAGCCGGATATCCTCCTGTGCCGGAGCGAACAGCCCATTCCAGCCGGTCAACGGGCAAAAATCGGGCAATTCTGTAATGTTGCGCCTGAAGCGGTTATCCAGGCACTTGATGTGCGGACTATCTATGAAGTACCGCTCAGTTATCACAAGGAAGGCTTTGATGATGCTGTCTTAAATGCCTTTGGTATCGAAGACGCGCCGGAGCCGGATCTTTCAAAATGGGAAGATATTGTCGATCGCTGCATCAATCCTGATGGTGAAGTGAGCATTGCCGTGGTCGGTAAATATATCGAACTGCAGGATGCCTATAAGTCCCTGTCTGAATCTTTAATTCATGGCGGAATTGCCAATAAAGTAAAAGTCAATGTGGACTGGATTGAATCAGAGGTTTTTGAGCAAAATGAAGAAGCTCTCTCTGAGAGGCTTACAGGCGTTCATGCTATTCTTGTTCCCGGTGGTTTTGGTGAGCGTGGCGCAGAAGGTAAAATCAAGGCAGCCAGTTACGCGCGCATTAACAAGATCCCGTATTTTGGTATTTGCTATGGCATGCAAATGGCGGTGATCGAGGGATGTCGAAGCTTGGGTGGTTTGCCAAATGCAGGTACGTCGGAGTTCGGAAATTTTGATCCCAACGTTGTCGGCATCATGACGGAATGGACAAAGGGTAACGAAACCGAGACTCGCTCTGCTGACGGAGATCTTGGCGGCACCATGCGCCTAGGGGCCTATCCTTGTGATTTGCTGGAAGGCACTCAGGCTCGCGAAATCTATGGGGAAGCGCAAGTCCATGAACGTCACCGGCATCGTTATGAGGTAAATATCGCCTATCGTGACATTCTGGAAAAAGCAGGGTACAAATTCTCTGGTCTTTCCCCCCATGGAGATCTTCCGGAAATTGTAGAGATTACCGATCATCCGTGGTTTATCGGCGTTCAGTTCCATCCCGAACTGAAATCCAAGCCATTTGAGCCTCATCCGCTTTTCGAAAGCTTTATCAAGGCAGCCCTGGATCACTCAAGGCTTGTCTAGGCAGAAAACAGGACACAATCATGACTGAACAGGCCCGCATAAAAATCGGGAATTTTGGAGTGGGGAATGATCTTCCTCTCGCGATTATCGCGGGTCCCTGTGCGATGGAAAGTGAAGCGCATGCCATGGATATGGCAGGACGTCTTCATGAAATAAGCACAGAGCTCGATATTGGTCTTGTTTATAAAAGTTCCTTTGATAAAGCCAACCGGACCTCTATTCACACCAAGCGTGGACTGGGAATTGAGACGGCGCTTGCGGTGTTCGAAAAAGTTAAAAAAGAATATGGCTTGCCGGTCCTGACAGATGTTCATGAACCTGGTCAATGTGCTGAAGTCGGCTCAGTTGTTGATGTCCTTCAAATCCCGGCCTTTTTATGCCGGCAGACTGATCTGGTTGTGGCCGCAGCAAAAACCGGCAAAGTTGTCAATGTAAAGAAGGGACAGTTTCTTGCCCCCTGGGACATGAAGAATGTCGCAGAAAAAGTTCTACAATCCGGCAATAAAAACGTAATGTTGACCGAACGAGGAGCCAGTTTTGGCTATAATACACTCGTAAGCGATATGCGCAGCCTTCCTATTATGGCTGAAACCGGTCATCCGGTCGTCTTTGATGCAACCCATTCCGTGCAGCAACCGGGCGGACAAGGAGCGACATCCGGTGGTCAGCGGGAATTTGTTCCTGTACTGGCACGTGCTGCCGTTTCTGTCGGGGTGGCGATGGTCTTTATGGAAACTCATCAGGATCCGGACACGGCCCCCTCTGACGGACCAAATATGGTTCCTGTTCAGGAAATGAGGGCACTTCTTGAAACATTGAAGGCTTTTGACGCCCTCGCCAAATCTCTTTAAGACAAACCAAAATCAAACTTTTCGATCACAGGAAACTCTTATCATGAGCGCAATTCTTGACATTATCGGCCGCGAGATTCTCGACAGTCGTGGCAACCCAACAGTAGAAGTGGATGTTGTTCTTGAAACCGGTGCCTTCGGACGTGCCGCTGTTCCTTCCGGGGCCTCCACCGGCGCACATGAAGCGATGGAACTGCGTGATGGTGGTGATCGTTATAAAGGTAAGGGGGTTCTGAAAGCAGTTGAGGCTGTGAATACCGAAATTTTCGATGCTATTTCAGGTATGGATGCCGATAGCCAGATTGCCCTTGACCGTATCATGATGGAACTGGATGGGACACCCAATAAAGGGCGTCTTGGTGCGAATGCAATCCTCGGGGTTTCCATGGCGATCGCCAAGGCTGCTGCGGAAGATACAGGTCTTCCGCTTTATCGGTACATTGGTGGCGCCTCCGCCCGGACCCTGCCGGTTCCCATGATGAATATCATCAATGGCGGTGAACATGCCGATAATCCGATCGATGTTCAGGAATTCATGATCATGCCGGTTTCTGCAGGCAATATTCGTGATGCCGTACGCATGGGCGCGGAAGTCTTCCATACTTTGAAAAAACAGCTGGCGGATGCCGGTCACAACACTAATGTTGGTGATGAAGGCGGTTTTGCCCCGAACCTTGGCGGTACTCGTGATGCCCTGGATTTCATTATGAAATCCATTGAAGTTGCCGGCTATAAGCCAGGCGAAGATATTTATCTGGCCCTCGATTCCGCTTCTACCGAATTTTATGCTGACGGTAAATATAATCTCGAAGGGGAAGGCAAGGTTCTTTCCGCCGGAGAGATGGTAGATTATTACGCCGCACTTGTTGGAGACTATCCCATTATTTCCATCGAAGACGGGATGTCAGAAGATGACTGGGATGGCTGGAAAATGCTGACAGATAAAATCGGGGATAAGGTTCAGCTCGTCGGTGATGACCTGTTCGTAACCAATCCGGCCCGCCTTGCAGACGGCATTGAAAAAGGGGTGGCCAATTCCATTCTGGTCAAGGTCAATCAGATCGGCAGCCTGACTGAAACCATGGAAGCTGTCGAAATGGCGCATAAAGCAAGCTACACAGCGGTTATGTCTCACCGTTCCGGTGAAACAGAAGATGCAACAATTGCGGATCTTGCAGTTGCAACCAATTGCGGTCAGATCAAGACAGGAAGCCTTGCACGTTCTGACCGGCTCGCGAAATATAATCAACTTATCCGTATCGAAGAGGAATTGGGTGAAGCCGCCGAATATGCCGGAGCGTCCATTCTTAAATAAAGCTTACGAGGCTGAGAAAAAAAGGCGGGCTGGGGCTCGCCTTTTTTTGTGCGAAAATTAAAATTAGTAAAAATTAATATAATGCTCATTTTTGGATTATATAAGTATTTATATAAACTAATTATTAGAGCATCTTGAATGAGCGAAATAAGCAGACAAAAGCTTTCTGTCAGTGCTATCCCTGCGACAATCGTTTTTATCATTTGCTTGATAGCGACGATCATTGTCTGGTGGCTGCAAAAAGAGCAGAACCTCCACGAAAAGCTTGAAAAACTGGAGTTGCAGGCGGCAGAGATCAATTCCGGTATTTCTTCGGATATGCAAATTCGAATGGCGGCCCTTCAAAGACTTGTAAGCCGTTGGGAGGAAAGGCGGGGAACGCCAAAAAATGAATTTGAAAGGGACGCTGGCAACTATGTTCATGATATTCGCGGTATAGAGGCAATTAGCTGGGTAGATAACAGCTTTCTTGAACGCTGGACTGTTGAAGAGCGTGCTGAACACTCGTCCGTACCACATATTATTTCAACAGAAGAACAACTTCTTCTTCATGAGCTGAAGCAGCAAAAAAGGCCTTTATTTTCAAAATCTTTTAAAAATGAAAGAGGGATTTCCTATTTCATCGTTGGGATACCTGTAATTTATGATGGGCGCACCGATGGATATATTCTGACGGAGTTTAATATAGAAGATTGGGTCACCGGGATCCTGATCGCAAAAAAAACCGAACATGTTTTTGAGGATTTTGGATTAACTGTTTTACTGAATAATGAGTTGTTGTTTGAAACCCAGACTGGATCTGAAAACGAATTCAACCACACGGCTGTGAGCTCCGGTGAACTTTTAGGGTCTCCTCTTCGTGTTGAAGTCTGGCCTTCTGATCATTTCTATCACCATCACAGCTGGATCAATCCGGATGTGATTGCCCTGGCATTCATCCTCTTTTCCTGCATCCTCAGTTTTCTGGTCTATTTTTTAAAGAAATCAGCGGTTGCCAGTCAGCAGATGAAGATCGCGAACACCATTCTTGAAAAAGAAAGTGCTGAAAGACTTAGAGCAGAGAAAGAGGCAAAAGCTGCGAGCGAGGCCAAATCAAATTTCCTGGCCGCCATGTCCCATGAAATCAGAACACCGATGAATGCTGTGCTTGGCATTTTACAATTACTTGAAAAGCAGGATCTTCCAAAAGATGTTGTCGCGAAACTTAAAACGGCAAAACATTCGGGTAATTTCCTGCTCACACTTGTTAATCAGGTGCTGGATTTCGCACGTATTGAATCCGGCGCAGTAGAGCCTCTTGATGAGGAATTCACTGTCAGCTCCATGGTCGGAGACTTGTTTTCATTATTCTCAACCCAGACGGAGCAAAAACACATTGGTTTTTCCTACCAGTTTAATGGCCCGGAAAAGCTATGGTTGGTCGGGTCCCAAAGTCATATCAAGCAAATCCTGTTTAACCTGATCGGAAACGCGGTGAAATTCACCAAGCAGGGCGAGGTCACTATTAAATCGGAAATCTGTGTTCGCGACGATAAAACAGTTTTTCTGCATTTCGAAGTGAAGGATACAGGACCGGGAATATCTAAAGAAGAGCAACAACTTGTTTTTGAAGCGTTTAAACAATCAGAAAGTGGGCGAGTTTCAAATATGGGAACCGGGCTTGGGCTCAGTATTTCTAAAAATTTGAGCGATATGCTGGACGGAACGCTTACGGTTGAAAGTGAAGTTGGTAAAGGAAGTCTCTTCCGGTTTAAGGTCGCGGTAAAGGAATCTGTGGTTCAGCATGTTAAAGTCGATCTGAATGATGATGAGATGCTTGCAAATCCGCTACGTATCCTTGTTGCCGAAGATAACAGCATAAATCAGATGGTCATTGAAGAATTGCTGAAAACGGACGGTCACGAGGTCACCATAGTTGAAAACGGTGCAGAGGCCTTCAAGACAGTTCAGTATTACGCGGACGACTTTGACTTAATCCTCATGGATATTCAAATGCCGATCATGAACGGTGTTGAGGCAACAAAAGCTATCAGAAATCATTTAAATGAGCCGGATCAGCTCCCTATCTATGCGCTTACTGCCAACGCTTTTGAAAATCAGGTGGAGGAATACAAAAAAGCAGGTATGAAAGATGTTCTTACGAAGCCGATTGACAGGCGATTGCTTCGTAAAGCGCTTATGAAGTTGTCTGGTCCCCTTACCCTGCCGGCACAGCAAAACGGCTCCAATGGAAATGGGGAGGTTGCTTATCACACTGTGAACAAGCATCTGGAGAAGCAGGTTATTTCAGAGCTCATGAAAACACTAAGTGAAGAGAAACTTACTCAAATTATTAAGCAAATTAACGAGAGATCAGCGGAAATAATTGAGCATCTCGCAGATCCTTCTCTTTCGTTCGATGAACTTGAAAAGCTCTCTCACGAGTTAAAAGGCATGGCCTCCAATATAGGAATGAATGCATTGGCTGATAAAGCCGGAGAACTTGAAAAAAAATCCATTGAGGAGGAGAGAATTGACGGGTGTTTGGAAGAACTTCGTAATTTAAGAGAAGCAAGCCTGGAGAATTTGTCCCGCTTTATCTCTTCCCGGAAGGGAGGGAGTTCGTCTCGCAAGACTGGCTAGATTTCACCCATTTACAACAGGACATTTTTTCTTCGCCTGATTTGTATTTATTCGTTGACCCATAAGACGTTATTTGATTCATTAACTATATGATAATGAACTATGAAATAAGCAGGCGATTGAAAGCCAGCGCCGCGCCAATAATCGGTCTGCTGGCGATTTGTTATTTCAGTTATCATCTTGTGCAGGGCGATCGTGGGCTCTTTTCCTATATAAAGCTGCAAAATGAAATCCAGAAAGCACAAGCGACCCTTCAGGTGACCGAAATCGAGAAAAACCGGCTCGAGAAGAGAGTGAAACTTCTGGATACAGAGAATCTCGATCTGGATATGCTGGAAGAACGCGCGCGGGATGTGTTGGGCTTGGCCCATCCGGATGAAGTTGTCATCTACCCGGAAAATTAAGTTTCATTTGCGACTTTTGATCCATTGTTTCCGTAATTTAAGAAATTGATTTCATAAAATTTCAAAAAATCCCTGATATGGATTAACCATATTTCATATGAGCCATAATTTCTGATATTCGAGAAATTTTTATCGCAACGCAGCAATTTTAACCTAAATAACTGAAATTCAGTTAAAATTCATATTATTTCTTGTTTCTTAAGTTTTTTTCGCCAATGTCTAAGCAGGAAAAAGCTGCAACCACGCCTTGGCGTTCTTTATCTGGTAAGTGCAGCACCTTTGTTTTTAGAGGGAGATACCATGGCGCGCAAAGCGACAACTACCCGCAAGAAATCCACCAAGGTGGATAAAGAACAAGTCAAGAAATTCTATACAGACATGCTCATGATCCGTCGCTTTGAGGAAAAAGCCGGCCAGATTTACGGTATGGGCCTGATTGGCGGTTTCTGTCACCTTTACATTGGGCAGGAGGCGGTTGTTGTCGGTATGCAGTCTGCCATAACGCCGGAAGATGCTGTTATCACTTCCTATCGTGATCATGGCCACATGCTGGCTTGCGGCATGGACCCCAAAGGAGTGATGGCGGAGCTCACTGGCCGGGAAGGGGGCTACTCCAAAGGTAAGGGCGGCTCCATGCATATGTTCTCCAAGGAAAAAAATTTCTATGGCGGGCATGGTATTGTGGGAGCTTGCGTACCTCTTGGTACCGGGCTTGCTTTTAGCCAGAAGTACCAGGGGTCGAATAATGTGACTCTGTGTTACATGGGCGATGGCACGGTCAATCAGGGGCAGGTTTATGAAAGCTTCAATATGGCCGAACTCTGGACCCTGCCGGTTGTGTATGTGATTGAAAATAATGAATATGCCATGGGAACATCGGTAAAGAGAGCCTCCGCGCAAACCGAGCTTTTCCGCCGCGGTGAGAGCTTTAACGTGCCCGGAGAGCAAATCGATGGCATGGATGTTTTTGCCGTCGCTGAAGCGGGCCGCAAAGCAGTCGAGTGGGCTAAAAGCGGAAAAGGTCCGTATATACTGGAAATGAAGACGTATCGTTATCGAGGTCATTCCATGTCTGATCCGGCGAAATATCGCTCCAAAGAAGAGGTGAACAAGAAACGGGCGGAAAGTGATCCTATTGAACGGGTTCGCGAGAAACTTCTTGCTGACAAGATTTATTCAGAAGATGAACTGAAAGATATTGACCGGCAGGTAAAAGCGATTGTCGCCGAGGCAGTTGAATTTGCCCAGGAGAGCCCTGAACCTCATCCGGATGAACTGATGACGGATATCGTCATTTAACCCAAGCGACTAGAATTTAAGGGAAACCTGATGCCAACAGAAATTTTGATGCCGGCACTTTCGCCGACCATGACTGAAGGAAAACTGGCTCGCTGGGTTGTCGGCGAGGGAGACAGCGTCTCTTCCGGTGATGTACTTGCCGAGATTGAAACGGATAAGGCAACCATGGAAGTGGAAGCGGTTGATGAAGGCACAATCGGCAAGATCCTGATTGCTGCAGAAACCGACAATGTTGCTGTGAATACCCCCATTGCCGTTTTGCTTGAAGAAGATGAAGATGCCAGTGCACTCGACAATTTCGCGGGTAGTGCAGCGCCTGCGCCTACCTCTGTAACGGAAGAAATTCCTCAAGTTACAACTGAGGTGATTATTGAAAGCAGCGGCGAAGCCTATGATGCCAGCGGGGAAATTCCTGCAGGCACAGAAATGGTGAAAATGAGTGTCCGCGAAGCGTTGCGTGACGCCATGGCGGAAGAAATGCGCTCCGATGAACGGGTTTTTGTCATGGGCGAGGAAGTTGCTGAATATCAGGGTGCCTACAAAGTGACGCAAGGGCTGCTCGATGAATTTGGCGAGCGGCGTGTAATTGATACACCGATTACCGAGCATGGTTTTGCCGGAATTGGCGTCGGGGCAGCATTTCATGGTCAGCGTCCGATTGTCGAATTCATGACCTTTAACTTCGCCATGCAGGCAATTGACCAGATCGTCAATTCAGCTGCTAAAACCCGTTATATGTCAGGCGGCCAGATGGAAAGCCCGATTGTTTTCCGTGGACCTAATGGCGCCGCATCTCGTGTTGGGGCGCAGCATTCCCAGTGTTTCGCTGCTTGGTATGCCCATGTACCCGGTCTGATTGTTGTTGCGCCTCATAGTGCAGCGGATGCAAAGGGTCTATTGAAATCGGCCATACGCAATCCAAACCCTGTTATTTTTCTCGAGAACGAAATTCTTTACGGGCAGAGTTTTGATGTGCCGGTAATGGATGATTTTACAATTCCGCTTGGCAAGGCAAAGATCGCCAGATCCAGTGATGACGTCACCATCGTTTCTTTCGGTATGGGCATGAGTTATGCGCTTGAAACCGCCGAGCAACTGGCCGCTGATG
>JAKSCD010000521.1 GCA_022360775.1 Sneathiellales bacterium | reverse complement strand
GCTGGTTTTTGACATTTTCTATACCGCTCAAGTCTGTATCCAGATCTTCTTTTGAAAGAGTCTGGCGCAAGGTTGCTGTCTCCGACAGGGCGTCGCGAATAGCTTCCATATCCCGAGGGCCGCCGCGGCCAAGAGACAATCGGCTCAAGGCGCGTTCCATATCCGGGCATCGCCTAAGGATTTCACGCACCGCATCCCGCCTCGCATTATTGCGAAGAAAATAATCCGTCATCTCGAGCCGATAATATATTTCCGAGACTCCAGTCAGCGGACTTGAAATATCAGCGCCGAGTTTTCGTGCGCCTGCGCCGGTAATGGTCCTGTCGATAACAGCAAGGAGGCTGCCCTGTCGGTCACCGGACATGGTGCGTGTGAGTTCCAGGTTGCGCCGGGTTGCGGCATCAATAGACATTACTTCACTGCCTGCCTGCTTGCGCAGCGGCTTGATATGGGGGAATTTCCCTTTCTGGGTCAATTCGACATAATCAACCAGGGCACCGGCGGCGGCCAGCTCAGGGCGGTCAAACTGACCAAAAGCATCGAGGGCGGAAACCGCAAAAAGGGATTTTAAGCGTTTTTCGCCGTTCTGGCTGTCAAATCGTACTGAAGGAAGGGGCGTGAGTTCCTTGTCCCAGTCTTCAAACAGAGCCCCAAGGCGCTCATCTTCCAGCCATTTTTCGGAAAGCAGAATCTCTCCTGGTTGCAGTCTTGAAAGCTCTGTTGGAATATCCTCTTCCGTGACGCCCGCGCAGAAAAATTCACCAGTGGACATATCCGCCCAGGCAAGCGCATATCCGCGGCCCGAGCGGGCAACGGAAACCAGGAAATTATGGGACCTGGCATCCAGTAGATTATCTTCCGTGATGGTTCCGGGGGTTACCAGCCGGACCACATCCCGCTTTACAACAGCTTTGTAGCCCCGTTTTTTTGCTTCAGCGGGACTTTCAGTCTGTTCCGCAACGGCCACACGAAAGCCTTTGCGGATAAGGCGTTGCAGATATCCATCCGCAGAATGAACTGGCACGCCGCACATGGGAATATCTTCCCCGCTATGCTTTCCACGCTTGGTGAGAGCGATATCAAGGGCAGCGGATGCGACTTCCGCATCCTGAAAAAACAGCTCGTAAAAATCCCCCATCCGATAAAAAAGGAGGCTATCGGGATGAGCCTCCTTGATGGCCAAATATTGCGCCATCATCGGTGTTACGGACTTATTCTGTTGCGACTTTGTTTTTACTACTGTAGGCATTGTTGAAAACTATCATAGAAGCCGGTTTTGCCAACTCCTTTGTCAGAAAATTTTTGGCCTTTAGAAGCATCGCTGCAAAATCGGTAAAGTGAACAAAAGACAGCTGAGGAAACATAAAGATGAGTGAGAAGCGGGATTCCGGCCAGTATGACGAAGCGCTACGCTATCATGCACAGGGAAAACCTGGGAAATTGGAGATTGTCGCGACAAAAGCCGTGGCAACTCAGCAGGATCTTTCCCTGGCCTATTCCCCCGGCGTGGCGGCTCCTTGTCTTGCGATCGCTGAAGATCCGGATACGGTTTATGATTTCACAACCAAAGGAAACCGTGTTGCAGTGATCTCCAATGGAACGGCTGTTCTGGGTCTTGGCAATCTGGGTGCGCTCGGCTCCAAGCCTGTGATGGAAGGAAAAGCGGTTCTTTTCAAGCGTTTTGCCGATCTGGACTGTTTTGATCTGGAACTGGATACCGAAGATGTGGACGAGTTTGTCAATAGCGTGCGTCTGATGGGTCCAAGCTTCGGCGGTATTAATCTTGAGGACATCAAGGCTCCGGAATGTTTCATCATTGAACAGCGTCTTCGGGAAGAAATGGATATTCCGGTTTTCCATGATGACCAGCATGGCACAGCTATTATCTGTGCGGCAGGTGTTATTAATGCACTAGATCTGACTGGCCGGGATATGAAAAATGCCAAGGTTGTCGTGAACGGTGCAGGCGCGGCCGCGATTGCCTGTCTTGAACTGATCAAGGCCATGGGGCTTCCCCATGATAATGCGATCCTCTGTGATACCAAAGGGGTGATCTATAAAGGCCGCGAAGAAGGTATGAACCAGTGGAAATCGGCGCATGCTGTGGAAACCGAGGCGCGAACACTGGAAGAAGCCATGGTTGGCGCGGATATCTTCCTCGGCCTTTCCGTAAAAGATGCGGTGACCAAGCAGATGGTCAAGGATATGGCTGCAAAGCCGGTCATTTTCGCCATGGCCAATCCTGATCCGGAAATTCGCCCTGAAGATATCGCGGAAGTCCGCGGTGACGCCATTGTCGCCACCGGCCGTTCTGATTTCCCGAACCAGGTGAATAATGTTCTGGGTTTCCCTTATATTTTCCGCGGGGCACTGGATGTGCGCGCAACCACCATCAATGAAGAAATGAAAATTGCGGCTGCAGAAGCGATTGCTGAGCTTGCCCGCGAGGATGTCCCTGATGAAGTGGCTGCCGCCTATAAGGGCAACCGCCCCGTTTATGGCCCTGATTACATCATTCCGGTGCCGTTTGATCCGCGTTTGATCAGCCATGTGCCAACGGCGGTTGCAAAAGCTGCCATGGACAGCGGTGTTGCCCGTAAACCTATCATTGATGAAACCGACTATCGCAACGAGCTTCGGGCGCGCCTTGATCCAACGGCCGGTTCATTGCAGTTGATCATGGATGAAGTCCGTGCTGCCCCCCGCCGCGTTGTTTTTGCTGAAGGTGAGGAAGAAAAGGTTATTCGCGCCGCCATTGAATTTCAAAAGGCAGGCTATGGTGTTCCGGTTCTGATCGGCCGGGAAAAATTTATCAAGGAAACCATGGCGGAAATCGGGATCGACAGCCTTGAAGGTGTTGAAATTTACAACGCGCGGGAAATGGAAAATCGCGAGAAATACCATAATTTCCTCTATGAGCGTCTGCAGCGTAAAGGCTATCTGTTTCGCGATTGCGTGCGTCTGGTCAACCGGGACCGGAATATTTTCGGGGCTTGTATGGTCGCGCTTGGCGATGCAGATGCCATGGTCACCGGTGTGACCCGCCGTTTCTCTGGTGCCTATAAGGATGTGAAGCGGGTTATTGATCCAAAAGAAGGCCAGCAGCCGATCGGTGTTTCCATCGCTGTAGGACGTGAAAGAACGGTCTTTATCGCTGATACGGCCGTGACAACCCTTCCCGATGCCAATGAACTGGTGAATATCACCATTGAAGCGGCTGAAGTGGCCCGCCGGATGGGGCATGAGCCGCGGGTTGCGCTGCTTTCCTATTCCAATTTCGGTAATCCGGCCCATGAAACATCCGATCAGATTCGCGAAGCGGTTCGTCTTCTGGATCAGAAGGAGCTGGATTTTGAATATGACGGTGAAATGTCCGCAGATGTGGCGCTTCACTCCGATATTATGGCGCTATATCCGTTCTGTCGCTTGTCAGGCCCGGCCAATGTGCTGGTGATGCCCGGTTTGCATTCTGCCCATATCACCTCAAAACTGATGCCAGTTCTGGGTGAAACTGAAGTTATCGGTCCGCTGATGGTCGGTCTTTCCAAACCTGTCCAGATCGTCCCGATCAATGCAACGGTATCTGATCTGGTGAATATGGCGGCCCTCGCCGCTCATGAAGCGGGTCAGTAACAACTAAAGATCAGACGTCATGAAAAACCGCCTTCGGGCGGTTTTTTTGGTTCCGTATCTTCTTTCGAATTGGTTCTTTTGGTTTTGAAAAATACGCCGTAAATCAAGACCAATTGAGAAAGGACCCTGTTCATGAGTTGGATTGCCCCGGTTTCCCTGGAAGATGAAAAAGTCGCACTTGTTCCCTTATCGCAGGATCATCATGATGATCTGGTGGAAGCG
>JAKSCD010000519.1 GCA_022360775.1 Sneathiellales bacterium | reverse complement strand
TCCCTTATCCATTCCTGGGGAAATGGGGGCCAGTTTGTTATTGCAATCCCGGAACTGGACCTGGTCGTGTCAACCACTGCCGGAAATTACGGGGCAAAGCATATCGAGAGCCAAAAACAGATTTTCCATATGCTTTATCATTTTATTGTGTTCTCTTTGCAAAAGTGAGTTTAACTAGGATGTTAGTAAACCAGTGATCCCCCTCCTTCGAATTTACCTTCACAGTATTCTTGGTATGCGGATGCGTCATGCTGAAGATGTATTTCGCAATTTTGTTTGCAGTTGCCTAGCTCAATAGTTTCTTCAAAAATCAGCTTGTTGTACTTTTCTCCTACATAACGCAACCTGCCAAAGCAACTTAATGATCGGAATTCTACTTCTCCGCAGTACTTCCCTTTGTCTAAGCAGTCTATCCGAAATTTCGCTTTCCATTGATCAGTCTGAAATAGTGTTTGACCAAGCCATACAGGGTGTTTTGGTGAAAACACTACCTTGTTTTCTTCTCGGGTTATTTGTTTCTCTGAATTGGTCTTTCCGTCCTCCTCCGCCTCAAACACAAATGTAAAAAGAAAAACCCCTATCGATATTATTGATACGGCAATCCCTAGTAGCTTGTGTGTCAGATCTATTTTTTTCATAAATTTTCTCGGATTTTCTCTACTGCTCTAGTTTGCTAATCTGAACCCGCAAAGCTTCCCGTAGGATGGCGTTGACCTTCCGGTAAATCGCCGGACATCACCTGTTTATAGGCGTGCCAGGTAGCATGTCCTACCAGGGGAAGCATGATGGCAAGGCCGATCCCGGCGGTGGCAAGACCCATTCCGGTAAAAATCACGATCATCGCCGCCCAAAGGATCATGGCATTTTTGTTTTTTACAACCGCATAGGCGCTTGTGAGAAGGGAAGGGAGGAACATGGATTTCCGATCCAGCATCATGGGCATGGAAAAAGCACCGATAAAGAAAATACCCGTCGCAAAGACCGCCCCGACAAGGCTGATGGAAATACCGAAATAAACCCCTTCCATACTTAAGGCGCGCAGCAGGATGATCTGCCAGTCAGGCATTACACCCGGGAAATTGAGGGCGAAAACCGTGAAAGAGAGGCGTATCCACACCTGGAAAATAAAGGTTAGCGCAATACCAAATCCAAAGATGCCCAGCTTGTTTCTCCGTGCTGCCGTTACCGCTGCCCAGAGGGTGACTTTCTCACCGGCTGCATGGCGTCTGCTGATTTCATAAA
Organism: Sneathiellales bacterium; assembly: GCA_022360775.1. GTDB lineage: Bacteria > Pseudomonadota > Alphaproteobacteria > Sneathiellales > Sneathiellaceae > Sneathiella. Next base: position 2,909 of record JAKSCD010000519.1, on the reverse strand, counting down.
AGCCAATCCCGACCGCCGGTCCTACCAGAAGAAATCCGGTAAGGCCTGGTAAGACAAGGTACGGCCAGCCCAAAAAGTAAAAGCCGAAGGATAAAACCAGTCCGGCAATAATAAACAATCCGGCATAGCTGATGCTAACAGCACTATTGGCTTTCAAGTCTGACCAGCCCGCCGCCAGCCATTTCCATACATCTTCTGTGCTCACCTCGCTCACATAAGCCATTTCCTTGATCAGGAAGAGGGGGTTATGCTGACCGCGCGGTGTCCGTGGGTTTCCAGTTTCATGACTTTCGGCATCGCCTGCAGGCGCTCCGTTAGCCGATGTCATTTTTTCTTTATTCATCATGCTCATCGTCCCTAGCTTCCCACCCATCAGGGAAAAGCTTAAAAGCACTCAAGCATTTAGTAAAGTAGAGAGCTGAAATGGATGCGGGCTGAGGTCTCTCTTATCCGCCTGGTCGTACAGCTTCCCACCAGCGTTCAAGGAAATAGGGCTTGTCGACATTCAGAAGCTCGCCAATTCGCGGGGCAACAAGTTCTATTCCCTTATCCGAGGCCATACGGTCAATATCCCGGATCGGTTTGTTCCAGTCATGGCTTGCAAGAGAAAACATTCCCCAATGTACCGGGAACAGTTTTTTTGCGTTCAAATCCTCAAAAGCCTGAACCGCATCTTCTGGAAACATGTGGACCTGTCGTGAAACCGGGCTGAATTGCCCATTCTCCAAAAAGGCGATGTCAAAGGGGCCGAAACGCTCTCCGATTTTGGCAAAATGAGTATCGTAAGCAGAATCCCCGCTGAAATAGACGTTGTGTTTGTCAGATTTGACGACCCAGGACGCCCATAATGTATCATTATTTGCAAATCCCCTGCGCCCTGAATAATGCTGCGAGGGGGCGGCTGTAAATTTAAGATCAGCGATGTCAGCAGACTGCCACCAGTCCAGCTCTGTAACGCGTTTAGGATCAATCCCCCATTCTATAAGAAGTCGTCCGATGCCCAAAGGAACGACAAAGACAACGTCTTTTTCTGCGTAGAAGCGCATGGTTTTTGTTTCGAGATGGTCATAATGGTCATGAGAAATCAGGATCACATCGACTTCTGGCAATTCTTTTGCGGTGACAACCGGTTTCTGAAAGCGTCTGCCAAGAAAAGGAAAGGGGCCGGCATTTCCAAAAAGGGGATCAACAAGCACAAGTTTATCACTGATATCCAGTAAAAAGCTGGAATGACCAAACCAGATCACATTTAAATCATCATGGCTCTCCTGTAACTGACTGAAATCCGGTTTTACTTCCGGAAGTGGTGCGGGGGGCTTTGTTTCAGCATCATTTGTGAAGAATTTCCAGAAATTTTCAACATTCCAGACAGTGTCCCACATGGCGTCCACTTCAGACTGGTTCCGATTGACGAACCGTTCTTCAGAGACGCGATAATTGGGAGACTGAGCGTAGCGTTCTTTCTGTTGCTCGGTTGGTTTGCTTCCCCAGCTTGAACAGGAAAGGAGGGTGACCGGCAACAGAAGCAACATGAAGAGTTTCACTCGTAAAGGCATGAAAGAATATCCCTGTTTTCAAGTATTTCACTGGAATGACCCTTCAGGCCTACCTGAACCATCGCTCTCGCCAGATCTCCGGATCGGATGCTCATTTCATCTCCGAGCAAACGGATCAGCGGCCAGGCCAGTCGCATAAGGCGATAAGAGAAGTTAGGCTCTTTTCGTGGAGTTTCAGGATAAATATAGGCGGGCCGAAAAGCGTAAAAATCACCGATATCAGCATTTGATAGATAGGTTTCAACGGCCCCTTTATCTCGTGCGAATGCCATTCGGCTTTTCCCAGTCCGATCAGCGCCTGCCCCGCTAAGGAGGCAAAATCTGGGACGCGTGCCGGCTTGCATCAGAATATCAGCCAGATGCACAGGCATATCCACCGTTATATGTCGCATTTCTTCTTTTGAGACCTGTCCCGTATAAGCACCCAGGCAATAAAAAACCAGGTCGGTTTCAGCAAGTTTCGTTTTTAAAGCACCCAAATCCATAAAGTCGGTGATCAGCAGTTCTCGCAATTTTGGATGAGAAATTCCACTGGGCGTGCGGACGAGGGACGTCACATGCGTCACTACCGGTGCAGCAAGGCAATGTTCAAGAACCAGGCTGCCAATCATGCCGGTCGCGCCAGTGATTAAAATATTCCCATGCATTTCTGAACCAATCAAGTAGACATTTTGTGTATGATTGTCTATATTTTGACATATGGACGAAAAATGTCAATACTTCAACCATGACAGACAGAGAAAGTATTATTCTGGACGCCTCCTTGCGCCTCTTTATGCGCTATGGCGTCAAGCGCACAAGTATGGGAGACGTTGCAGAGGAGGCCGGTGTTTCCCGGCAAACCTTGTATAATTCTTTTAAAAACAAGGGAGATATCCTGCGCGCTCAGATAGAGCGTTACACTGAAAATGCTATTGCCGAGATTAATGCCGGAACAGAGACAATGGAGGATCTTGGGGCAAAACTTGATCTGGTATTCGAGCAAATGGTGGTTGTCGGTTTTGATATGATGGTCGCCACTCCCAATGTGCAGGATCTGGTGGAGGGTATCGATGCCAGTAGCCGAGAAGAACTGGAAAAGGCAGCACAGCGCTTTCAAGGAGCTATCGAGCAGATCTTGCAGCCTTATGAACAGGCACTTGAGCAATCTGGTCTTTGCGCGGCGGATCTTGCCGATTTTGCTCAGCGTTCCGCCTCCGCCGCTAAACGCTCGGCAAGGGATCGTGATCATTTATTGAGATTACTCAGCACCTTGAGAAATCTTTGTTTGAAAGCTGCTGAAGAAACGAGACACTAACTCTCATTACCCATCCGATAATTGCCCGTGGGAGCAAAAAAATGTTCAGGAAATTT
>JAKSCD010000572.1 GCA_022360775.1 Sneathiellales bacterium | reverse complement strand
ACAGTCCTTGAGGGGGATGGTCGACAAAATCGATTTCTTTACCTCTTTCGGTCATGGAAGCGGCGGGGATGATCGCCAAAAGCTGGGTGTTACAACCAAGGGGCCTACCTTGCTGGTCACGGACCTTGCCGTTTGGCGTCCTGACCCAGTAACCAAGGAGTTTACTGTTATGTCTCTTCATCCCGGCGTGACACGTGAAGAGGTTCAGGCAACCTGCGGATGGGAGGTCAAATTTGCAGAGGCGCTGGAAACAACACCTGCACCGACTGAACTGGAGCTGTCTACACTCAGGGATCTGAAAGCGCGGACCAAAGCCGCCCATGAGGGAGCAGCTGCATAAAAGATGTCTGCTACCCCTTTCACACATCCGGCTTTAGGCGCTTTACTGGGTAACCAGCAGGTTGCGTCTCTGCTCTCGTCCGAGAAAGAGATGACCTTTATGCTGGATTTTGAAAGGGAGCTTGCTGCAGCGCAGGCTGAACTCGGTATTATTCCTCAAAAGGCAGCTGAAGAAATTGCTAAAATCACAGGCAGCTTTGAACCGGACTGGCAAAAACTAGCGTCAAAAACGGCGCAGGATGGCGTTATTGTGCCGGAATTTGTTCGGCAACTGAGAGATGAGCTTTCTGACGAAAACAAAACTTTCCTTCACTATGGTGCTACAAGCCAGGATGTCGTTGACACAGCACTGGTTATGCAGCTTCAAACCATATTCAGGCAATTTAAGGAGGATCTGGCTGGTGTTTTGAGACGGATGAGTGATTTGCAGGATCGTTTTGGGGATCAGCAGGTAATGGCTCATACCCGGATGCAACGCGCCTTGCCCATTCCCATCTCGCAAAAAATGAAACGCTGGTCTGCACCGCTTTTTTTGTTGAAGGCTGAGATTCCGGAACTGGAGGAGAAGGTCTGCAAATTGCAATTTGGTGGTCCTGTCGGTTCCCTGGAGAAATTCGGGGATAAGGCCGATTTGCTTACGGAAAAGCTCTCTGAAAAATTGTCCTTGCGTCCACCGGGTACCTGTTGGCACACAAACCGGATGTCGCTTTCCAGTTTTGCCAACTGGCTTTCACAGATTTCGATTGCAATGGCGAAAATCGGACAGGACATTGTGCTGATGGCGCAAAATGAGCGGGGGGAGATTTCTTTCAAGGCAAGTGGCGGATCTTCTGCCATGCCGCACAAGCAAAATCCGGTTCAAGCGGAGGTGCTGGTCAGCTTATCCCGATATAACGCCGCATTGCTTGCTGCCTTGCATCAGGGCACCCTTCATGAAAATGAGCGATCCGGTGCAGGCTGGACACTGGAATGGCTGAGCTTGCCGCAAATGATTATGAGTACAGCAGCATCCCTTCGAATAGGGCAAGAGCTTCTTGATAATGTTGCTGAAATTAAACCAATAGCTTCTTGAAAAGCGTCTAATATGGGAGAGAAACAATGAAACTGATGAGATCCTTCGGATTGGCTGCATTGGGTGTAGCTGCTGCAACTATTGTTGCCGGAACGGCCGGTGCTGCAGAAATTACACTGAAACTTCATCACTTCCTGGGTCCAAAAGCACCGGCTCATTCCAAAATGCTGGTTCCATGGGCCAAGCAAATCGAAAAAGCCTCCAATGGCCGGGTGGAAATTAAAATCTACCCTTCCATGTCACTTGGCGGAAAACCGCCGCAGCTCCCGCGCCAGGTCCGCGATGGTGTTGTTGATATGGCCTGGTTCGTAAATGGCTATGCAGGCGGCCTTTTCCCGCGAACAGAAGTCTTTGAACTTCCCGGCGTTCATAAAGGAAATTCTGCAGCGACAAACCTCGCCATGGGTGAGATGTATAAGGAGTTTCTGGCGAAGGAATATAAGGGCCTGAAACCACTTTGGCTTCATGTTCATGGCGGTAATGCCATGCATATGGTGGATAAGGAAATCCGTAAACCGGTGGATCTTAAAGGTGTTAAAATCCGAATTCCGTCCCGCACGGGTGCCTGGGTTCTTGAATCCCTTGGCGCAAGCCCGGTGAAAACGTCTGTTCCTGAGCTGCCACAAGCCCTTTCGAAAAAAGTTGTGGACGGGGCGCTTATTCCATTTGAAATCATCCCGCCGCTCAAAATTCAGCAGCAGACAAAATACCAGATTGAAGGTCCGAATAATCAGCGTTTTGGAACCACGACTTTCCAGGTCGCGATGAACCAGAAAGTCTGGGACAAGCTTCCAGCCGATATCCAGAAGATCTTTACCGACAATTCCGGCCCGGAATGGCAGCGAAAAGTTGGTGAGGTATGGGATGCTTCCGAAAAAGGTGGTCTTGGCGTCGCGACAAAAGCCGGCAATACTCATATCCAACTTTCCGACGCTGAATGGGGTGAATTTGAAAAAGCAATGTCCCCTGTTGTCGATCGCTGGATCAAGGAAGTTTCTGCCAAAGGTATTGATGGCAGGAAGCTTTATGAAACAGCTGTTGCGACCGTCAATAAGCATATGAAGTAAGTGATGACAGTCTCGTCCTTCGGATGGGCAAGGGTACATACTCTTGTCCATCGTCTTTGCAAATTCTGGGCGCTGCTGGGGGGATTGGTTTTGATCGCTGTTGTGTTGATCAATGCGTTTTCCATTACCTCAGATATGATCGCCAACAAGCCTTTCCCGGGTGATTTTGAACTCACTGAGGTTGGTGTTGCAATTGCAGCTTTCTGTTTTCTGCCTTTTTGCCAGATTACCGGATCAAATGTCTCTGCCGATTTGTTTACGGCAGGAGCCAGCCAGTGGCAAATCGCGGCAATGCGGTTTTTTGCTAATTCTGTAGCATTGGTTTTTGCGTCACTGTTGCTTTGGCGGATGTGGGATGGGCTTCTCGATTATCGGGAATATGAAGAAGTCACAGGGATTTTAAGCTTTCCGCTCTGGATTGGGTTTGTTCCCTGCCTGATGTCCCTTGTGCTTCTTGTCGCGGCCTCTTTTATGAGTTTGGTTGATTTTTACGGAACCCGGCAACGGGCCTGAACGGAGCAGTTCCTTTGGAAGAGAATCTTCTTATCGGCCTTATTGGCCTTGCCGCTCTGATCGGCTTGATTGTGATCCGCATGCCGATCGCCTATTCGATGATCGTCGTCGGTGCGGTGGGGGTTGGCTTCCTGAACGGCTTTGAGATCCTGCTTGCGCAACTGAAGGATCTCGCCTGGGCGCAATTCTCTATTTATGATCTGTCTGTTGTGCCGATGTTTGTCCTCATGGGCAATATTGCAACGCGGGTTGGTCTTTCCGCGGATCTGTTCCGGGCAGCCAATGCCTGGTTTGGTCATATGCGTGGTGGTGTGGCAATGGCTGCAATCGCTGCCTGCGCCGGATTTGGATCTGTCTGTGGATCCTCTCTTGCGACAGCGTCAACAATGGGGCAAGTCGCCCTGCCTGAACTAAAAAAATATAAATATTCAGGATCTCTCGCAACAGGCACGCTTGCAGCTGGCGGTGTTCTTGGAATTCTGATCCCGCCGTCCATTGTACTGGTGATTTATGCGGTGATCGTCGAAGCCAATATTGTCACCATGTTTATGGCGGCTTTTTTGCCTGGAATTCTTGCGGTTATCCTCTTTTTGCTGACAATTGCGCTTTATGTCCGCCTCAATCCAGAAGCAGGTCCAAGAGGAAGCCAGGTCAGCCGGGAAGAGCTGTTGTCGTCGACCATGGCAATGGTACCGGTTCTGATCATCTTTGGTCTGGTGATCGGCGGTATCTATTTTGGTTTCTTTAACCCGACACCTGCTGCGGCAGTCGGTGTGTTCCTGGTTACTGTATATGGAATTCTCCGCCGGGCGCTTCCTGTTTCCGGATTTTATCATGCTATTCTGGAGACAGCTAAAACCACAGGAATGATCTACCTCATCCTGCTCGGGGCGGAACTTCTGAAGATTTTCATGGCTCGCGGTGGCGTTCCCCAGGCTGCCGCCGAGATGATGGTCAGTTCGGGTCTTCCGCCTTTTGCAATTCTTGCGCTTTTGCTTGTCGCGTTGATCATCCTTGGCTGCCTGATGGATAGCCTGAGTATGATTTTGCTGGCCATCCCTTTTTTCTGGCCGGTGATTGCTGATCTGGATTTTGGCCTCGGGCCGGAGGAAGTCAAAATCTGGTTTGGCATTCTCGCCCTTATTGTTGTCGAGCTTGGTCTCATAACGCCGCCCGTCGGGATGAATGTCTTCATCATTTCCTCGATGGATAAGGAAACACCGATGAAGGAAACATTTAAGGGGGTCGCCCCATTCTTTGCCGCAGAAACCGTTCGTGTGGTTCTGTTGGTTGCTTTCCCGGCGATTACATTATGGTTGCCCCGTTTCTTCGGCAATCTTTAGAAATGCTGCTGATCAGCGTCGCGTCTGAAGGTGCTGGGTGCCTTTCCCGTACGCCGCTGAAAATACTTGCTGAAATGCGCCGGATCATCAAAGCCCAGGGCATATGCCAGATCAGATACAGGAAGGCGACTATAGACGAGTGACCGTTTCGCTTCTGCGATAAGACGGTCCTGAATGAGTTCGGAAGCGGGACGTTCGGTCAGTTGCCTGCATATCCGGCTGAGGTGAGGGGCCGTAATATTTAGTTGGTTCGCATAATAGGTAACGGAATGATGCGTTCTGAAATCGCGTTCAAGATTTT
>JAKSCD010000516.1 GCA_022360775.1 Sneathiellales bacterium | reverse complement strand
GTGCCTAAAGCACGGCCGAAACAATTCTTCTTACTCGACGATTGAAGAGACGACGCCGGCGCCGACGGTACGACCGCTTTCACGGATCGCAAAGCGCAGGCCTTCATCCATCGCAATCGGAGCAATCAGCTCAACATCCATGGCAACATTGTCACCAGGCATAACCATTTCTGTGCCTGCTGGCAGAGAAACAACACCGGTTACGTCTGTTGTCCGGAAGTAGAACTGTGGACGGTAGTTTGTGAAGAATGGTGTGTGACGACCACCCTCATCTTTTGTCAGAATGTACGCTTCTGCTTTAAACTTGGTGTGCGGTGTAATCGTTCCTGGATGTGCCAGAACCTGACCACGCTCAACTTCCTCACGCTTCGTACCACGAAGAAGAACACCAACGTTATCGCCTGCTTCACCCTGATCGAGAAGCTTACGGAACATTTCAACACCAGTACATGTGGTCTTGGCGGTTTCCTTGATACCGATAATCTCGATCTCTTCACCAACCTTGATCACGCCGCTTTCGACACGACCGGTAACAACTGTACCACGGCCGGAGATAGAGAACACATCCTCGATTGGCATCAGGAAGGCTTTATCAACATCACGCTCTGGAAGCGGAATGTAGTCATCAACAGCCTGCATCAGCTCAAGGATCTTGTTCTTGCCGATTTCATCGTCACGACCTTCAAGTGCTGCAAGTGCAGAACCCGCTACAATCGGAATATCGTCGCCAGGGAAGTCGTATTCGCTCAGAAGCTCACGGATTTCCATTTCAACAAGCTCAAGGAGCTCTTCATCGTCAACCTGGTCAACCTTGTTCATGAAAACAACAAGCGCCGGAACACCAACCTGACGGGCAAGCAGGATATGCTCGCGGGTCTGTGGCATCGGTCCGTCAGCGGCAGACACAACAAGGATACCACCATCCATCTGCGCCGCACCCGTGATCATGTTCTTAACATAGTCAGCGTGACCCGGGCAGTCTACGTGTGCGTAGTGACGGTTCTCTGTTTCATATTCAACGTGTGCTGTGGAAATTGTAATACCACGGGCTTTCTCTTCACGAGCCTTGTCAATTTCATCAAAAGCAAACGCATCTCCACCGCTCGCCTCAGCCAATACTTTCGTAATCGCTGCTGTCAAAGTGGTCTTACCATGGTCAACGTGACCAACCGTTCCAATATTCGCGTGCGGTTTATTACGCTCAAATTTCTCTTTGGCCATTTTAATTCTCCGTTATCTCCGGCTGCCTCCGCTCTGTGTTACGCCAATTTCGCCAGAACTTCGTCTGAGACGTGTTGTGGCACTGGTTCATAGTGATCAAATACCATTGTGAATGTCGCCCGTCCCTGTGTCTGGGAGCGCAGGTTGTTCACGTAACCAAACATGTTGGCCAGTGGAACCATGGCATTCACAACTTGCGCGACACCGCGCTGTTCTGTTCCGGTAACCTGACCGCGACGACTGTTCAAATCGCCCATCACGTCACCGATATACTCATCAGGTGTTACAATCTCGACCTTCATCATTGGCTCAAGAAGACGCAAACCTGCCTTGCGGGTCAATTCACGCATCGCTGAACGAGCAGCGATCTCGAAAGCCATGACGGAACTATCAACATCGTGATACGCGCCATCCACCAGCTCGACATCCACGTCGATCAATGGAAAGCCTGCAAGAACACCGGTTTCAACAATGTCCTTAACACCTTTGGCAACACCCGGGATGTATTCCTTCGGAACCGCACCACCGGTAATGCTGTCATGGAAATTCAAACCACATCCTGGCTCACCAGGCTGGGCAATAAGCTTGATACGCGCGAACTGACCGGAACCACCGGACTGTTTCTTATGGGTGTAGTCAAGTTCGGCTTTTGAAGTAATGGATTCGCGGTACGCAACCTGTGGTGCACCAATATTGGCTTCCACTTTAAATTCACGCTTCATGCGGTCCACAATGATATCCAGGTGAAGCTCGCCCATACCTTTAATGATGGTCTGGCCGCTTTCATGGTCACTGGAGACGCGGAAAGAAGGATCTTCCTGAGCGAGACGGTTAAGGGCAACACCCATTTTTTCCTGGTCGCCTTTTGTTTTAGGCTCAACAGCGATTTCAATCACTGGCTCAGGGAATTCCATACGTTCAAGAATAACAGGCTTGGAAGAATCGCAAAGTGTATCGCCTGTTGTTGTGCCTTTAAGACCGGCAATCGCAACAATGTCACCTGCACGTGCTTCCTTAACATCCTCACGGGAGTTCGCATGCATCTGAAGCATACGGCCTACACGCTCGCGGTTATCTTTAACAGAGTTAAGAGTTTGCGTTCCTGCTTCAATCACACCGGAATAGATACGAACGAATGTCAGAGAGCCCACAAACGGGTCTGTCATCACCTTGAAGGCAAGACCGGAAAATGGCTCATCATCTGATGGAAGACGCTGGATTTCTTCTTCAGTCTTCACGTCGATACCGTCAGTACCACCGATATCTGTTGGTGAAGGCATATATTCGACTACTGCATCAAGAAGCGGCTGAACACCTTTGTTTTTAAAGGCTGTTCCTGTGAGAACCGGAACAAATGACCCGTCCAGTGTACCCTGACGGATACAGCGACGAATTGTTTCTTCGCTAGGCTCTTCACCTTCAAGATAGGCTTCCATAACCGCTTCATCAGCTTCAATCGCTGTTTCGATCATGGCTTCATGATATTCAGCAGCCTTGTCCGCCAGATCAGCACGAATGTCGCGATATTCAAACGCAGCACCCATTTCCTCGCCGGTCCAGACAATTTCCTGCATCTTGATCAGGTCTACAACGCCTTCGAACTCTGCTTCCGCGCCGATAGGCAGCTGGATCACGAGGGGATTGGCACCCAGGCGATCCTTGAACATTTCAACGCAGCGATAGAAGTCAGCACCTGTACGGTCCATCTTGTTGACAAAACACATACGCGGTACGCGGTATTTGTCAGCCTGACGCCAGACAGTTTCGGACTGCGGCTCAACACCTGCAACACCATCAAAAACAGCAACCGCACCATCAAGAACACGCAGGGAACGCTCTACTTCAATTGTGAAGTCCACGTGGCCTGGTGTATCAATGATGTTGATCCGGTGATCTTTCCAGAAGCAAGTTGTCGCAGCAGACGTAATTGTAATACCGCGCTCCTGCTCCTGCTCCATCCAGTCCATTGTGGCTGCGCCGTCATGAACTTCACCAATTTTGTGAGACACACCTGTATAATACAGAATGCGTTCAGTTGTTGTTGTCTTACCATCATCAATATGGGCCATGATGCCGATGTTACGATAATCCTCGATGGGCGTTGTGCGTGCCATGATAGGAAATCCTGTCCTTAAGCTTCAGCTATTACCAGCGATAGTGAGCAAAGGCGCGGTTCGCCTCAGCCATCTTGTGCGTGTCTTCGCGCTTCTTAACAGCACCGCCACGCTCGTTAGAGGCATCCAGCAGCTCGCCTGCAAGACGCTCGCGCATTGTCAGCTCGGAACGGCTGCGCGCGCTTGAAATCAACCAGCGAATGGCCAGAGCCTGAGCACGATCGGAACGAACCTCTACAGGAACCTGGTAGGTTGCGCCACCAACACGACGGGAGCGGACTTCCAGCTCTGGCTTTACTTTATCCAGCGCTTCGTGGAACAGCTCAACCGGATCGTTTCCTGTTTTCTTCTCAACCAGCTCGAAAGCACCATACACAATACCTTCGGCAGTGGATTTCTTTCCAGCAATCATAAGAGAGTTCATGAACTTGGTCAGAACTACATCACCAAATTTTGCATCAGGCAAAACTTCGCGCTTCTCTGCTGCGTGACGACGTGACATGCGTTTCTTCCTTACTTAGGCTTCTTCGCGCCATATTTAGAACGGCGCTGACGGCGTGAAGAGATACCCTGAGTATCCAGAACACCGCGAATAATGTGATACCGAACACCTGGCAAGTCTTTAACACGACCACCGCGGATCAAGACCACGGAGTGCTCCTGAAGGTTATGACCTTCACCAGGGATGTAACTTGTAACCTCGAAACCATTTGTCAGCCGAACACGGGCGACCTTACGCAACGCGGAGTTCGGTTTCTTTGGTGTCGTTGTATAAACTCTTGTGCAAACGCCACGTTTCTGCGGGCATGCTTCCATCGCAGGCACTTTATTCCGAGTAAGTGGCGCCTTGCGTGGTTTTCTAATCAGCTGATTAATAGTAGGCATTCTTGTTCCTATCCAATCGTTTCCGCAAAT
>JAKSCD010000248.1 GCA_022360775.1 Sneathiellales bacterium | reverse complement strand
TCTGGTGGATGCAGGCCTCCTTTATTCCCCGCATGTTTCCGCTGGCCGCCTGCCGACCCAGGCGGGCATACAGCTTTTTGTGGATGGCTTGATGGAGGTCGGTAATCTGACGGATGCCGAACGATCGGATATCAAGGCAAGATGCGCAGTCGATGGAAAGAATATTGAAGAGGTTCTGACCGAAGCCACCTCCATGTTATCGGGACTTTCCAATTGCGCAGGCCTTGTCATGGCCCCCAAAAGTGACAGTCCCGTCAAACAGATCGAGTTTGTTCAACTTGGTATTGACAGGGCACTGGTGATTATTGTGACAGCGGACGGCCTTGTGGAGAACAGAACCATCGAACTTCCGCCCGGAGTAACCCTTTCTGCCTTGCAGGAAGCCAGTAATTATATGAACGCTCGCCTTGCCGGAAAAACCCTGAGCGAAGTAAAGGTCGAAATCCAGCAGGAACTTGCCGAACACAAGGCCCAGCTGGATGCCTTGACCCAGAAAGTAGTTGAATCCGGTATCGCAAGCTGGGGCGGGCGAGAAACCCTGATTGTCCGCGGCCATGCGAATCTCCTTCAGGATGTTCAGGCGTTGGAGGAGCTGGACAAGATAAAAGAGCTGTTCGACAGACTTGAAGCGGGCAAGGAAAGGATTAAATTGCTGGAATTAGCGGAAGGAGGTGACGGTGTGCGCATTTTTATCGGTTCCGAGAACAATCTTTTCTCGCTTTCCGGCACATCAATGATTATTTCTCCTTACCAGAACAGCCGAAACCAGGTGGTTGGCGTTGTCGGTGTAATCGGACCTACGCGTCTGAATTATGCGCGCGTCATTCCCATGGTCGACTATACGGCAAAAGTCATTGGACGACTGCTGGATTGAGATAGCGTAAACAGGAGTATAGCAGATGAACGAGACAAACCCGAATTCTCAAGGTGAAAACGAGAAGCCGGAAGATCTGGATGAAAATGTGGAACTGGAAGAAGAGCAGGCGGGCTTTGATGAAGCAGCCATGGAAGCTTTGAACGATGCGGAGGCGGCCTCTGCTGAAGAAGAGGTTCCTCTCTCCACCGAAGAGCAGCAGGCCGCTGAAATTGCTTCTTTGAAAGAAAAACTTCTTCGCGCCATGGCGGATACGGAAAATAT
>JAKSCD010000473.1 GCA_022360775.1 Sneathiellales bacterium | reverse complement strand
TTCAGTATCCGCTTGATCGGGGTATAGTGACCATCGATAACGATCTCAATCCCTTGTCCATTCAATTCACGGCCGAGCCGACGGTAGAATTCACCACATATCCCCTCGACCCCAGTGGTTCCCTGCACATATTTGGGGGAGGAATTCTGAACAAGCGCGTTCACCGCGATAGCCTTGGATGTGCCAGCAGCGTTCGCAGCGGAAAGTATGAAAACAAAAAAAACAAAGATCAAAGGCAGCAGTTTAATAATGCTACGCGAGCTTAAATATAAATATTTCAAAAGACACGAACACGTTAAATACAAAACAAGATCTATAATGGATGCTATTTAAGCATAATTTAAAATAATCCTAAAGTGTTAAATCAATATCCATATAAATAATTCTAGATACTTATGTTATACTTTAACATTTTTCCTATCGGTGTATTTCTCCAGCACCACAATAAAACGCATGTCAGTTTCGGGCCATAATGCATCAAAGGGATAACAGGTCACCAAAATCAAACGACTTTCCTGCTTGTCCTGCTCCAGATAAAAGTCATCCTTGTGCAGGGTCTTCATCTCGGTGACATGCCACTTTTCGGCTTTTCCCTGAAATTTCTGAAAGCCAATCCGGTCTTTCAGATGCAAATCCTGCAAAAAGCCGAAATGAGTATCTCGGTGACCGTAAAGCAACTGGTCAGAACCAATTTTTTGAAGAACGGGCCCGAATGCCAAATTCCTCATATTGTCCCCTTGTAGAATAAATCTTTCAATATGCTTTGAAGGAACCACAAGCCTGGCAACCGGGCTGCTATCAGCCCAGGGCCAGGGCTTATGGCGTTCACCATCTTCCAGGCTTTCATTCCAGGCTCTTTCGATCAGGACCGGCGCAGCCCATGCTTTAGCAGCAAGCAACCCTGCCTGTGCGAGCTGCCAAAGGGCAAGTCCCATCAGCAACACGAACAGGAAGGTTGCAAAAAACCGTTTCATTATCAGTCTTTGCATTTTGAACGGAACCAAAGAGAGAACAAAGCAAAGGAAACAAGGATACCACCAGCCAGCAGATAGAGTTCCATCGCTGTAGCCGTTTGTGGGCCATGTATTTTTTTCCAGGAGAGGCCCGCTGGCATATTGGCTTTGGCAACCATCTTGCGCATCAACTCCTCCTGAACACGGACAGGTGTCTTGTCGACCGCGATAAAGCTTGTATAGGGGCTCATAATCTGGTGCTTAAGAGCAACCTGTAATGAGGCTTCCCGGACGATTTCCGGATCCATTCCCCTGGCTTTGGCATCACTTAAACCTTCGATTTTCCGCGAAGCCCAGAGTTTCGCAATATCAGCACCTTCAGGGATTTCCGCTTCAGGCAAATCAAATTCAAGCTTTTGCCCGCCAATAATCTCACCGCTAATCTTTAGTGGCCCGTCGCTCACAAGCGTTTTAGCGGAAAATACAAGGGGCCGCTGACCAAACAGATCCGGAGATTTCCGCGGATAGATATCTGCGGTGCCCGATCCGGTAATGGATACATTTTGCAAAGTCGGCCGCGCCATATCCCGAAAGAGAGTTTCCAGTTTGTGCCGGGCCATGGAAAGATCGGAAATCTGGACATGCGTTCCACGTCCGAATTCAGCCGCTTTTCGCATAAACCAGCCGTTTGGTGCGTGCCCCACACCGACCGTGAATAATCTGGCATCCCCCAATCGATCATTGACCAGACGAAACATCTCTTCTTCATTTCCAACAGCACCATCGGTCAGGAAAAGCACCTGCCGTTGGGCGCCTTCTGTTGGAGTATCGCCAAGAGCATTTTCCAGCGCCGGATACATATGGGTTCCCCCATCCGCTTTTAATCCTCCAACGAAACCTTTTGCCCGGCGAATGATAGAGGGATCAGCAATCCTGCTGCTTCCAAAGAGCCTGCGAAATTCATTACTGAAAATAATGATATCGAAGCGATCCCGGGGCGTCAGGAGATCCAAAGCAGTCGACAGGGCCGCTTTCGCCTGATCCAGGGACTCTCCATGCATGGATCCAGATACATCCAGAATGAAAGTCACATCACGAGGAAGCGCAGGAATATCCGTATCTGCTTTTGGCGGAACCAGATAACCAAGGGTAAATAGCTCCTTGCCGATTACTTCCTGAAAAAGGACAGGCTCAATGCTTTCACTCTGTGCCAGTTCCCAGTTCAGAATAAAATCCCGATCCGCCGGGAAGCGTCCTTTTGAGAGTTTAACAAGCGAATTGCCCTGTTCATCCCGCGTGTCAGTGATTTCATGACTTGAACTCAAAAGGGAGGAGAAACGATTTGCCTGACGGATCTCTATCGCAAATTCTGTCAGATTTCTGCCGCCCTCCGGATCATAAGCCTCTTCAGGTGGAAATGCTGTAGCACCTTGCGATCCTGCAGGCAGGTTTACGGTATGCGCGCTCCCTTCCGATGGAAGCGGTGTAAAGCGAGGTGTAATAGCTTGCGGCATTACCCAGGTGAACCGCCCACCTTCCTGGCGTGCCAGGGACTGAAAAGAGATTTCAACACCAATCGCTGTTCCCGGTTCGATATTGGCAACACGGGTTGAAAACATATTCGGGCGGTACTGGGTCAGAAGGCCAGCAACCTTGCCTTCCGCGGCAGCCTTGATATAGGTCTTGCGCGCTTCCTCTTTTTCCTTGATTTCAGAGACAATCCGCCTCTCCCCGATCGTCAGGGTCATATGATCGACAGAGGCGTCATCCGGCAATGGAAAATAGTAAACGCCCTCCATCCAGTCCGATGTCGGATTTTTAAAGGTTTGAACAACCCTCGTTCGAATTATATGTCCGGTAATCCTGCTGCTGATCTGCGTTGACAGGATTTCAGCTTTCATCGGCTGGGTTGGTGTTTTTGCCGTTGTTTCGGACGAAACCATGGGAACCATGAGAAGTTCCGATGTTTCCGCTGCCCGCGCAACGGTCACCCCTACTCCCAGCAAGCCGATAACATTCAATGCGATCAGGGCGCGCAACAATCCCTTGAAGCCGGTGAAATAGCTTTTCAGAAGCCTGAATTCACCTTCCGGATGGTCGCGGATTTCGCTTTCATAATATGCCTGTTTCATTTTCTACCCCGCTTTTCTGCTGAATAGAAAATCCCAAACAATTGTGGCCCGAGTTTACAGAAATCCGGGTTTTATTAAGGTAAGAATGTGGCAGGCCTAATTTAAACTGGCCTGGAAATCCGAAGGTAACATGCCCATATTCTTGCGAAATTCCCGTGAAAAATGGGGGGCGTCAGCAAATCCGGATAAAAACCCGACCGCCGAAAGATTGGCAATTCCTTCTGTGATATAAAATACAGCACATTGGCAACGCGCCGACATAACACATTGACTAAAAGAGGTTTTTTCCTCCTGAAGCCTGCGTTGCAAGCTTCGCGCTGAAAGCCCCATCTCTTCAGCAACTTCCTTCAGGCTCCAGTGCCGCACCGGGTCGGACGCTGCCATTGATCCTACTTTTCTGGAATAAGGACCATGACCGGAGGCCGTCAGGCTGTTCAGAAATTTTTCTTTCCCGTCGAAAACCGGTGCTGACCTATGTTTGAACGCCTGCCAGGACATTTTAAAGGAAGAACAAGCATCAATCAGTCCCATATGTTCCTGAAGAACTCCCTCCTTGATAAATTGGTGTTCGTTGAATTCGAGACTAAGATTTTCGCATCCCAGAAGTTCCAGCAAGCCGCTTAAAAGACCGGCAATCAACATACTTTCATAGCATTGTGGCTGTTCATTTTCTGTCGATCGATGATGGAAGGCATAACAATTTTCCATCTCCCGATGATGATCTACACGGTGACGAGAATGAAAATAGGTTTCCAGCCGTGAAAACCGATCCAGCATATCGTGAGGGGTGTTGGCTTTTAACAATGTGTAGCCCAAGGGGCTTTCCCGCATATGGGTGATATCCCTCCCCGCTTTTAGAATAGGGACCAGGCCAAATTCATTAAATGCTGCATCTAGCAACTGACGTTTGAAACCCAAACCAATATGAGGGCCGATTTTCTTCAATGCCGGATCCATCGGGAGATGATCCAGAATCCCCTGCCTTTCAAAGGAACTCAGGACCACCTGGATCAGCATGCCGCTACTGAAATCCCCCTCTGGCAACTTGGTTCTCATGATGCGATTGGCAGTTTAGTAACCACCGCCCCGGTCAGTTTTGAAATTGCATGCGTTATGGCGGCCGTACCGGAAACGATAGCTGTCTCTCCTGCTCCTGTCGGGGCATTCTCAAAGCCCATCATTTCAATATCCATAGAAGGCACATCGGCAAAACCCGCCCAGATATAATCATCGAAATTTTCAGTATAGACCCTATCGGATCCCCAATTGAGTTTCTCATAAAATACCGAACCAATACACCACATAAGATTTCCTTCAATCTGAGCGGTGACCCCTTCGGGATGCAAAACAAATCCGCAATCATGAACCGTCCAGAGCTTCAGGATTTTAAAGCCGCCATCAGATATTTTTTCCACCTTCGCTATTGTGGCACTGTAGGACATTTCCTTATAGATGCCGCAAGCAATTCCATAGGCAATCTTGCTATTCTCCTGTTTCTTGTCCCAACCCGCCATGGATGCGACCCTGCTTGTCACATCAGCAAGGCGCTGATGTTCAGACGGGATATGTTTCAATCGAAATTCAACCGGGTCCTGCCCTGTTTTATCGGCAAGTGTATTGATCGCGGTTTCAATGGCCCAGTTATTGGGAAGGGCACCAAGGCCTCGCCAGGGACCTGTAGGAAGCGGAAAACGGACATCCTCAAATTCAATGCTGGCATTCTTAAAACGATAAGCTGGTACAGCACCCCGAGCGACACCCTTGTCGCTCACCAGATCTGTGAAGCTTTGTATCCATGTGGGCAAAAAGGCAGAACTGAAAATCACATGCCCTGATTTAAAACCATGTACCCATTTTTCTATTTTACCGTCGGCGTCCAGGCTTGCCCTTATTCTGTGACGGGAGGGAGGGCGATGATAGCCATATCTAAATTCATCCTCGCGGGTCCATTGCAATTTAACGGGTCGTCCAAACCGGCGAGAGAGCCGCGCTGCTTCTGTTTCTATTTCACTAAACACCTTGCCGCCGAAACCACCCCCCATTCTCATCTGGTGGATAAGGATCTCGTCCTCATCCATCTCCAGGGCTTTCACCATATATTTTCGTGTAAGGGTAATATCCTGGTTCGCTGTCCAGATTTCGACTTTTTCCGCCTCATATTTTGCGACGGCTGCGCGGGGTTCCATAGGCGCATGAGCCGCAGCGCTGACCTGGAACTCCAGATCCAGATCATAGTCTCGCGCCTTGACTGAACCTTCATCGACAAGACTATGCTCAAGATTACTGAGCTTGCCAGCAAGATAGTCAGTTGATGTGCCTTCTGCTTCAGAGCTCTGATCCAGCACCCCCAGTTTTTCCATCGCTTTTTCGATTGCTGCGCGCCGTTCTGAAACAAGGAAAAAGGTCTTTTCTTCAAGAACCAGCTCGACTTCTTTTTTTAAGTAATCCGGAAGGTGTTGCCCCAATTCTTCTATTGTCATTTCTGAAAATGCAGGTGGCAGTTTCCTGGCAACAAGCATTTTGGGCAAATAGACATCATCCACAAAAACAGGGCTTGAAGCCTTAACGACATCCTTTATTTCGGGTTCAACATATCTTTTGCCAAGATACCGGTTTGTTTGCTCAATATTGAACGGCACATCCGCGATGTCATTTTCATCCACAAACAGAGGCGGTGTTAAATACACAGCGAGGGGTTTTCTGACCTTTTCGATTTCAATTTCCGTCCCATGGATCCGGAAATCAACGACCTCTCGTCCTTCCTGTTCTGAAATTCTTTTAAGCAATGCACCTCGCATTGTGTGAGCCAGTGAGGAGATTATGGGTGCATAATGCATCACAGATTCTGATCCCACCGTTGCCTTCACTGGAAAAGATCGATCGGAACGGGGATGGATATAAGTTATAATATCCGGGTCAATCCCCAGACCCTCTGCAACCACCAACCTGAGCCCCGCGGCAATGCCCTGCCCCATTTCAGTGCGCGGCGAGATAAATTCCACCTCTCCGGTTTCCCGTAAGCTCAACCAGAACACCGCTTCCGATGCTGTGGGATTGCCTCTATACGGAAGGGGCGGCAAGCTACAACCGGTGAGGGAGACTGCTGTAATCCCTGCGCTGGCCCAGCCCATTTTTCGGATAAAGCTTCTGCGTGATAAAGTAAGGGTGTTTTTCATCAGGCATTCCTTCCCAATTTGAGATCTTCCAGCGCCTTTTTGATGCGCATTTGAGTGCCACAGCGGCAGCGAACGCGATCCATCTCTTCAGTGACTTCCGCATCTGTTTTTTTCTCCGAAGAATTATAAAGCGCTGCCGCGGTCATGATTTGACCGTTCTGACAGAAACCGCATTG
>JAKSCD010000513.1 GCA_022360775.1 Sneathiellales bacterium | reverse complement strand
TCACCCCATCCTGGGGGACAGCCTTTATGCTTCCGAGTTGATAAGGAGAAAAGCTCCAAGGCTGATGCTACACGCCTCAGAGCTTTGTTTTAATCATCCTCGATCAGGAAAAGAGCTCTCTTTTAGAAGTGATCCGGGGTTCTTTTTACATAAATGAGCGGACAGGAACCGGATCTGATGTCATTTCATTTAGGATCGTAAAACGGTTATGACCGTCTGATCTTGACTGGAAAAGAGCTTCTTCCGCCTGATAAACCATATCGACAATATCCCGGCCCAAATAGGATGTCGCACCAATACTGCCTGTTATCCACAATTTCTGTGTACCGGCGGTAAAGGCATGCGCCTGAAGGGAGGCGAGCATGTCATCAAGAAAGGTAATGAGATGTGTTTCAGCCATGTTGACAGCAAGCAATACAAATTTGCTTCCGTCAAACCGGCATAAAAGATCCGTATCCCGTTTTCGTTTAATCAGGATCCCGGCGATTTCCTGAAGAATATGATCACCGACTGACTGGCCATAATGACGATTTATCCGCCCCAAATGATCAGGCTCAATGATAGCCATCATTAGCTCGATTTGATCCCGCTTGGCCGATGCATATAAGTTTTTCGCCTGGTCAAGGAAATGTTGCCGATTTGGAAGAGATGTCAGCGGATCCCGGATATAGGCGTCCTTAAGTGCTTTTTCACGCACCAGGTTTTTATGACAAAGTGCAATCCTCGCGTTCAGGATTTCCGAAGTCACCGGTGTTGGCTGAAAATCCACCAGCCCGTGCGCCGCGAAAGAAGCAACGCGCTTGTTGTCTGATTGCCGGCACAGGCAGAAAATTCCGACTTCCGCAGGATCATAGGTTTTCATTATATGCTCAACAAATTTAACCACATGATCATCTGCCAGGCTTTTCTCAATTAGCAGAATAAGAGGTTTAGAAAGAGCCTTGATTTCATCCTCAACTGTTTTTTGAGTCGCAATTGAAAGATTGGGATGAACATCTTTGTCGATTTTCTTCCCAAGTCTTTGACCATCGGATTTGGTGTTTGAATAAATCAGGATAGGAATTGGATTAAGACTCAATACGGAAGAATTCTGGTTCATGTTCAGTCCCTTTCTGCAGTCGAAAAGCATAGGTAAAATGAGATACGACCAGACCTATGACCAATATATAAATATGAGAGAATTACCACATTAGTGATTAATTATTTGTTAGGAAAATTACCAAAGCATTAATAGAAAAGAAAAATATCTATCCTCTCATTTCATCAACATAGCGCATTATTGTAGAGATCATAGACACATCTATATCACATTGTTTTATTTATATTTTTTAGATTTTAATAATCAAAAATCGAAAAACCTCTCATATTACGTGCTGAAATTTTAAATTAAACTCTCTTTTGGCGAGCTCTTTAGATCAAAACATCTGTAAAGCTCTAATTTTACTAAAACGTGCATTATCAGATTTTTTTAACCACAAATTAAGGACTATACCTCAACCTCTGTACTAATACTTTTCGGTAGTTTTCTTTTTTAGTTCATCCAAACTCACTAGAGAGACCAAAATAAAATGACTGAACCAAATGCCGAAACCGCAGCAACAATACCGTTACCTGCTGTTTTAAATCTGGGAGTAGCAGAGGATCTCCGTGAAAAGCTAATGCAAACCTTGGTGGTAGAATCAGACCTTGTCCTGGACGCTTCTGAAGTCACAAATCTGACAACCCCCTGTTTACAGGTTCTCATTTCCGCCGGTCGAACTGTTGAAGAAAACGGCAACTCATTTTCTCTAATGAACGCAAGCGAACCGGTAAAGGATGCGTTCGCAGATCTCGGATTAATGGACATCTTTAATACATGGAGTACCAATAATGACTAAGACAGTTCTGGCAGTCGATGATTCAAAAACTATGCGCGACATGGTGAGTTTCACCCTAAAAGGCGCCGGATACGATGTTGTATTGGCGGAAGATGGTCTTTTAGCACTGGACGCAATCGGAAAAAATGCTGTCGATCTCGTGATCACGGATATCAATATGCCGAACATGGATGGCATT
Organism: Sneathiellales bacterium; assembly: GCA_022360775.1. Taxonomy (GTDB): domain Bacteria; phylum Pseudomonadota; class Alphaproteobacteria; order Sneathiellales; family Sneathiellaceae; genus Sneathiella. The sequence continues at coordinate 800 of JAKSCD010000513.1, read as the reverse complement.
GGCCTGGTTAAGGCCCTTCGTGGAAATCCGGCACATAGCTCCACTCCCATACTGGTTCTTACAACTGAATCTGACGATTCAAAGAAAAACGAGGGACGCGCTGCAGGCGCAACCGGCTGGATTGTGAAACCCTTCGAACCTGAAAAGCTTCTGAAGGTTGTTCAAAAAGTCTGCAGCTAACTCTTAACAGAGAAAAGGATCTCTCGCGATGGATGATTTTGCGCAATTCAAACTCACCTACTTTGCAGAATGCGCCGAGTTACTTTCAGATGTTGAAGCTCAACTGTCTGAATTAAGCTCTGGATCTTCGGATCCGGAAGTTCTGCACGCCATTTTCAGGGCCGTCCACTCTATTAAAGCGGGCGCAGGTGCTTTTAAATTCACGATGCTCGCAGAATTCTCCCATGAATATGAAGCGCTTCTCGATCGCATGCGTGATGGACGCATTGATGTGACTGAAGAAGGTGTTGAACTTCTGTTCAGAGCATCAGATGTTCTGTCAGCCATGGTAGAAGCTGCGGAAAATGAAGCGCCTCTTGATGAAGAGTTTGGCAAGCAGATCCTCGACGAGATCCTTGTTATTGTTCGCGGTGAAGGAGCGGCAGATGCCAAGCCAGCCAAGGCAGAAGCCGCTGTAGAAACAGAGAACACCGCTGAGCAGGATACCAGCGAAAAGACTTATCACATTTCGTTTGCCCCAAAAGCCGAACTTTTTAAACATGCAAATGAGCCCCTTCTCATAGTGCGTGAAATGAAGACGTTGGGTGACGTAACCGCTGTTCCCGATCTTGACAAGCTTC
>JAKSCD010000512.1 GCA_022360775.1 Sneathiellales bacterium | reverse complement strand
TAGATTTTTGTCGCCAGCAGCAATTTACCAATATTCGCTTATACGGGTTCGGGCATGACATTGCCGGCAGGATCTTTCACACAGTAAACAGAAGAGGCCACACCACAGGCATAGAAGCTTTCAGTAATAGTGATCAGTTCCACCATAGCTTCGCGGATATGGCCATAACGATCAATATCAAGGCCATTGGCTTCGGTCATTAACGCCCCTGCCCCGATGAGCAGATCCCCAAAACCCGCACGCGCGCCAATACAGGACTGACGATGATGGGTGGCGTAAGATGTGGTCAGGAAGCCCCCCTCTTCCGTCTCTCCATCCAGGAAAACCCGTTCATAAGGGACAAAAACATCCTCAAATAAAACGGCGCCGGTTGATTGCCCATATTTGGCGGAAAATTTGGCAGCCGGATCCCCTGGCCGCCCCGCCGGTTTTGCGACGACAGTCACCCCTGGCGCATCAATGGGAACAGCGCAGGCAATAGCAAATTGTTTATCCTCCGCTCGATGTGTCCGGCAAGGCATAACAAGGAATTCATGCATATAGGGCGCGCCTGTGACGATTGCCTTGCAACCGCTGATTACTACGCCATCAGCACGCCGTTCTTTCACATGCACATAAACATCCGGGTTGGATTGCAAACCGGGCCTTAAGGAGCGATCCCCCTTGGCATCTGTCATGGCGACACCGATGGCCAGATCCCTTTCCTGCACATCATGCAGGTAAGCCATAAAACGCTGATGATAGTCTGTAGCGAAATTATCATCTGCCTGTTTTGTTGCCTGAAAGAGAGCATTAAGCGCATCGTGAGACAGATAGCGCTGTGCACAACCGGATTCCGCGCAGATAAGGCGAACCGCTTCCAGCTTATTCAGAAGATCATCTGATGTTTCATTGATATGCAACATGCGGTTTACAATATTACTGCCGCTAAACTGTGTTGCAGTCATCAGTTTTTTATGCGCCGCATTGACGGCAAAATCGTAAGAGACCCCGACACCAGCTATGCCAGGAGCGAGCAGAGGATCATCTGCAACGCTCTTAACCAGATTTCCATTTACAAAAATACGAGGGGTCAGTGATCTTAATGAGTCCCTATAGGCATCCGCCGTCATCAACATCGCTCTTCTCCTGTTGTGGTTTTTCATGATATATTTTTTCTAACAACATTAAAAAATTTAACACTGTTAGAATTTTTGTCAAACCCGGGATTTATGCATGCCTCAAGCTATTGAACCAAAAAGAAAAAAAGCGACCAGCGCCGAGAAAAAACGAATGATCCTCGATGCTGCCAAGCGTGTTTTTGAAGAAGAGGGCCTGGAAGGATCAAGTTTAAGGTCTATTGCAGCAGAAGCGGGATACACCCCGGCAGCTCTTTATTTTCACTTTTCCTCGCGCGAAGAAATTTATGCAGAATTGCTTTCTCAATCGCTGCATCAACTAAAGGACTATATAGACCAGCGGGTCAGAAAGCGTGAGACAGCCGGGGAACGATTTGAGGAAGCGGCCTGGTCTTTCTTCGATTTCTACAACAAAAACCCGGAGGATCTTTCCCTTGGCCTTTATCTATTTCGCGGAGGTATTGAACCGCAGGGAGTTGGACGGGAGAGAAATCAAAAACTCAATCAGGAACTTTATGACTGCCTCGCCCCCATTGCTGAAGCGGCTGAGGAACTGGGTGCAGATAAGCATCTGGGTCAAAACCTGATGGCGCGGATATTTGCTCATTCAACAGGCATTCTTCTTCTCGCCCATACCAAGCGTATTCGCCTTTTTGAGCAGGATCCGGAACAGATGATGCGGGATTATATTGAAGAACAGATCAAAGAACAGAACTGGAACTGAAATGCCTCTTCTTAACCGCGAAAAATCCCTGCTTCTGATCATTGACCTTCAGGCCCGGCTTCTTCCGGTAATCCATCAGGGTAGTGAGATTGTTCAGCAAACAGCCAAACTGCAAAAAGCAGCAGAGATCCTGAATATCCCCGTTCTTTTCACAGAACAAAACCCGAAAGGTCTGGGGCCGACCACGGATCAACTCGTCATTGCGGAAGGATGCCTTTTCACCAAAATGACATTCGACTGCTGCAAGACCGGTGGTTTTCGAGAAATGTTGAAGGACAAGGAACAAATTGTCGTTACCGGCAGCGAAGCTCATGTCTGTGTCCTGCAGACTGTTCTCGGGCTTCTCGAATGGAAGAAAGAAGTCTTTGTTATCGCTGACGCCATTGGATCACGAAAGCTTGCGAATAAACAGGCCGGGATTGATCGAATGCAGCAGAATGGCGCAGAAATCGTTACCTCTGAAATGGCGCTCTTTGAGTGGCTTCAAAGCGCCGACAATCGCGAATTCAAATCTGTCCTCCAGCTGATCAAGTAACGAGAAGCTTCTTAGTATTACGACGTTAAGAAAGTTTCTTCAGATTTCTTTCAAGCATTTCATACAGCTTTGGTGCCTTCATCTGGCTGGTGTTGAAACGCATAAAGTGTGAGACATTCCGACTGACACTGAAAACATTTCCAGGCGCTAAAATCACATTTTCCTCCAATGCAAGACGCGCGAGATCGGCTGAGCAAATACCCTCTGGTAACCGGCACCAGAGATAGAACCCGCCCCTTGGCATCAACCAGGGTTTAATTGCCAAATCAGCTAACCTGCCAGCAATTTCCCGGCGCTGCCGTGCAAGGCCCTGGCGCAGGCTGCCCAGATGCCGCCGGTATCCACTGTCACTGATCGCATTGTAAATCAGTTCTGTTGCCAACGGACTGGGACCACCGAAACTTGTTGCGACCTGTAAATCAATAAGGGCGTCTATCCAACCAGCTTTGGCCGCGATATGACCGCAGCGGACAGACGCAGAAAGAGTTTTGGAAAAACTACCAATCCGGATCACCCGATCAAGCCCGTCAAGGACCGCCAGCCGAAGGGAAGGATCTTCTTCAAAATCAGCGAAAATATCATCTTCAATGATGACCAGATTATGGGTTTCAGCAAGATTAAGAAGGCGATGGGCTACTTTTGGCGACAAGGACGCACCGGTCGGATTATGAATAGCAGAATTGGTGATATAGAGCTTTGGTTTATAGGTTTTGAGCGCTTTTTCAAACAGGGTGACATCCGGCCCCTCAGGCCCCATGGGTACACTGATCAAGCTCACTTTATGCGCCCTCAAAAGTGCCTGGAAGTTAAAATAACAGGGATCATCGACCAGAACCGTATCCCCCGCCTGGAGCAAAAACCGGCAGACAAGATCAACAGCCTGCGTCCCGGATGAGGTAAGCAGAATTTGCTCAGGAGAGACGGATAGCCCCTCTTCTATATAGCGCCGGCTTAAAGACCGCCGAAGATTGGTTGACCCTTGAGTACTACCATAGTCAGCAAAAAGGGCTTCCTCACTACGGCCGGTTTTTCGTAATGCCCGTTTCATCACCTCCACCGGCATCTGATTTGCGGGCAACCATCCGCAACCGGGTTTCAGGCTTCTTTCATCTGCATCCAGGGATTGCCGTGACACCCAGAAAGGATCGATTTCCCGATCCAGCTCCGGCCCCAGATGTGTAAGGGGGACAGGTTCAATATGATTTGAGACATAAAATCCGGAACCACGTCTGGCGTAAATCCTGCCCTCTGCGACCAGCCGATCATACGCTTCTGCAACTGTTGAAGGAGAAACCTTCATTTTGCCGGCATAACCCCGAATGGAGGGCAATCTTTCCCCTTCCTGCAGGACACGACTGGAAATCAGTGTCTCAATGCTCGTCACGATCTTTTCAGCACGGGTCTCTGGCATTAGCTCAATTGTATATATTTTGTATCAATACAGTTTGATTAAATTGTATTGTTTTGTCTCTATCTTCAAAAGTCCTTTTTTTGCATTCTGCCCCGGAAATGTCTCATTGAAGGGAAAGATGTGTGAACCAGTCAGCAGCAGGATGGAGTAACGGCCTTATCGGCATTTTGATATTCAGTGGTTCTTTACCGGCAACACGCGTTGCTGTTGGCGGCTTTGATCCTCTCTTTCTCACATCGGCACGTGCCGTTATCGCTGCATTTATGGGGATTGCTCTGTTGGTGCTGTTAAAACAGAGATCTCCGAACAGACAGGAAACCCGCTCCCTGATTTATACAGCATTCGGCGTTGTGCTTGGCTTCCCTCTTCTTACGGCCCTTGCCCTTCAACATATAACCGCAGCCCATTCCACCGTCTATATCGGTCTCCTTCCGCTCGCGACAGCCGTTTTTGGGGTAATCAGAGGCGGCGAACGCCCTTCACCTGTCTTCTGGTTTTTTTCCTGTCTCGGCAGTCTCACTGTTGTTGGCTTTGCCCTCACCCAAGGGGCTGAGGCCTCTTTTTATGGAGACGGGTTAATGCTGGCCGCGATTATTGTCTGCGGTTTCGGATATGCGGAAGGCGCCATCCTGTCCAAGCGGCTCGGCGGCTGGCAGGTTATCTCCTGGTCCCTCGCCTTTTCTCTGCCAGCCATGCTGCTCCTGGCCGTCTTCACCTGGCCAGAGAGCCTGAGGAATATCGCACTCCCTGCATGGTTCGGCCTTGGCTATGTGTCCGCCTTTTCCATGTTGATCGGTTTTATCTTCTGGTATCGTGGCCTCGCCCTTGGCGGCATTACCGGTGTTGGACAGCTCCAGCTGCTGCAACCTTTCTTCAGCCTGATCCTTGCTGCCTTTTTGTTGGGTGAGGCCGTTTCAATGCTGATGATTGGCGCAACCGTGTTTGTTGTAGCCTGCGTGGCTGGGGCGAAGAAGTTTGCCTAGCTCGGGAGTTGTTCAAACGCGCCGCAATTTTCCTTCATAGCTGAAAAGCTTTCCAAGAACAGGATAGGAGAAACTGACTTTAAAAATATACATGTCCTCTCGCACAATTTTATGGGCTTCCATATCCGGAAACAGGAATAAAGGAAGTCTGACGAATGAAAGCTTTGCTTTCTTTATCCGCCAATGCCATCCACTGTCTATTATTTCAACATTCAGGAAAAGGGAGAGCGGCCCGAGCGTTTCCAGCCAATAGCCATCAGTAATTGTGCCAATAGGTTTAAAACGTGAAAGCAGTTGAGCATCTCCAAACTGCCGGTCCCAGATAAAGAGACTGCCCTGCTCATAGATTTGGAGCTGAAAGTCATACTTTCCTGGATCATTCAAACCTTGTTTGGCGGCCCATTTTCGCCCCAGCCACCCGGCAATACCGCCCCCATAGGAAAGCGCAACAACTCCTTTTAGTATCCCCCCTTCAGAGTAAAGCTCTTGAAGCACGGGATGAAGTCTCGAATACGCGTTTCCGAACCAGCGACTGACGAGATCGCTCACACAAAGAAATCCGGCAGCAGTTCTTCTTCCTTGATGCCTTCATGGCGGTATCTGGAAAGATCGGTCACCCCGATACTTTCCAGAATTTCATCATCGATACAGAAATTGCCGGAAAATTCTTTTGCATCCTTTGTCAGGATCACATGCGCGGCATCTGACATGATTTCAGGCATGCGGCAGTTTTTACTGACCTGGCCGCCTCCGATCATATCCATGGCAGCGGTATCAATTGCCGTTCGGGGCCAAAGCGCATTAAAGGCAATGCCTGCCTTCCTGAACTCCTCGGCCATGCCCAGCACACAAAGGCTCATACCATATTTCGCGATGCTATAGGCTACATGGGGTTTAAACCAGCGCGCTTCAAAATTAAGCGGCGGAGACAGGTTCAGCACATGGGGGTTGTCCGCTTTTTTAAGATAGGGGATCGCTTTTTGGGAGCAAAGATAGGTACCGCGCACATTAATCTGATGCATCAGGTCATAACGTTTCATGGGGGTATGAAGGGTATTGGTCAGGCTAATGGCAGAGGCGTTATTGACCAGAATATCAATCCCGCCAAAAGTTTCCGCGGCCATCTCCATGGCGTTTTCAACGATCTCTTCCTCGCGCACATCCACCACAAGGGGAAGCGCCTTACCGCCAGCGGCCTCTATTTCCTCTGCTGCAGTATAGATCGTCCCCTTCAGTTTTGGATGTGGTTCTGCTGTTTTGGCGGCGATAACGATATTGGCACCATCTTCTGCTGCCCGTTTGCCGATCGCAAGGCCTATACCGCGGCTTGCACCGGTAATGAAAAGGGTTTTACCTGCCAGATTTGCCATTTTCCTGTGCCCCTATAATAGACATGAAAGATCTCTCTTATCAGGACAGAAGATGACGAACTATTCAAGCGCAAAGAGGGATGTGTTTTCTGCAATAGCGCCGTCAACCCTGTCCTCATAACGTTTGAAATGATCGTTGAAACGGGCTTCGTCAGCATTCCAGCTATCGAAAGCTTCCAGAAATAGATTAAGTAAGGCGTTATCGCTATTGAAGGGTTCCGGCTCTTCGCCCTGCTTGCGGGCGTGATCTTCATAAATCCTCTGCCCGGCAGCGCGCTGCTGCGCCCATTCAACGGAAGTCGCCCGCTCTTCTGCGCTTACATTGTCGAGAAAGCTGTTCATCGCTTTAAAAGAAGCAGCCTTGTCTCCCAGAAACGGGTTCACATGTTCTTCGGCCACCCGGGTCGGTCCACTGCCAAAGCCCATTGCATTTCCTTGCTGCTGGCTCATGATGCTTTTGGCGGCGTTTTGCTCGTCCTTGCTGAAATGCCCACCTTCATTGCTGGCTATGGCATAAAGAGCCCGGCGATCGAATTCTCCAAACGCCGCATTTCTGTCACGCCCTTCGGACTGAATACTGCCATAAGGCTCCCCGCTCGCCATCATTTGTTGATATTTGGTATCCAGAGTTTCACGGGCAGAGGCGGCAACATCGGAAAAAGCCCGGTTCTGCGAATAAGGCTGTGCAGAGGGATCTGCGACTGCGGCTGCCAGATTAACCGAAGAAAAACCCTCACGCGCCGGATAAAATTTCTCGTAAAAAGAGGCGTCAGATAAACCCGTGTTACTTGTTGCCGTCTGAAGTGCATTTTTCGCCTCATCAGACAACGTGATCTGGACATTCTGATCAGGCTGTTGATCCGACAGTACCGGGAAAGGCGTGTGCTGTTTTTCGTTTCCCTGGGAAGGGTCAGTGACGACGTTCTTCTGGATCAGTCCCTGATAGAGATTTGTAAGTGCAGTATTGATCATATGCGGGTCCTCATGGAGAAGAAGAATAAACCAGACTTTCCATCCGTTTATTCTTCCCTGCACACTTCATTGAAGCGGGCCCCACCATTATAGAGAGCACAAACGCACTCGTCAAAGTATTATATATTTTATTACTTGCAATTTTTATTAACCAAATCTTAACCATAAGGGAGGGTGCAAGCCCCTCCACCACTATTTGCCTTTAAATTCAGGCTTTCTTTTTTCGGCAAAGGCCGTCACACCTTCAGCCCAGTCATTTGTCGCCGCACAGGCTGCAAAATTCTCTGCTTCAAGGCTTAATTGCTCTTCCATGCTATTGGTCAATGATGCATGCATCATACGTTTGGTTCGTCCGATCGCTACTGTAGGGCCATTGGCCAGACGACGGGCGAGTTTCGCTGTTTCCGCTTCCAGATCGGCTTTGGGGACGACCCTGTTGACCAGGCCTATACGATACGCTTCTTCTGCGTCAAACCGGTCCCCCAACATGGCAATCTCCATGGCTTTTTTCAGTCCGACCATACGTGGCAGCGAATAAGTGCCGGAGCCGTCAGGCGTCGTTGCTATATTGATATAGGCTAAGGTGAAAAAGGCATCATCAGATGCAATCACCAGATCACAAGCCATGGCAAAGGAAAGACCAAATCCTGCGGCCGCACCCTGGACACAGCCGATAATGGGTTTTTGCATGCGACGCATGGTAAACATTGTTGGATGCAAGCCATGAATGCGAGCTTCAAACATCTTCCGGCGCTCATCAGGATCCTGTTTGGCTATTTCGGCAAAGGAAATAACATCACCGCCCGCCATAAAATGATCACCTGCCCCCTTAATCACGACGCAGCGCACGTCATCATCTGTTTCAATATCAGTGACGCATTGAAACAGTTTTTCGCGCATCTCGATTGAAAGGGCGTTCCGGCTTTCCGGCCGGTTCATAGTCAGCGTGGCAATCCCGTCTTTTTTTTCAAATAGCAAATGATCTGACATTGTTCTTCTTTCTTTTTATGATTATGGAACGATCAGGGTTGAGTTTAATTACGCGACTTTCTCCTGTACAGATTTTTTCGTCACAAAGCGCCAGACGCCATCATCGCCCATATTCCGCTCCATCTCCCCTTCTCCGATCAGGTAATGGCAGTGAGCGAGCCCTTCTGCAATCCCGAGCCCCATGTCCCGATCCTCAAGCACCCGGTCGAACAGAGCCGGAACAATTTCGATGGCAGTTTTCGGGGATTGGCAAGCCGCCTTCAGACGAGCAAGTCGCTCATGATGATGCTCCAGATAGAAGTCCAGCTGATTATTCAATCCTATGAACACATCATTATGGGCAGGCAAAACGGTGATATCCTCCGGCAGATGACGGAACTTCTCTGTCGACGCCAGGAATTTCTGAAGCGGATTGGCAAAAGGCTCAGCCGGATAAACACCTATATGCGGGGTAATCCGCGGTAGCACCTGATCGCCCGAAATGAGTATATTCTTATCCTTGCAATGCAGACAGACATGCTCCGGTGCATGGCCCGTACCTACAATCACGCTCCAGTCATGTCCTCCTATATTGAGAACATCTCCTTCTTCAAGGCGGACAAATCCCATCGGCATGGCGTGAAACGCTTTTGAAAACATGTCGAAGCCTCGTTTTTCCACCTCCCGCATCATGGCAGGAGTAAAGCCGATTTGGCGGTAGAAATTGAGGATGTAATCCGGAACCTCTTCCTCTGCTTCCAGATAAAGCATACGGCCGAAGGTCCATTCCCCGAAACTCATGGTGAGCGGAATACCCCATTTTTCCATGACCCAGGCGGCAAGACCCATATGATCAGGATGGAAATGAGTACAGATCAGACGTGTAACAGGCTTTCCTTTAAGATGCTTGTCAAAAATCTCGTCCCATAACCCCTTGATGCGGGCATTCGAGAAACCGGCATCCACCATTGTCCAGCCTTCGGTATCCTCGATCAGGTATAGATTAATATAGTCCAGCCCCTTGAAAGGGATCGGCATTCGAACCCAAAGCACACCTTCAGTGACTTCAATGACGTCGCCGTCACCAGGGCGGGTTCCAAGCGGGTATGTGATTTCTTGTTGTTTTTTCATTCATGTCCCCGTGGGTTTTCTTTTAGCTGTTAACGCAAGTGGCGGCCTGAAGCCGCCACAAAACTAACCTGAATCTGGTGAAGTTTACGTAAACGTCAACCTCTTCACGCTACCAGATCATCTTCATCGATTGCAAATAGTAGTTCCGGGCCTTCTGTTACCGGTCCCAGAAGCGCGGCAACCTGTGGCAGGATTTGCGCTGCAAAGAAACGCGCTGTTGAGACTTTTCCTTTCAGAAATTTTTCATCAGCATCGCCCGCAGCCAGAAGCTCTTTTGCCTTAACGGCAGATTTGGCCATCAGGTATCCCCCGACTGTCGTCGCAAACATACGAAGATAGGGGGTCGCTCCCGCCGGCGCTGCATTGGGATCATTGGGTGCATTGCTATACATCCAGTCCGTTGCTTCTTTCAGTGCTGTAACAGCAACACCGAGATGGCGGGAAATTTCTGCAAGCTCTGCATCACCGCCGCTCATTTCCTTGGAAAGATCCTCGATATCGGTGAGCATTTTACGGACAGGTTCCCCGCCCATCAGGCCGAGTTTGCGGCCAACAAGGTCCAGTGCCTGAATGCCGTTTGTACCTTCGTAAATTGGCAAAATACGGGAATCCCTGTAATGCTGTCCAACACCGGTTTCTTCGATAAAACCCATACCACCATGGATTTGAACTGCCGTTGAGGCCAGTTCAACACCCAGATCCGTACACCAGGCCTTGGACAGCGGGGTCAGCAATTCAGCAAGGCCCATCTGCTCTTTCCGGGTTTCTTCATCCGGGTGGTTATGTGCAAGATCAAGAGAAGCCCCGTTCAGATAAATCATGCAGCGCATGGCTTCAATCTGGGACTTCATGGACATCAGCATACGCCGAACATCCGCATGCTTGACGATAGTTGCACTCTCCCCCTTGGGAGTCCCCGGCGCCTTGCCCTGTTTGCGTTCTACCGCATATTCAACGGCTGCCTGATAGGCTCGTTCTGCAATTGCAAGACCCTGCGTTCCCACGCCCAGGCGAGCGTTATTCATCATGGTGAACATGCAGGCCATGCCATTATTTTCGCCGCCGATCAAGTAGCCAACGCAGTCCCCGTTGTCACCATAGGACATCACGGCAGTCGGGCTCGCATGAATACCGATCTTTTCTTCAAGCGAGACGCATTTCAGATCATTGCGCTTGCCCAGGGTGCCGTCATCATTGACCAGGAATTTCGGCACGATGAAGAGAGAAATACCTTTGGTTCCCGGAGGGGATCCCGGAGTTCTTGCAAGAACAAGGTGAATGATATTTTCGGACATTTCATGCTCACCATAGGTGATAAAAATCTTCTGTCCGGAAATACGCCATGAACCGTCATCAGCGGGCTCCGCTTTTGAGCGCAGGGCGCCCACATCAGAGCCGGCATGACTTTCAGTCAGGTTCATGGTTGCGGTCCATTCACCGGTTACCAGCTTTTTCAGATATTTGGTTTTTTGTTCATCCGTCCCGTGGGCGAGCAACGATTCAATTGCGCCCTGGGTCAGCAAAGGACAAAGAGCAAAAGCAAGGTTGGAGGCATTCCACATTTCAAGGGTTGCCATTGTCACGGCCTGCGGCATTCCCCCGCCGTCAAATTCCTCAGGACAGGAAATTCCGTTCCAGCCCCCCTCAACAAACTTCTGGTAGGCATCAGCCCATCCGTCCGGAGAAGTCACGACACCATCATTTACGGATGTGCCAGCCAGATCACCGGCTTTATTCAGGGGAGAGAGGATATTGGTCGCAAGCTTGGAGGCTTCCTCGAGGACAGCGTCGACAACATCACTTTCCGCATGAGCAAAGCTTTCGATTGCGTTCAGATTATCAAGACCGATCACATTGTTCAGAACAAAGCGCATATCCTTGAGAGGTGCGTTATATTCGCCCATCAGAATTTCCTTCTCATTAAATTCTTATCTGTTGGCTGTTCTTATGCCATAGTCAGCCGCTGAAAAAAAAGTATTTTACGTATTAAGATCTTTCTGGATCTGAGTTTTTCAACACGGTATCTAAAATATATGTCCGCCCTTGATAATATTTGTTCTCCGTCAAAAGAGGCACTTAAAAACGCTGCCAGGATTTTACAGGCGGGTGAACTCGTTGCCTTCCCTACGGAAACCGTCTACGGGCTTGGGGCAGATGCGAGTAATGATAACGCGACTGCCAAAATCTTTGAAGCGAAGGGACGGCCAAGCTTCAATCCCCTTATTGTCCATGTACCGGATATCGAGACGGCCCGGAAATATGTCCGTTTTAATGCCCGTGCAGAGAATCTCGCGGCCCTTTTCTGGCCGGGCGCACTGACTATGGTTCTTCCAAGAAACGAAGAGTGTCCCATTTCCAGACTTGCCAGCGCCGGTCTTCCGACTTTGGCAGTGCGTGTTCCCGCCAATCCACTTGCAAGGGATTTGCTCCTTGAGGTGGGTCGACCGATTGCTGCGCCCAGCGCCAATCCATCCGGTCAGATCAGCCCTACGCAAGCTATCCATGTGGCGAACGGGCTTAAGGATAAAGTGAAACTGATCCTCGATGGCGGCACCTGTAAAATCGGTGTGGAGAGCACAGTCATTGGCTTTTCTGAGGATGAAGTTATCCTTCTCAGGCCAGGCGGGGTTACAAAAGAACAGCTGCAGGCAGCCTGCGGCAAGGTGACAATGAGTGCACCGGATAGCAAGATAACAAGCCCTGGCATGCTGCTTAGTCATTACGCCCCCTCCTGCCCGGTCCGGCTGAATGCGGATGACAAGAAGGAGGGAGAAGCCTATCTTGGTTTCGGTCCGGAAACGGATTTGATATCGACAATTAATCTCAGCGCGAGCGGGGATCTGACCGAAGCGACCGCCAATCTTTTCTCCTCATTGCATCTGCTGGATGAGGAGGGTTTTGCATCTATAGCCGTCGCCCCGATCCCGGAAATCGGATTGGGGGTCGCTATCAATGATCGATTACGCCGCGCCGCTGCCCCGAGAGAAAAACAAGAAGGATAGGAAATGTCCCTGCAGGAAAAACTGAAAGAAATTGTTGGTGAAAAAGGCCTGATTACGGAAGAGGCCGATATGGCCGGCTACCTAACCGAATGGCGGGACAAATATGAAGGAAAAGCAAAACTTATTGTCCTTCCCAAAACAACGGAGGAAGTCTCGGCTGTTGTCAAGCTCTGCTCAGAGATGAAAACACCAATTGTTCCCCAAGGCGGCAATACATCTCTCGTTGGTGGATCCATTCCTTTTGATAGCGGAGAAGAGATTATTCTTTCAACCCGACGGATGAACAGGATCCGTCACGTGGATTGTGAAGGCGGGACGCTTACAGTCGATGCAGGATGCGTGCTGGCGGACCTGCAATCTGTTGCGGATGACAATGGCTTCATGTTCCCGTTGCGTATTGGCTCGGAAGGCAGCTGCCAGATAGGCGGGAATATCTCGACAAATGCGGGGGGCGTACAAGTGCTTCACTATGGCAATACACGGGACCAGGTGCTGGGTCTTGAAGTTGTTATGCCCGATGGAAGGATCTGGGATGGCCTGACAAATCTTCGGAAAAACAATACCGGTTATGATCTGAAACAGCTTTTTATCGGCGGGGAAGGAACACTTGGTGTTGTGACCGGTGCCGTTGTGAAGATGTTCCCCAAGCCCAAATATCAGCAAGTTGCCCTGATCGCCATTACGGATGTACGGGCTGCTGTGACTTTTCTCGGGCTTGCCCGCCAGATGAGCGGCGACCAGGTCACTGCAATCGAGCTGATCCCGCGTATCGGGATAGATATGGTGACAAAGCATGTACCCAATTTTACAGACCCCATGCCGGATCGATATGACTGGCATATCCTGGTTGAACTTTCCTCAAGCGTAACAGAAGATCTTGCTGGACTAATGACCAGTATCCTTGAAGAAGGTTTTAATCAGGATATTGTTCTGGACGCGGTTATTCCTTCAAGCGATGCCCAGCAGCAAAAATTATGGATGCTGCGTGAAGAGATCTCCGGTGCGCAAAAGCCGGAAGGAGGCAGTATCAAGCATGATATTTCCGTACCCATTGCCGCCCTTCCTGAGTTTATTGAAGAGGCAAATACTGCGCTTGAAAAAATCATACCGAATTTCCGTCCTGTGATATTCGGCCATATCGGTGACGGCAATCTGCATTATAATCCGTTGCAACCAGAGGAAATGGAAAAACAGGCTTTTCTTGATATGTGGCCCGAGGTGAGCCAAGCCGTCCACGATATTGCCCATAGCTTCAAGGGAAGCATCAGTGCGGAACATGGTATTGGTCGCATGAAGAAAAACGACCTGCCGCGCTATAAATCGGATGTAGAGATCGACATGATGCGCAAAATCAAAATGGCGCTGGATCCGGATAATCTATTTAACCCAGGAAAATTGCTTCCTGACCAGGAAAACTAGCTTGAAGTCAATTGCTTAAGGGATAGGTTTTGTATCTCCTCCGCCCCGACAGGACGGGAGAAGACATATCCTTGAGCACTATCGCAGCCGGCCTCTTTCAGGAAGCTGAGCTGCTCCTGATTTTCAACACCTTCCGCCAGCACCTGCATGCCCAGATTTTGCCCAAGGGAGATAATGGTGCGTGCGATCGCAGCATCCTTGCTATTAACGACGACACCATCGATAAAGCATTTATCAATTTTCAGAACCGATGCAGGCAGATGACTGAGATAACTGAGCGAAGAATACCCGGTTCCAAAATCATCAATTGAAAGCTTCACACCCAGCCCTTTAAGGCGCAGCATATTCCGTTTGGTCTGCCCCCTGTCCTGCATGATCACGCTTTCAGTAAGCTCAATATCCCGCCGCGATGCGGGAAGCCCCG
>JAKSCD010000429.1 GCA_022360775.1 Sneathiellales bacterium | reverse complement strand
TCTTCCTGAAACAGGGCATGGGTGCCACTGGCAACATGAATATCACCAGCAGCGAGTTCGGCCAGCAAAGCTTCACGTTTCTTGCCCTTCAGTCTGCCGGTTATCAACCCGGTTTTCAGGCCCAGCCTTTCGAGATAAGGAGTAAGGCCTTCCATATGCTGACGTGCCAGGATTTCTGTTGGCGCCATTAATGCAGCCTGGGCACCGCTCTCAACCGCTTGTAATATAGCCATCAGGGCAACCATGGTTTTACCGCTGCCAACATCCCCTTGAACCAGTCGCAACATACGATAATTCGCCTTCATATCTGCAGAGATTTCTGCAATGGCACCTAATTGTCCGCCTGTCAGCCTGAAAGGAAGGGTGTCTTCAATCATCTTAGAAAAGTCTCCCGTTCCCATTAGAGACCGACCTGCCTTTCGCTTCATGCTCTGCCGGACCAGCTCCAGAGCCAGTTGATTGGAAAGAAGTTCATCATAGGCCAGCCGCTGTCTCGCATTGTCCAGGGGTTCAAGTTCGTGTTCCGATGTCGGATTATGCGTATTCAGGATGGCGGCTTTCCAGTTCGGCCACTTTTCCTTGGCAAAAAGGGCGGGATCAATCCATTCCGGCATGTCAATGATCAGTTCAAGAGCCTGTCGGATGGCTTTGCTTAAGGTATTGTTGGTGACGCCTGCGGTTAAGGGATAAACAGGTTCATGAATTGATAATGCTTCCAGTTCGTCTTTTTCCAGAATGTGATCAGGATGTGTAATCTGGAAATCTGCTGCATATTCTTCAAGTTTACCGGCAATGATCCGGTTTTGACCAACAGGCAACTTTCTTTTTAAATAGTCTTCGCGGCCATTGAAAAAGGTGAGGGTGAGGGGGCGTCCCTCAACGTCACATTGGACGCGATAGGGAACGCGTCGGTTTCTCGAGGGATTATGCTGCGTAATAGTGACTTCAACAATGATCTGATGTGTCACATAGTCCGCGGACAGGCGTTCAATCTTCTGACGTGTCACCAAACCCGTTGGAAGATGCCAGAGAAGGTCAATAACATGCTCACCCGCCAGTTTACTCATCAGGCTGCTAAGGCGAGGGCCTACCCCTTTGAGGGTATTGATGTTTTTAAAAAGCGGAAAAAGAAATTCCGGACGCATAGAAGGACCTTGAAAATAGCCTGCAAATTTTCCTACAGCTTAATGCTGACAGGAGAGAACATAAAGGGTATATCCTAGCACATCCAACAAATGAGCATGTTCATGACTGAAGAAACCGCCATTCGCCGAAAAAGGCTCCTCCATCGTTCCCGTTATACCGGCATGAAGGAAACGGACCTGATGCTGGGCCGCTTTGCAGAACAATATATTCAGAAATTCAGTGAAGAAGAGCTGGAGATATATGAAACGCTGCTAAAGGCAGGGGATCCCAGTATCTATGCCTGGGCTGTCGGACGTGAAGATGTTCCAGCTGAATATGATACCAGTGTTATGCAAAAACTGAAAAACTTTGCCATTTACGAACACGATCCTGCCAAACAGTAAATTATGACGGAAACAATTCTGTCAGGCCTGGTCAACAAACTGATCAGCCTGGAAGAGACAAATAACGCCGCCAGGCTTGAAGCTGTTCCTGAAGGATATGACGCCTATATTCTGTGTGAACTGGTGAAAAAGTCGTCGCAAGATATTTTATATATTTTGCGCGAGGATGTGCGTATGGCCGCGACCGAAGCTGCTATTGCCTTCTTTGATCCCAATCAGGAGGTCATTTCTATTCCGGCCTGGGATTGCCAGCCTTATGATCGGGTTTCTCCCAATGCGGAAATTGTCGCCCATCGGATGACCAGTCTTGCTGCACTTACGGAAGAAAGCGCAAAAGCACGTATCGTTCTGACAACCGTCAATGCAATGATGCAGCGGGTTCCCTCAGTAACAATGATCAAGGGGGCATGCTTTTCTGCAAAAATCGGTGATCAGGTCGATATATCCGGGCTTACGGCCTTTCTGGTGGCAAACGGGTTTTCGCGCATTGGTACCGTTATGGAGCCAGGTGAATTTGCGGTTCGCGGGGGATTAATAGACATTTTTCCGCCAGGGGCTGAAGAACCTGTACGTCTGGATTTCTTTGGCGATCAGCTTGAAGGTATTCGCACTTTTGATCCTTTAAACCAGAAAACAACCGACAAAAAAGAACGGGTTGATTTCACTGCAGCAACAGAATTTCTGCTTGATGATGAAGCCGTAAGCCGTTTCCGATCCGGATATCGGTCAAACTTTGGAAGCGTTACCCGTGAAGACCCCCTATATGAAGCTGTCAGCGAAAAACGCAAACATGCCGGTATGGAGCATTGGCTACCGCTTTTTCACGGCGAAATGCAACTGATTTCGGATTTCGTTCCTGACGCGACAATTTTTCTGGATCATCTATGCGATGAATCCCGGGAAGCCCGCCTGGATACAATTCTTGATTATTTCGACGCCCGTCAAAGTGCTGCGCAAGGTAAGGAAGTTGATTATCATCCTTTGCCACCAGAACAGCTTTATGTCACGGAAGATCAATGGAAAGACCTGATTTCTGTACGGGCCACTTGCCAGCTTTCCCCGTATCGCAGCGGCAGTGAAGGAGATCTGGTTCTTGATGCAGAGGCCAAGGAAGGGAGAGATTTCGCACCTGAACGAAAACTCCAGGACAGCAATATTTATGATCATGTCAAAGGACATATTGCAGATCTGTTATCTCGCGACAAGCAGGTTATCCTTAGCCATTTCTCTGAAGGGTCCCGGGACAGGAATACCAGTGTCTTAAAGGACCACGGTATTGATCCGGTCACAGAAATCGGAGATTTTCGCGATCTTTCCTGGAAACGAAAAATTCCGTCCATGGCGGTATTGGGGCTGGAAAAAGGGTTCGAAGCACCAGATTTTGCTATTATCGGGGAGCAGGATATCCTTGGTGATCGTCTTGTCCGCCCACGCAAGGTCTCTCGCAAAAGCGACAATTTCATTGCTGAAGCATCGCAGCTGTCTCCTGGAGACTATGTGGTTCATGTTGATCACGGTATTGCTCAATATGAGGGGCTGAAAACCATTGATATCACGGGTGCCCCCCATGACTGTGTCACCTTGATATATGACGGCGGAGATAAGATTTATCTGCCCGTAGAAAATATCGAAATGCTGTCTCGTTATGGCGGTTCCGAAACCGGTGCGGTTCTGGATAAGCTGGGCGGGTCAGGTTGGCAGGCGAAAAAAGCCAAGCTGAAGAAAAAGGTCATGGAAAAGGCCGATCAGTTGATAAAAATTGCCGCTGCGCGTCACTTGAGAAAAGCGGAAAGGCTGAACCCGCCCGATGGTGCTTATGCAGAATTTTGCAGCGGTTTTCCCTTCGAGGAAACGGAAGATCAGCTTAAAGCCATAAATGATACTCTGGATGATATGACATCCGGGCGCCCGATGGATCGTCTGGTATGCGGCGATGTAGGATTTGGAAAAACAGAAGTGGCACTGCGTGCCGCCTTTACAGCCGCTTTGTCTGGCAAACAGGTTGCCATCGTAACACCGACCACGCTTCTTTCCCGTCAGCATTACAAGACATTCAGTCAGCGATTTACTGGTCTTCCTGTAAATGTCGCGCAGCTATCCCGTATGGTTACGACCAAGGAAGCCAATCTTACAAAAAAGGGACTGGCCGAAGGGCAGATCGACATTGTTGTCGGAACCCATGCCTTGCTCGGTAAAAGTATCAATTTCAAGAATCTGGGGCTGGTCATTGTGGATGAGGAACAGCATTTCGGTGTTGTCCATAAAGAGCGTTTAAAGGAAATGCGCGCGGATCTTCATGTCCTGACGCTGACTGCGACACCTATTCCAAGAACCTTGCAGCTTGCCATGACAGGGATCCGGGATCTCTCCATCATTGCAACACCGCCTGTGGATCGACTTGCTATTCGCACTTTTGTGTTGCCTTTTGATCCTGTTGTTATCCGTGAGGCGTTACTTCGCGAACATTATCGCGGTGGCCAGAGTTTCTTTGTCTGTCCGCGTCTTTCCGACCTTCAGGAAGTCGGACGCTATCTGCGGGAACATGTTCCGGAAGTGAAATTTGTCACTGCCCATGGTCAGATGCCGGCGAAGGAGCTGGATACGACCATGAATGCCTTCTATGACGGCGCGTATGATGTTCTGGTTGCAACAAATATTGTCGAAAGCGGTCTTGATATCCCGACAGCCAATACGCTGATCACATATCGGGCGGATATGTTCGGCCTTGCCCAGCTTTACCAGATACGCGGCCGAATTGGCCGATCAAAAACAAGAGCTTATGCGTATCTCACCTTACCGCCACGAAAAAAACCGACAGATGCAGCAGATCGCCGTCTTCGTGTCCTGCAATCCCTGGATACCCTGGGGGCGGGCTTCACGCTGGCCAGTCATGATCTGGATATTCGCGGGGCAGGGAACCTTCTGGGGGATGAGCAATCCGGTCATGTAAAAGAAGTGGGTTTCGAGCTTTACCAGGAAATGCTTGAAGAAGCTGTTGCGGCTGCTAAAGAAGGGGAGTTTGCGAGCGGTGAAGAAACAGAGGATAAATGGTCCCCGACCATCAATATCGGTACATCTGTCCTTATTCCGGAAAGCTACGTGACCGATATTACCGTTCGTATGGATCTTTATCGCAGGATTGCTGCCCAAACCAACGAACAGGAAATCAATGCTTTTGCCGTTGAAATGGTGGATCGTTTTGGATCGCTCCCTGAAGAAGTCCAGCATCTGGTTGAGGTCATGACCATCAAGCAATATTGCAAAGAAGCGAATATTGAAAAAATTGAAGCCGGTCCCAAGGGGGCTGTTCTGACTTTTAGAAACAACCGCTTTGAGAATCCCGCAGGACTGGTTGCCTTTATTTCCAAGCAACCCGGTTCCGCAAAATTACGTGCTGATCATAAAATGGTCTATACCCGCAGCTGGGAACATCCCGATGATCGCCTTAAAGGCGTTCTCTGGCTCGCCCAAAATCTTGCCAGGATTTCAAAGGCACAATAGGGGAGGAGGCATTGCGAATTAAATTGAGTGACGAACGCAAAGAGGCGATCAGCAATGAACTCATTGCTTTCTTTAAATCGGAATTTGACGAAGAAATCAGCGAATTCCGGGCGCTTGAAATCGTTGATTTTATGCTGAAAAAGATCGGGCCTTCGCAATACAACCAGGCTGTCAGCGATGTTCGCAAATATATGTCAGAGAAAATAGACGATCTGGATATCGAGTTT
>JAKSCD010000320.1 GCA_022360775.1 Sneathiellales bacterium | reverse complement strand
GAGCTGCGGGCGTGAAAAGCATGCGACGTTCTTTTTCAAAAGCAATAAACCATGTGGCGATGCGTTCAAAACGCGGCCACCAGAACGCCCAGACGGCAGGATAGGAAAGCACATCAGAGAAGGTTTCTCGCCCGATGGAAAGAAGCCGGTCCAAAGCATCTGGCGGCAAACTGTCCGGATACTCTTTTACAAATTTTTCAAGGGCCGCATGAATAAAGGTGCCTTTTTCTGCAGCTCCCGGATCCTCGCCTATTTGTGCAAGCGGTTTCAGTTTCAGGATCGCATCAGCAAAAATCGAATAGGGATCTTTCAGCCATTTCTCGATCCGGGTTACCGAAAGCCTGCGCGGTCTTGCAGAAAGGGGCGGGGTTGGGCGCGGTGCGGAAACCGGAAGATAGGCCGCTGGTCGATCCAGTTTTTCCTGCCAATCCAGAAGAGTCCGGGTTCGGTCATTTTCAAGAGAAGTCGCAAATTTCTTAAGCAAAGTCTCAAGACGCAGGATCCAGCGACTTGGTACCATCGGGGTCCCATCCACCTTTTCCGATCGGGTGAGATACACTTCCTTTGCGCAGATTGCCTGCTGAAAATCATGGGCCGAAAGCCCGATTTTCTTTTCAGGGGACGGCAAGGTAAATTCCTGTCGCATGGGTCTGCTCATCCAGGGGTCGCTCCCTGGATCCGGGGGCCAGATCCCCTCATTAAGCCCGCCTAAAATCACCCGATCCGCCCGCTGCAACCGGCCCTCAATCGGCCCCCAGATTTGAAGCCTCGGGTGAAGACCGTAGCGCGCACGCACCATCCGACCCGACATCAGGGTATCCATCAGATCCGGCCAGATCGATGAAGAAAGCTCTTCCATCACATCAGAAGATCTTAAAAGCTCCGCAATAAAATCAGCCGCAGCTTCACCAAAATGCCCTTTCCACAAAACTGACTGGCCTGTCTCCTGCTCCAGCGACAGTTTTTCAGCAAATCCGATAAAGGAATGCACCAGCGCCTCAAACCTTAAAGGGGCAGGTGACATCAGTGCCGCATGGTCACCCGCCAGTTCGGAAAACAAATCAAACCAGTTTTGCAGATCTGTGGATGCCTCCGAGTGCTGCAAGATCTCTTTTATCCCGTCAAGGCCCGGCGCAGGCCTTGGACCTCTAAGCGCAAGACGTTCAAGTTCCCGGACATGCTCGCGAAAGGCAGCGCGTTCCATCCCCATAGTGGCATAGGGATGCTTGAGAGTTGCCAAAATCGATACGGGTGCGAAACGATCAGCGATCATACGGGCAACAAGGCGTAGAAAGACACCGGGCGGCGATTGATCCAGACTGCTCCCCGCGCTGTCATCCACCTCAATATCCCAGCGTTTCAACTCCGCGCTGACCCGCCGCGAAAGGTCGCGATCCGGCGTTATGAGAACCGCTGTTTTTTGCGGCGTTTCCAGCGTTTCGCGCATGAGAAGCGCAATTGTAAGCGCTTCGCTTTGTGATTGACTGCATGTGAGCTGATAGAGCCCTTCAAAAACGTCCCCAGGTGGTTTTTCCAGAAGCTGCCAGCGATCTGTGGTTTCCGCCGGCCTTAACATATTTGCCAGGAACCGGGGACGCTCAGGCGAGCAGCTGCGGGTCTCTTCGTTGAAGATATCCTCAACCTGATCCCGTTTCAGATCCATTTTCTGAAGCAGTTTTGCCAGCCCGAACTGGGGATGTCCGGGCTCTTCCAGAACAAGATCCCAGCTTTTATCATCCAGATGCCGATCAAGGCCCGGCAAAATAACCGCCCCTTCAGGAAGGGTGGCAATAACGGTCAAAAGATCAGCTGTTGCCGGGATGGAACCTGTTGATCCCACCGCATATAGCGGGCCTTCAGGTGGATTTTGCCGCCATTCCTCTGTTTGTGCCCGGATCAGACTATCGCGGCGATGGGCCGGATCCATACATCCCTCCGCCTCCAGTAAAACCGGCCAGACCTCACTGACAAGCTTCAGGAATTCCAGGGTGATTTGCCAGTGTTCTGCATATTCTGCAGGCACAAGCTGATGAAGGTCCGCAAAATCAAGTCCTTCGGTCTGCACCTGGTCAAGCAGCCTGCAAAGCTCTTTAGCAAGCCCCGCACATTGCGCAAAATCAACCTTTTCTCCCTGTTGACGCTCTATAAGTCGGCTTAAAAGAAGCTGCCTTCGCAACCCGTCGATAGCAGGGGGTAAATCCAGGCGACCATCACCAGCACCCAGAAACTCCTGATCTCCCTCAAGAAGCAAATCATCTTCATCCACATCTCCAAGGGGTCGCATGCGAGGCAGCAACAGCGGCTCTCCACCGGTTTCGCGCAAAAAGGCATTTTGCAAGGCCCGTGCGGCCCGGCGGGTGGTTGTAAGGATTGTAACGCGCCCGAGTTCCTCAAGGGAGCGCCCGTGGAGGCGCAGAATTTCCTTCGCCAGACAGTCCACAAAAGACATATCCGGCGGGATGTTAAAGACCTTTGGCCTTAAAGGGGTCTGATCCTGATGATCTTCTGTCACTGCCCGCGTAATTTCTGTTCTGCTTTTCGAATAGCTTCTTCCGTTCCCACATGCAGCCATTGACCATCATGAACAAGACCGAAAAGACGCCCTTTCTTCTCGGCAATATCATAAAGGCGATTGAGGGAAAAAGCTTCTTCTTTCATCCCCTTGAACAGTTCGGGTTTCAGGATCTGAATGCCGGTGAACATGTAGGGCGCCACTTCCCGTTCATCCCGGCGTGCGAGGCGGCCCATACCGTCCATCAGGTAATCCCCGTGAGGATGACCCCCGACCGCGCTTGTGGTGGACTGCATCAAAAGCGCAATATCCATCTTGTCAGGATCCCAGAAATGAATAAGCTTTTTTAAAGACGTATTGAGCCCGTCGCGCACGATGACATCCGAATTCAGAACGGCAAAGGGCTGCGATCCCAGCAATGGCAGGGCTTTAAGAACCCCGCCCCCTGTCTCCAGAAGCTGCTGCCGTTCATCTGAAAGGGTTATGTTCAAATCCTGGATTTTCCCGACATACTGCTCAATCTGGTCCGCCAGATGATGACAATTCACCACAGCATTGCTCACGCCAGCCCCACGTATCAAATCAAAGCAATAGTCAATCAGCGCCTTACCACCAACTTTAACAAGGGGTTTGGGAGTATGATCGGTCACCGGTCTGAGACGTGTGCCGAGGCCAGCAGCAAGGACCATGGCCATATCGATTTTCTGGTCAGCTTTACATATCATAAGGCGTTTTTTCCAAGAGTTATAGTCAGCCAGTGTTGCAAGGCCAGCAAAGACGGATGTTCCAGGTTGCGTTTTAAATGCGTTTTCACTCTTGGAACAAATTGCTGATACCTATCCTTACCATCCTGATTTAGCAGTCTTGTGAAAATCCCGAGAATACGAAGCGCCCGATGCGCTCCCAAAATCGCATAGGTCTCGCGAAACCATTTACCGTCAACACCGCTTTTTAAAATGTAGTAATCCAGCATCTTCTCTTCCAGCGATAGAGGAACAGTGCGTCTGGCATCCTGCAGCAGAGACACAAGATCATAAGCGGTCGGTCCTGTCATGGCGTCCTGATAATCCAGCAGGCCGAGGGTGCTTAAACCCGTTCGCCCCTCCAGATAGAGAATGTTTTCCGCATGAAAATCCCGAAGCAGCATCGCTTCATCCTTGCGATCAAGGGATTTAAGCAAATGGGTCCAGATCTGCTGATAAAACCGGCGCCCCTCCTCACTGACGGTTTTTCCGCTTTGATGCGGTACAAACCAGTCAAGAAACATCACATTCTGATCCAGCACATAGCTCGGTGAAAAATAGGGAAGCCCTTCAGGAAGTTTCCTTGTTCTCAAATCCAGCAGAAAATCCACGGCCAATGTGTAAAGTTTCTCTTCATTCTCGCCTGCTTCTATCAGGCTGACGAAAAGGCGATCACCAAAATCCTCAAGAAGAAGAAGTCCCTTCTGAATATCCCGGGCCAGAATATCCGGTGCGCTATATCCGTCTTTTTTCAGGATCTCCGTAACTTTGAGAAATTGAGAGACCGTTTGGATGGAAGGATCAATCATCAGAATGGCAGATTTTCCGTTCTTCAGAAGACGCCTGTAGCGCCGGGAGGATGCATCTCCCGCCAGATCCTGCGCTGCTGCCTCATTCCAGCGCGCGCCTTCTAAAAATGACTGGATAGTCTTCTCCGATATATCCATTACGGAACCAGATCTTTCAAACGGTTCTGCCAGGTTTCCGATCCGAAAAGTGAGATGATACGCGCCTTTTCCGGACCTTCTTCTGGAAAAGTGATCTGTATATCCAGCGGATCTTCCGGACCCAGATCTTCAAGCCGCTCGACCCATTCCATGAGGGTTATCCCTTCTTCATAAGCGTCTTCAACATCAAGCTCCCAGACTTCCTCGGGATCTTCAAGACGATAGAAATCATAATGATAAATTGGCCCTTTCGGGCTGTCATACAGAAGAAGAAGGTTAAAAGTCGGGCTTGGAACCTCTATTTCAGATCCGCAAACCGAGCGAATGAAAGCACGTGCAAAGGCTGTCTTTCCGGCGCCGAGTGTACCGTTCAATGTCAGGACATCCCGCTTTTTGACAAAGGCAGAAAGCCTTTCTGCAAAGGCAGCAGTTTCCATTTCGCTGGTAATGTCGACGGATAAAAAGGGAGAGTGATCAGGCATGGAACATTATGCAGAACGGGCTTCAATGCAAACCTCAAGGGGCAGGAAGCAGGTAATGGTTGTGCCTTTATTTTCCTCGGACATCAAATCCACATGTCCGCCATGCATCTCAACGAAACTCTTCACCAGGGAAAGACCCAGACCAGCCCCCGCATTTTCATGAGTGGTATCTCCCTTGGAGAAACGTTCGAAAATCCGTTCCTGCATTTCCTGGGGGATACCGATACCGGTATCAGCAACACTGATCGTAATACCATCCACAGATTTTTCGGCCTTTAGTGTAATTTGTCCGCCGGGTGTTGTGAATTTAATAGCGTTACTGAACAGATTGAAAATTACCTGCTTCATACGCCTTTCATCCAGATTGCCCCAGCCAAGCTCATTATCCACTTCAAGCTCGATATTGATGCGCCTTTTACGGGCCCGGTCATGGACCATCGTCACGACATTGGCGAGCAGTGAATGAATATCAACAGGTTCCAGATCAAGCTCTATCTGCCCGGCCTGGATATTAGCCATATCCAGAATGTCATTGATCAGATGCAGCAGGTGGTTAGAGCTATCCAGAATTCCCCGCCCATATTCTTCCTGCTTGTCATTAAGCGGGCCAAAAAACTGCTTCACCAGAATTTCGGCAAATCCGATGATGGTATTCAGCGGGGTTCGAAGCTCATGGCTGACACTGGCCACAAATTCGGTTTTCATCCGATCGCCTGCTTCAAGCGCATCATTTCGTTCGGTTAGCGCCCGCTGAACCCGAAGCTCGTCTGTAACATCCACATAGGTGAACAAAACATTCCCATCGGGCAAGGGAACCCGGTTGAAATTGATTATTCTGCCGTCAGGATGTTCCATACTGCCGCCAGCAGCATACCGGCGGGTCACATTGGCAATATAGCGCTCACGAAGATCTTCGTTCTCCTCCATTTTCCAGTTGTTGAAGATCCGATCCACAATCCGGGAGATATGCATATCCTCTTCCATAAATTCAGGAGAGAGGCTCCAGATATCCAGAAAACCGGAATTGAAGAGCTTGAGGCGAGCATCCGCCCCGAATACAGCCACCCCTTCATGCAGATTATCAAGGGTTGCGCGCTGCACTGCCGTTTGAGTGTTATGTGCCCGCTGCAAACTTACCTTATCCGTCACATCCTCAAACATGAAGACCAGACCACCTGAGGAATGGGGGGCGATCAGTGTCCGGATCATGGTTTCATCCGGAAGCTGCGAGAGTTCTTCCTTCATATCAATCAGATTGGTGAAGAGCGCCCTGCGCTTTGCCCGATAGGCGGAGAAATCCGCCTGCTCCGGCAATCGCCGCATTTCGCGCTGCTTGTCCAGGACTTCAATGATATGGGGCTTGTCCTGCAGGAAAGTATCGTCAAGACGCCAGAGCTTTGCATAAGTCTGATTGTAAAAGGTCAATTGCTGATCAGGACCGTAAATGGCGATGGCAGTTGTAATATTTTCAAGAACATTGGCCTGCCCCTGAACATGGGTCTTCATCTGCGCGACCATTTCCTCTTCACGGCTTACATCTTCTGCAAAACCGGCGAGCTGGTTCTCAAACTCCAGGGGAATTTCGTGAATACGGAAACTTCTGAGATCTCCACCAACAACATATCGGCGTGTTTCGGTTTGCGGTTTCTGGGATACCCGGGCGCGAGCGGCCATCTTGCGTGCCTGATCCGGTTCTCTGTTGGATGCAAGTTCAGCCATGTCCCCAAGAGAGGTTGGCGGCCCGACAATATCTTCATAACGCCGGTTATGCCAGATTATCCGGGATTGCTCATCCCGCCGCCAGATCGCAATCGGCGCTGCATTCAGAAGGTCAATGAAATCATCCCGTTCGGTTCGGGTATCCATAAGAGCAGACTTGAGATTCAGAACCTCCTTTTGTCCGCTAACGCCTTCTTCTTTCGCCTTTTCCAGCTCTCCTTCAAGCAAATGGACCCGATCCACAAGCCTGTCGGAATGTGAAAGCAGAGAAAGTGCTTTGCGGCGCATCACAAAAAGCGCCATGCCTAAAGCCCCCGCCACGAGGAGTAACAGCCAAAGCGCAATCAGTTCAGCGGAAGAAAAATCTATATCCATACCCCAAAGGCTTTCACATCCTCACTTATCGACTGGCAACGTGAAGAACCCTTCCGTCCTATTTTCGTTTAGAGAGTAATTTAAGGAAAAAAAATAAAAAAGCACAAGAAAAAGGGCTAATGCCTTCCAGCATCAGCCCTTTTTTGCAGTTAATAGGTCACAGACGTGACGAAAACTCTAGTATCGGTAATGTTCCGGCTTGAACGGGCCTGCCTGGGGAACACTGATATAATCCGCCTGTTTTTCGGTCAATGTTGTCAGCTTCACACCCAGTTTGGAAAGATGAAGCATAGCCACTTTCTCATCCAGATGTTTTGGCAGCACATAAACTTCATTGCCATATTTGTCAGAACGTTCCCAAAGCTCGATCTGGGCGAGAACCTGATTGGTAAAGGACGCACTCATTACAAAGCTGGGATGTCCGGTTGCACAGCCAAGATTAACAAGGCGACCTTCAGCCAGAACGATAATGCGTTTTCCGTCAGGGAATTCGACCTCGTCCACCTGCGGCTTCACATTATGCCAGGTGAGATTTCTAAGGGCATCAATCTGAATTTCTGAATCAAAATGGCCAATATTGCTGACAATCGCCCGGTCCTTCATGGCCCGCATATGATCAATGGTGATCACATCAACATTACCGGTTGTTGTAACAAAGATATCACCGGCAGGAGCCGCCTCTTCCATTGTCACGACTTCATAGCCTTCCATGGAAGCCTGAAGAGCACAGATTGGATCAATCTCCGTGACCAGAACGCGTGCCCCCTGGCTGCGAAGAGAAGCGGCGGAACCTTTACCCACATCACCATAACCGGCGACAACAGCGATCTTGCCGGCAACCATAACATCTGTCGCCCGCTTGATCCCGTCTACCAGGCTTTCCCGGCAGCCATACAGGTTGTCGAATTTTGATTTGGTGACACTGTCATTCACATTAATCGCAGGAACCTTGAGAGTTCCGGCTTTCGCCATTTCATAAAGGCGGTGAACACCGGTCGTTGTTTCTTCGGACAGACCTTTGATATCCTCAAGATACTGGGGATATTTATCATGCATGACCTGTGTGAGGTCACCGCCATCGTCCAGAATCAGATTGGGGCGCCATCCGTTTGGACCTTCAATGGTCATTTCAATGCACCACCAGAATTCCTCTTCGCTCATGCCTTTCCAGGCAAAGACAGGAATGCCGGCCGCCGCCATCGCCGCAGCCGCCTGGTCCTGGGTGGAGAAAATATTACAGGAGGACCAACGCACTTCTGCACCAAGGGCCGTTAACGTCTCAATCAGAACAGCCGTCTGAATGGTCATATGCAGGCAACCTGCAATACGGGCGCCGGCGAGGGGTTTGCTTGCGCCAAACTCTTCACGCAGTGCCATCAGGCCCGGCATTTCGGTTTCAGCAATTGCTACTTCCTTGCGTCCCCAGTCAGCAAGTGACAGGTCGGCAACTTTAAAGTCTTCCGATGTGGTCATTGAACACTCTTTTCCAGATGAAGTGAGTTGAAAGGTTGCAAAATAACGTAAATCACGACCCTTGATCGCCCGTATATATCAAGTGCGATCAGGAAATTCAACAACAATATAAAGACATCTTTATATCATGATTACATCATGATAATTCAAGGAATTTAAGATACCGTAAAACTTACCCGGAAATTAATCCTGCCCGGGCCTTCATTCATCCAGTTGCAAATTAAGCCTGTCCTTGGCATCAAGCAGTTCGTTCATAAACTCGTAAACCACTTCCTTAACACTGGTTTCTTCGTTCATATCCCCGACAATCTGACCCACAGGATAGGTGAGAAAATCCGTCGCTCGAACCCTTTCAACCCGCGTCCGTCCCTGCTGCCACCAGAGATAATTCTGTTTTGGAGCAGGCAAAACCTCCGGGGCATCCGGGGCATCCCAGGCGTCACTGAACGCATTTCTAAGCGTCCGGCACGGTTTTCCGGTAACAGTTTTGGTCAGCACCGCGTCACTGGCTGTCGCCTGGAACATTTTTTCCTTTATTTCCGGCGTTACTTCACTTTGAGCTGTTTTGAGCCAGATGGAGCCGCACCAGACCCCCTCACACCCCAGAACAAGCGCTGCGGCCAGTTGCCGTCCTCGGCCAACACCGCCGCCGCCGAGAACAGGCAGAGGGGCAACCGCATCCACGATGCTCGGCCACAGAACCATGGAAGAGACATCCCCGGTATGTCCGCCTGCTTCTGTTCCAACCGCAATCACAAAATCACAACCGGCGTCCTTGTGGCGGCGGGCATGTTTTGGCTTTCCTGCCAAAGCGGCAACCTTGATGCCTTTGGCATGAGCTTCATCAATAAGGCCTGCAGGCGGGGTACCAAGGGCGTTGACAATAAGTTTTACGGGATGTCTCATCGCGGTTTCGATCATCGCCAGGCTTTCCCGCGGCGTGAAATTCATACCCTTCACAATATCCTGCATGATCGTTTTTTCTTCCTCTGCTGGAAGCGGCGGAATACCGGCATTATCCAGCATTTCACGAACAAATGTCACATGACGTTCCGGCAGAAGCTTGTCGGGCTCAAATTTGAGATCACCGCTATCTTCCACATTGGCCGACATCAGGACATCAATTCCGTAGGGCTTGCCGTCAATATGAGCATCAATCCAGTTCAGTTCCTCCTCAACCCGCTCCGGATCCATGCGAGCCATTCCAAGAACCCCCATACCCCCCGCTTTTGACACTTCGACCACAACATCACGGCAATGGGAAAAGGCAAAAACAGGAACGTCAATTCCGAACATTTCACAGAGTTTGTTTTTCATTCTTCTTTACTCCCGATGGCGTTTAACTCGCCATTTCTTCAATATTAGAAATTATTGTATTATCGGAGAGTATAAAGAATTGAAGGTGGACTGTAAGAGGAAAAGGGTTTTGGGGCCTGAATGGATCAGCCCTGCTCGTCGCGATCCTCACCAAATTTATCGCCAACAAGATCTTCAAGCGCCGCCATGGCCGGTACCGCTTCCGGGCCAGAGATCCGGACCTGTATGGAAGTTCCCTTGGAGGCAGCCAGCATCATCAGCCCCATGATGGAGGTTCCGGAGACATTATTCTCATCCTTGACCACCAGAATATCTGCATTAAAGCGCTCTGCACATTTCACGAATTTGGCAGCTGCGCGGGCATGAAGCCCTCTTTTATTTCGGATCAGGAGATCCTGTTGCAGAACATCACTCATTTTTGCATCAGGACTTATCATTTAGAAGATGAGACGCCACATTGATGTATTTCCTGCCTGATTCCTGTGCAGCTGCAACAGCTTTTTCCATATCATCTTCGCCGCGCATACTGGCAAGCTTGATCAACATGGGCAGGTTAATTCCCGCAATCACCTCAACATTGGCTTTTTCCATCACGGAAATTGCGAGATTGGAAGGGGTACCCCCAAACATATCTGTCAGCAGAATAACGCCAGAGCCTGTTTCCACATCGCTTACAGCATCCAGAATATCCTGCCGCCGTTGCTCCATATCATCATCGGGACCGATAGAAATCGCACGCACCTGATCCTGCGGACCGACCACATGTTCCGTCGCCGCAACAAATTCCTGCGCCAATCGTCCATGGGTCACCAATACCATTCCAATCATACCGTCTGCCTCTTCGACATTAAGTTGCGAACGCTTATTCTAACGCTTCTGCATATCCCGATGCACAAGATGCGTAAAATAACCTTTTCTTTCAATCCGGTCATGAATATTTTCTGCAACACATACCGAACGATGTTGCCCGCCTGTGCAACCGATTGCGACCGTCAAATAGGATTTCCCTTCCGACTGATAACGCGGAAGCAGAAGATCCAGCATGCCTTCCAGCTGATCCATAAAGGGATTGAAGGCGGTATCCTTTTCAATAAACCGGGACACGTCTTTATCCTGCCCGGTTCCGGATCGCAAGCTTTCGTCATAATAGGGATTTTTTAAAAACCGGACATCGAAGACAAGATCAGCTTCTCGCGGAACCCCTTTTTTAAAGGAAAAGGAGATAAAAGTCGTCGCAAGGGCCGGGCGATTCTCAAGACTGAACTGCCCGATCAGCAGATGCCTCAAATCCGGTAAGGTCAGGTTTGTGCTGTCAATCCGGTAATCGGCTTTATCTTTCAAGGGCGAAAGCATTTGCTGCTCCCGCTTGATCCCGTCCATGACAGGCCGGTCATCGGCAAGCGGGTGGCGGCGGCGCGTTTCGGTAAAACGGCGCAAAAGAACCGCTTCATCACATTCCAGAAACAAAAGCCGTACTTCACTATCCGGCGCCTGCTTTAATTCCTTTATAACATCCAGCAAATCGCCTGAAGAAAATCCAAATGTCCGGCTATCCACCCCAACAGCCACATTCTTGCCGCCCTGACGAACAATTTCACTTAGTAATCCGGGCAAAAGAGACAACGGAATATTATCAGCCACATCCCATCCCAGATCTTCAAACTGTTTAAGAGCCGTGGATTTACCCGCACCGGAAAGGCCGGTAACCAGAACCAGGGTCGTTTCCTTC
This sequence comes from Sneathiellales bacterium, assembly GCA_022360775.1. GTDB lineage: Bacteria > Pseudomonadota > Alphaproteobacteria > Sneathiellales > Sneathiellaceae > Sneathiella. Next base: position 14,787 of record JAKSCD010000320.1, on the reverse strand, counting down.
CTCTCGGCGGATGAAACTGCAGTGAGTGTCATTTTGAAGGGCTTTCTTCTGATAATAGGGTCAACAACATCCTGATTTTCGCCGGCGCGGAAGCAAGCTGGCCTTCCAGCTGAAAAAGCGGCACAGTGATACCCTCCATATGAAGGTGGCTTTCCTTTTCCGGAAATCGATCCATTGATCCTGTCACAACAAGATCACAGACGAGTTTTAAAGGCACATTTTTCGCAAAAGGCCTGTCAATCAGCCCAATACCACGCATTTCCATCTTGCCCTGAATGTTTTTCGGGGCCTGCAGAAGGATATGGCCTTCCGTAACCGTGAGTTCAACATAATCATCTGCCACAAGCTCTGCGCCTTCATCTATCAGGCGAAGGGCAAGATCCGATTTTCCAATACCGGACGGCCCGCGCAAGAGCACGGCTTTACCGCCAATTGATACTGCTGATGCGTGGAGTCTGACCATAGCCGCAGCCTGCAATGCGGAGGCCGCCCTGTCAATCGGCAGAAAAGAGGAAGGACAACTGGGTCTGGCGCCGTGTTATTTTGGCAACCTTATGGTAAAGCGCGCGCCAATAATTGTACCATCTGGGCTCATTCTGTTTTTCGCAAACAACATGCCCCCGTGTGCGTCAACAATAAGGCGGGAAATACTGAGCCCAAGCCCTGAATGTCGGCCAAAGCCTTCGGATCGGGGGCGTTCTGTATAGAAGCGGTTGAAAATATCCTCCAGTTTGTTGACCGGAATACCGGGTCCCTGGTCTTCCACTTCAATCTGGACCCACCCCTGCCCGTCGCCATTTTGATCCTCCATAGCCCGAACCAGAACCTTGGATCCTTCCGGAGAGAAAGAAACCGCATTATCGATCAGATTTCTCAAAACCTGGCCGAGACGACCCGGAGCCCCTTCCACCTGAATAGAATCGCTTAGCGTCTCGACCTCGACAGACACATTTTTCCCGCCCCGGCCTGCGACATACATATCAACCACACTGTCAATCAGTTCCACAACATCAACAGGTTCGCTTTCCGTCCGGGACAGCTCTGCATCCAGACGGCTCGCGGCGGAAATATCTGTAATTAACCGGTCCAGCCGCTTTACATCACTTGAGATAACGGACACCAGCTGCTTTCGGGTTTTCTCTTCCTTTACCCTTTCAAAGGTATCGACCGCTGTTCCAAGGCTGGTCAGCGGATTTTTAAGTTCATGGGCCACATCTGCAGCAAATGCCTCCACTGCATCCATCCGGTCATAAAGCGCTGCCGTCATCTGCCTGAAGGAAGTGGACAAGTCACCGATTTCATCCTGGCGAGCGGAAAAGTCCGGCATATCCACACGGCGGCCGAGCCCGAGGCGAACCTTGTCCGCCGCTTCGGCCATCTCATGAACCGGGGAGGCGATGGTGCGCGCGAGATAAAGGGAAAGCAGCAGATTGATCACAACGGTAATGGAGAAGACAATCAAGGTTGTGATCTGCGCCGACCGCACAGCCTCGTCAATGGCTTCCCCATCCTCCATAAGCAAAAGACTTCCAAGGATTTGCTTGAACCCCTGAACCGGAATGGAGGCTGTCAGCATCAGCCGGCCGTCCTTTGTCTGGCGAATAACAGTGCCGGTTTCACCGTTCAGCGCCCAGGAGACTTCCTCAAACTCGTCAGCCGACAGGGAATTGTCGCCCGGATAAAGGGGATAATCCCGGGAGACCGGCATCAGGTCTGCCGCAAAATCATAAAGATCTCCGAAAAATTCCCGGACATTGCTTTCTTCATTGGGCGGCGGAAGAGGCTCCGAGACAATATCACGCCCCGCCGAGATTAAAAAACGACTGTCAGCAATCAACGTCCCGTCCTGATCAAACAGGCGGGCCGGTGTGTTGGTCACCACGGCAAGGCGGCGCAGCACGCGCCTGATATTCCGGGTATCCAGGGTCACCCGGCGAATGCTGTCATTGAGGGAAACATCACGAAGGGCGGCCTCGCCCAAAGCCCCAGCAATCATTCGGCCATTGGTTGTCAGGGCCTGAAGCCTTGCTTCAATCAGACCGGTGCGAAACTGATCAAGATAGAGAACACCGCCTGCCAGAAACATGACCGAAAAAAGGTTGATCGCCATGATCCGGCGACCCAGCGACGAAAAGGGACCCCATTTTCGCTGTGTTTTTTTCTGAAATGGGGACAAATGTTTCTTTCGCTTGTCTTTCATATCCCGTCCCGTAACGGCAGGCTCAGCCACAAGCGTTGGCGCTTCCGTTTCCGTTCGCGACATAATTGACCTTATTTTTCCTTAAAGCGGTATCCGACACCGTAAAGTGTTTCAATAGCAGAAAAATCAGGATCCACCGCCTTTATTTTTTTCCGCAGCCGCTTGATATGACTGTCGATGGTCCGGTCATCCACATAGATATTATCATCATAGGCCGCATCCATCAGCTGGTCCCGGCTTTTCACATGACCCGGACGGTAGGCCAGGGCATGCAACAACATAAATTCTGTAACAGTCAGGGTCACTTCCTGGCCATCCCAGAAACAGGCATGGCGAATACTGTCAAGCTTGAGCTTGCCCCGCTCCAGAACATCTTCCTCTTCTTCACTGTCTCCTGCAGATTTTACCTGATGACGACGCAAAACCGTACGGATACGCTCAACCAGCAAGCGCTGAGAAAACGGTTTCTTGATATAGTCGTCAGCCCCCATTTTCAGGCCAAGGAATTCGTCAATCTCGTCATCTTTGGACGTGAGGAAGATAACTGGCAGATTGGAATTGCGCCTTAGGCGATTAAGCAATTCCATCCCGTCCATTCGCGGCATTTTGATATCCAGAACAGCAAGATCCGGCGGGGATTCTGCGAACTCCTCCAAGGCAACCTCGCCATCGGAATATTTAGAGACGGCAAACCCCTCGGATTCCAGCAAAATGGAAACCGTTGTCAGAATGTTCAGGTCATCATCGACCAGTGCAATTCGCGTGCTCACAGTTCATTCCCCTTGTGATTTATCCTCATAATATGGAATTACCCGGTTAAATTCCATGCCACATTTGTTCGAAATAAGGCAACATGAAGGCTTAAGAATGAAATCATACAGCTCATTAACGAATTGAAATGACCGGATTCTTCGTTTTAATCGAAAATTTCCGAAACCGATCATTCTAAAAAGCTGTCCACTTGGTCAACGCCAAATGAAGAGATAAAAAAACTTAGTTAATATCTTTCGATTGAAATCAATTCAAAAACAACTCGAAACTTAAACGAAAATCCCCAAAAAAAGTTACCGTTTTTTGACAATTTTGACCGCTCCTTTGTTGCACCGATAAAGGGCTAAGCTTATCTTTGCGCAGATTTTTACACGAACACGACTTGATCATCTTTGGAGAAATATTGTGCAAGAGACGGGACCTCAAAAGAGCTCTTACGGGCTAGATAAACAGGGGCTGGGCGGCCTGGGAAAAGCAAACTGGAACCTGGCAGCACCCTCCCTTTATAAAGAAGCCCTCACCCGGGGCGAGGCAAATCTATCAGCAGGGGGTGCCCTGGTCGCCATGACCGGCCAGCATACCGGCCGATCCGCCAACGACAAGTTCATTGTTGAAGAAGAAACCAGCTCAGAGAATATCTGGTGGGGCAAAGTCAACAAACCGTTCGAAGACACAAAATTCGCCGGCCTTCATAAAAAGATGATCGAGTACCTTGAAGGCAAGGAAGTGTTCGTACAAGACTGCTTTGCCGGTGCAGATAAGGAAAATCGCCTGCCTGTTCGCATTATTACAGAATGCGCCTGGCACAATCTGTTTGCCCGCAATATGTTCATTCAGCCAGCCAAAGAAGAACTTACTGATTTCGTTCCGGAATTTACAGTTCTGCAGGTTCCTTCCTTTGAAGCAGATCCAGCAGTTGACGGCACCCGTTCAGAAGTTTTTGTTCTTGCCAATTTTGCAGAAAAGCTCGTCATTATCGGCGGCACCTCCTATGCTGGCGAGATCAAGAAATCCGTTTTCTCCATCCTCAACTATCTGCTCCCTGAAAAGAGCATCATGCCCATGCATTGCTCGGTCAATGTCAGCAATGAAGGCGACAGCGCGGTCTTCTTCGGTCTTTCCGGCACCGGTAAAACAACCTTGTCAGCTGACGCCAATCGTATGCTGATCGGTGATGACGAGCATGGCTGGTCCGATGACGGCGTCTTCAATTTTGAAGGCGGCTGCTATGCCAAGGTCATCAAGCTCTCCGAAGAAGCAGAACCTGAAATTTATGCCACAACAGGTCGTTTCGGTACCATTTTGGAAAATGTGGTGATGGATGAAGATGGCGTTCTGGATCTGGATGATAATCGCTATACTGAAAATACCCGTGCTTCCTACCCCATTCACTTCATTCCAAATGCCAGTGAAACAGGCATTGCCGGAAACCCGAAAAATGTGATCATGTTGACGGCAGATGCTTTCGGTGTTCTGCCTCCCATTGCGAAGCTCTCACCGGAACAGGCCATGTATCACTTCCTGTCCGGCTATACAGCGAAGCTGGCCGGTACAGAAAAAGGCCTTGGTAATGAGCCGCAGGCAACCTTCTCCACCTGCTTCGGCGCCCCTTTCATGCCGCGCCATCCATCTGTCTATGCCAAGCTGCTGGGCGAAAAGATTGAAAAACACCAGGTCAACTGCTGGCTTGTCAATACAGGCTGGACAGGCGGTGCCTACGGTACCGGTCATCGTATGCCGATCAAGCATACCCGGGCCCTGGTCAATGGTGCCCTGGACGGAACACTTGCCAATGTGGATTTTGAAAAGGATCCGTTCTTCGGGCTTTCCATTCCAAAAGCCGTTGATGGTGTTCCTTCAGATATCCTGAACCCGCGCAACACATGGGAAGATAAAGAAGGTTATGACAAACAGGCCAAGCATCTGGTCAATCTCTTTATCGAGAATTTCGGACAGTTTGAAGAATATGTGAACGAGGAAGTGATGAAATCAGCGCCTAAAAGCGCCTGATAGAAACACTCCTTTGAACAAAAGAAAGCCCTGCATTTTTGCGGGGCTTTTTTTGGGCCAAAATCATTCCCTTGATTAACTCAGAGATCAGGACTAGATAGCTGTTCTACTCACATTCTATTTCGGTGTCGTTATGCGTGATGCGGTTATTTTTGATATGGACGGCCTGCTTCTGGATACGGAGCGGATCTCTCTTGCTGCCTATCATGAAACTTGCGCTGATTTTGGGCTGGGATTTGATCAGACCCTCTATGACAGCCTGATCGGCTGTAATATGGTGCATATTGAACAGATGCTCACCGACAAAATGGATAATTTTCCAGGCGAGCCCTTTATGAAGATGTGGCAGCAGATCTACCATGATGAGGCGGTTTTAAAACCTGTCCCTGTGAAAGAAGGGGTGCGGGAATTTCTGGAATATCTGGCGGTCAAGAATATTCCCTGCGCTGTTGCCACTTCAACAGGCTATGAAAAAGCGAAACAGAAGCTTAAAAACGCAGAACTTCTTGATTTCTTTAAAGATCTTTCGACCGGTGATCAGGTTCAATATAGCAAACCTCACCCCGAGATTTACTTAAAAGCCGCGCGAAAAATCGGCTTCATGCCAAGTGAATGTCTGGCAATAGGAGATTCGGATAATGGCGTTCGCGCAGCGCATGGCGCAGAAATGCTGGTTTTTCAGATCCCGGATCTGATTACCCCGTCAAAAGAGGTAAGAAAGCTTGGTCATATCATTGTGGACAGCATGAAAGACGTTCATCAGCGCTTTCTGGACTGATCCAGTTTTTGCTCAAATTCAGGTCCAGTTGCTTTTTTGCTTTGGCCTTTGATCCAGCGCCGCTAAGAATAGAGAACTTATCTCTGCTCTTTCCGCTTGAAAGCCCGAAGAATGTTCGACATTTCCCTGTCAGTCCTGCCTATCTTTCTGTTGTTGATCACAGGGCATATTCTTCGCCGTTATAACTTTCCGGGCGGGGATTTCTGGCCTGCAGCTGATAAAATCACTTATTGGGTTCTTTTCCCGGCTCTTCTTTTTTACCGGACGACAACAGCGCCGCTTGGTGGTGATCTGGTGGGCACGTTCACCATCGCCCTGCTTGGCGCGCTTGCAGCCTGCGCCCTTGTCGCCGCTTTAAGCGCCAAACTCTTTGGAATTTCCAATCCGGTTGCCGGTTCTCTTTTCCAGGGGGCGACGCGGCATAACACCTTTATTGCCTTTGCCACTGCCGATACCCTGTTTGGAGCGGATGGGCTACTCATTGCAGCTGTGGCCACATCCATTCTTGTCCCGCCAACCAATCTTTTCTGTGTCACCGCGCTGGTGATGTATCAGGGAAAAGACGGAACAACGTCGCTAAAAAAACGCCTCGTCCAGGAACTTGCCCGCAATCCGCTTCTTCTGGCAATTGGCGCAGGGGTCACCCTTAATCTGACCGGGATCGGTCCTATCCCGGTTGTTCATGATATGGCGAATATCATCTCTCGCGCCGCTTTGCCTGTCGCCCTCCTCTGCGTGGGGGCGGGTCTTCATATTCGCGCCATGAAAGCAGAAACCCGATCCCTGGTCATTTCCTCACTCTGCAAGCTGGTGATTTTCCCTTTCATTATGGTCGGGGTGATCCTGATGACCGGCCTTGACGGGATTGCCGCCGTTATTCTGGTGATTTACGGGGCGGTTCCCACCGCGTCCTCCGCATATGCGCTGGCAAAGCAACTGAACAGTGATGCAGATGTCATGGCTGCCATCATCACCATCCAGACTTTTCTTTCCATGTTTACCCTGCCCGTCTCCATCGCCGTGGCATCCGCCTATTTTCTGGGCGGTTAATCAGGAAAGCGCTGTGATTTCACGATGCTTGCCGCAGAGCTTGCATTCAGGATCCGGCCGAACTTTAACTTTCCTGAAATCCGCATAGAGCGCGTCATAAATTAGAAGCTTGCCCGACATGCTCTCCCCAAGATCCAGGAGCTCTTTAATAATCTCCACCGCCTGCAAGGACCCCATAGCACCGGCGAGCGCCCCGAGAATACCCGCTTCGCCGCAAGTCTGGGCCACATCAGGCGGAGGCGGAGACGGGAAGATACAGCGATAGCAGGGGTTATTCCCGCCAAGATAGGCTTTATAGGTGGAAAGCTGCCCTTCAAACTGCAGCATGGCTGCAGAAACCAACGGTTTTTTAAGGAAAAAGCACGCGTCATTAATCAGAAATCGGGTTTCAAAATTATCGGATCCGTCCGCAACAAGATCATAGCCGGAAAAGATCTCCTTCACATTCGCCGAAGTTAATCGTTCCGCATGCGGAATTATTTTTACATCCGGATTAATGCGGGCAACAGACTGCTCTGCACTTTCGACTTTCAACACCCCGATATCCTCAGTACCATGGGCAATTTGCCGCTGCAGATTGGAAAGATCCACCCGATCATCATCGATGATCCCGATGGTCCCCACCCCGGCAGCAGCAAGATATAACACGAGCGGGGAGCCAAGCCCCCCGGCACCGATGATCAGAACCTTCGACTGAAGCAGTTTCTTCTGACCAATGCCGCCAACTTCCCGCAAAATAATATGCCTGGCGTATCGATCCAGCTGATCATCGGTAAGGTTCATGACTATATTCCGTCAAAAAGAGCTGTTGTCAGATACCGTTCCGCAAAGGATGGAATAATCACAACGATGGTTTTCCCTTCCATATCGGCACGGTCCGCAATTTCCAGCGCCGCCGCAACCGCAGCACCAGAAGAAATTCCAACTGGAATCCCTTCATCTTTGGCAACGTTACGGGCTGTCTCGAACGCGGTTTCATTACCAATGGTCAAAACTTCATCGATCAGGCTGGTATCCAGGTTATCTGGCGTAAAACCGGCACCAATGCCCTGAATTTTATGGGGGCCAGGCTGGCCACCGGACAGAACAGGACTGTCTTCAGGCTCAACGGCGATAATTTTTACTTCGGGTTTTTTGCCTTTAAGGATCGTGCCCACACCGGTTAGTGTTCCGCCGGTTCCAACCCCCATGACAACCGCATCCACTTTTCCATCTGTATCATCCCAGATCTCATCTGCGGTGGTTACTTTGTGAATGGCGGGATTCGCAGGGTTTTCGAACTGCTGCGGGATAACGGCATTGCCAAGCTCTTCCACCATTTCATTTGCTCTAGCAATGGCACCGCCCATTCCTTTAGCTGCTTCTGTCAGCTCCAGATTGGCACCGAGCAGCTTCAGCATTTTCCGTCGCTCGATAGACATGCTCTCCGGCATCACCAGGGTCAGGTCATAGCCTTTGGCCGCACATACAAATGCAAGTCCAATTCCGGTATTTCCGGAGGTCGGTTCAATAATTTTCGTATCTGCGTTGATTTTTCCCGCTTCTTCCATGGCTTCGATCATAGCGGCGGCGATCCGATCCTTGACCGATGCCAGGGGGTTAAAAAACTCAAGTTTCAAAAGGATATCAGCTTTAACATTCCCGGCCCGCTGCATGCGAACAAGCGGTGTGCCACCAATCGTATCAATGACGCTGTCGTAAATTTTTCCGCGAGGAGCATTTTTATTCATGGTTTTTCCATTTCACTTGAGAGTTAAGGGATAAGTTCCGGTTGCAGGGATCAAATATCAAAAGTATTGGTTGGGCGCGGGGCAACTTCCCCGCAATCGGCACCCACCTGGCGGCACAGATCTTCAAGAGTGACCTGATCCAGCTGTCTGAGCATGGCGGACTGAGCATCTTTCCAAAGCGGACCCACCACTTTCTGGCCGATTTCTGAAGAGAAAATCTGAGCCTCTTCCTCTGTGTCGGCTTCACTGATCACACGAACAATGTCACCGGCGGTAATGCGGCGGCGTTCTCTTGCCAGGCGGTACCCGCCGCGAGGCCCGCGCACGCCTTTAAGAATACCTGCATGCACCAGTTGCTGCATCACCTGCTCCAGATAGCGCTGCGGAATACCCTGCCTTTGGGTGATTTCCTTTGATTGCACCGGGTTCGGACGGGCGTTAAAGGCGATATCCACCACCGCCTCCAGCGCATAAAGCATTTTTTTCGGTAAATGCAGCATGTTTATTCTCCTGCGGCAACGCCGGTGGAACCAAATCCACCCTCACCGCGCTCTGTTTCATCCAGATCATCAACCTCTACCCAGGTTGCAACAGTAACCGGGGCGACAACCATCTGGGCAATCCGGTCTCCGCGTTCAATAACAAAGGGCTCTTCTCCCAAATTCATCAGGATGATACCCAGCTCACCGCGATAATCCGCATCAATGGTGCCGGGTGTATTCGGAAGGGTGATCCCTTTTTTAAGGGCAAGACCGGAGCGGGGACGGATCTGGGCTTCATAACCCCGCGGCAGGGCCATTTTTAGGCCTGTCGGAACGAGAGCCCGTTTGCCAGGTTCGATTGTGATGGCTTCTGCCACAGCGGCGCGCAAATCCATGCCGGCGCTATCCGCTGTTTCATAGGAGGGCAGCGGCAGACCTTCACCATGGGGAAGGCGAGTCAATTTTACGGAGACAGAAGACATCAATTCCTACCTTTGAAATAGTCTTGGATTTTAAGGGCCAGTGAGATAGCCACTTCTTTTTTGGAAAGTTTCGGCCAGTGATCTTCCCCGTCGCTGGAAAGGACGATGACACTATTTTCATCCCCGCCGAAAGTCCCGGTTTCAGGGCTTACATCATTGGCAATAATCCAGTCGCACCCTTTTTTTGCAAGCTTGGCTTTACCATTTTCGATTATATTCTGGGTTTCCGCTGCAAACCCGATCACCAGGTCAGGACGCGCCTCACCCTTTTGCGAAACGGTTGCCAGAATATCCGGATTTTCGGTTAGAGTAAGAGCAGGAAGCTGGCCTTCCTTCTTTTTGATTTTCTGATCCGATCCGTTCTCCACCCGCCAGTCGGCAACTGCTGCTGCGCAGATCACGACATCTGCGGGCAAGGCCTGTCTGGTTGCCTGCAGCATATCTTTGGCCGCTTCCACCTGAATTACCGATACCCCCTCAGGTTCAGATAATCGGGTCGGTCCGGAGACAAGGGTCACATCCGCGCCCAGATCCCGAAGCGCTTCAGCAATGGCATATCCCTGCTTGCCCGAAGAGTGGTTGGCGATATAGCGCACCGGATCGATCGGTTCATGGGTGGGACCTGCCGTCACAACAATCTTCCGACCTTTTAAAGGTCCGGTTTTTTCTATTTTTCTGGAGAAAAAGCCGAGGATTTTTTCCGCGATCTCATCGGGTTCCGCAAGGCGGCCGGGGCCAAACTCACCGCAAGCCATATCTCCATCATCCGGACCCACAACCTGGACACCATCTTCCAGAAGCTGTTTCAGGTTGCGCTGCGTTGCCGGATGGTTCCACATTCTCACATTCATCGCAGGGGCGATCATGACAGGTTTATCAGTTGCAAGAAGCGCCGTTGTCGCCAGATCATTGGCCTGACCTGTTGCCATCTTCGCCATCAGATCAGCTGTGGCCGGTGCGACAACCACCAGATCGGCCGAGCGGGAAAGCTGGATATGGCCCATTTCCGCTTCATCCGTGAGATCAAAAAGTTCGGTAAAGACTTTTTCGCCGGTCAGGGACGCGACGGAAAGCGGTGTTACAAATTCCTCAGCAGCCTTGGTCAGGATCGCACGGGTCTGGATACCCTGCTTGGACAGGAGCCGGATCAATTCCAGAGATTTATAGGCAGCAATACCGCCCCAATGATCAAAAGCACTGATTTGTGAGATGTCACGACCAATCCGCCTATTTTACTTGGATTTTATGTGAATAAAATAGTTATCACATATCAGATGTGCAAGCGCTAATTCACACAAAAATCCTGAGCAGATTTTTATCTAGTTTGTCATCAGGTGCATCAGATACACCAGGAAAGCGCCAACGGACAAACCAACTCCAAGCGTGGTCATCAGGGGAGCCTTGTATTTTTTATTCTGGTGGGACGCGTTTTGATCAATTCCTCGCTTCTCCAGCTCTGACAACAGTTTATCCGTTCGATTAACAAGATCAGGCAGTTTCCTGAGGAAAGTCAGGCCATCGCTGACGATTTGTGCAGCTTTGGCTTCCGGTCCCATATTTTCAAGCATCCAGTCCTCGACGGTTGGATGGGCCACTTCCCAGAAATTGATTTTCTCGTTCATGCTTTGGGCCACCCCTTCTGCTGTCACCATGGTTTTTTGCAAAAGAAGCAGTTGCGGCTGGGTTTCCATTTCAAAGGTTTCTGTGATTTGAAACAGCTGGACCAGGAGACGCCCCAGGGAAATCTCATTGACCGGTTTTCCAAGGATCGGCTCCCCGATGGACCGACAGGCCTGGGTGAAAGCGTCGAGGGACTTGTGTTTGGGAACATAGCCTGCTTCAAAATGAACTTCAGCTGCACGGCGATAATCCCCGGTCAGAAAGGCAAACAGCATTTCCGCCATAAAAAGCCGGGTTTGGCGGTCCATACGCCCCATAATCCCGAAATCTACAGCAACAAGAGTGCCTTCATCGGTGACAAACAGATTGCCGTGATGCATATCCGCATGAAAGAAGCCATCTCTTAGAACCTGTTTCAAAAAGACCCGGATGACAATTGAGCTGATTTTCTCCAGGTCATGTCCGGCAGCAATAATCGCGTCGGTATCCCCGGCCCGAATACCCTCTATCCGGCTTTGTGTCATCACCCGTTTTGCCGTGCGCTGCCAGTCGATGACGGGCACGGAAAATTCGGGATCACCCTCAAAATTCTCCCCCATTTCAGCAGCGGCGGCGGCCTCCAGCCGCAAATCCATTTCAAGTTCAACGGACTGCTCCAGAATCTCGACAATCTTGATCAGGCGCAGCCTACGGAAGGAAGGCTGAAAGCGCTCGACAAGCCGCGCGATCCAGAAAAAGAGATGCAGATCCTTCTGGAAGGCTTCTTCGATCCCCGGGCGCAGGATCTTGACAGCAACTTTTTGCCGGCAGACCTCAACAGCTTCGGGATTTTCATCAGTCGGGGCGGGAATGTTTTTTTCCACCTCGGCAAAATGCACCTGCGCGATGGATGCCGCAGCAACCGGTTTTTTTTCAAAAGCCACAAAAACCTGGTCAAGGGGCTGTTCCAGCTCCCTCTCCACCGTTGCCTTGGCTTCTTCATAAGAGAAGGGGGGCAGTTTATCCCGCAGGTTACCAAGATCCTGGGCAATTTCGCCGCCAAGCAGATCAGAGCGGACAGACAAGGCCTGGCCCAGCTTGATAAAGCTTGGCCCCAGCTCCTGAAGCGCAAGCGCCAGCCGTTCCCCTTCCCGAAGATGCCGGTGTGAGGGCGCCCCAAGGGCAAAAAGGGCCAGGATCACTCTCGCCAGCTTTATATAAAAAGGGGCCTGTTCCAGATTATCCAGAAGAAACAGCGCATCATAGCGCGCCAGTGTGCGCACGACAAAAAGCAGGCGAAAACTGTTATAAATCCCCTGAAACACCAAGTTCCCCTATATCCGCCATGCGGAATGAATAGCTGCAATTCCCCCGGAAAGGCGGCGATATTTCACCTGCCCAAGTCCGGCCTCGATGATCATCTCCTTGAACCGGTCTGCCGTCGGGAATTTACGAATGCTTTCCACAAGATACTGGTAGCTCTCCTTGTCCCTGGCAACCACACCCCCGATAGTCGGCAGGATATTGAAGGAATAGAAATCATAAAATTCCTTAAGGCCCGGTGCAGTGACTTCACTGAATTCAAGACACATAAACCGCCCGCCCGGTTTCAGGACCCGCCGTGCCTCCTTAAGGGCAACGGGAATATCCGTTACATTGCGGATCCCGAACGCGATGGTGTAGGCATCCACGGATTTATCCTCAAGCGGAAGCTTCATCGCATCCCCGTTGACCCATTGCAGCCCTTCAAACCGACCCTGATCAAGAGCCCGGTCCTGGCCGACGCTCAACATGGCGTGATTGATATCAAGGACGGTAACCTTGCCGTCCCCTTTAACACGGTCCAGGAATCTAAAGGCGATATCGCCTGTGCCACCGGCCACATCGAGAAGATGCTGCCCGGGTCTTGGGCCAAGCCAATCCATCATGGCCGTTTTCCAGAGCCGGTGAACCCCTGCACTCATCAGGTCATTCATCAGGTCATAATTTTCCGCAACGCTGTCAAAAACACCGCGCACAAGACCTGCTTTTTCAGAAACAGGAACATCCTGAAATCCAAAATGGGTCTTTTCTGTGCCGTTATCCCGGGAGGAGGAAGTCATGATTTTTTCCAAACGTCCTTATGTCTTGGATATAAACCTGTTTTGCCCATATTCCGCACAAGTGCAACCCTCAAATTGGATATGAGGATCAAAGCTGTGATACAAGGCACCCTAAACAAGATAATGATAAAACCCGTATCATCCAGTGAGGCTGCCGCTCAATGCCCGAATTACCTGAAGTTGAAACCGTGACCCGAGGCCTTGAAGGGGCTCTTTTAAACGATCAGTTCACCTCTGTGACATTAAGACGCAAGAACCTGCGCTTTCCTTTTGAAGAGGGTTTCGCAGAAAAGCTCACAAACAAGACCATCACACGTCTGTTACGAAGAGCCAAATATATTCTGATGCATTTCGAGGATGGAACGGTAATGATTGGCCATCTTGGCATGTCCGGCAGCTTTCGCATTGATGCAAGACCAGTGGAGACGCCGGACAAGCATGATCACGTGATCTTCAAGACAAAAGGGGGGAAAACCGTTCGCTATCATGATCCCCGCCGTTTTGGCTTTATGATCCTGACAACCGAGGAAGAACTCCCCGACCATCCACAGATCGCTCCTATCGGACCCGAGCCCCTTGGTAATGAATTTAATGGCCCGGTTTTGGCAGAACGGCTCAAGGGAAAGAAGGGCCCGATCAAGACAGCCCTGCTGGACCAGAAAGTTGTTGCGGGTGTCGGCAATATCTATGCCTGTGAAGCCCTGCATCTTTCAGGAATTTCGCCAAAAAGAGTTGCCGGAACCATTAAAGGAAAACGCGCCGATTCCCTTGCTGACGCAATCAAGGCCGTTCTGAGCAGTGCCATCCGCTCCGGCGGCTCGACTTTACGCAATTACAGCACCACTTCAGGAGAGCTGGGATATTTCCAGCACAGCTTCCAGGTATATGACCGTGAAGGCGTTCCCTGTCCCAATGAAGCATGTGACGGCACCGTCAAGAGAATGGTGCAATCCGGCAGATCCACCTTTTTCTGCCCCAGCTGTCAGCGATAAAACTGGACAACCGTTTGTTTGGGAAGATAATGGCGCCAGAAATGAAAACAGGAGCATATCATGGCGTATAACAATATTATTGTAGAAACACATGAAGCGGTCGGCGTTATTCGCCTGAATCGCCCCGACGCCCTCAACGCTCTTTGTCAGGAATTGACAGAGGAAATGGGGGAAGCCCTCGATAAATTCGAAGCCGATGAGAAAATCGGGGCTGTTGTCCTCACCGGGTCAAGCAAAGCTTTTGCAGCCGGCGCAGACATCAAGGAAATGAAGTCCAAAAACTATATGGACGTCTATAAAGCCGATTTCATTACAGCAACATGGGAACGGGTTACCACCTGCCGCAAGCCAGTGATTGCGGCTGTTGCAGGCTATGCGCTTGGTGGCGGCTGTGAACTCGCCATGATGTGTGACTTTATTCTGGCAGCTGATAACGCCCAGTTTGGTCAGCCGGAAATCAAGCTTGGCACTATTCCGGGAGCCGGCGGCACACAGCGCCTGACCCGTTTTGTCGGCAAGTCTCAAGCTATGGAAATGTGTCTTACCGGCCGTATGATGAGTGCTGAAGAAGCAGAACGTTCAGGCCTTGTC
>JAKSCD010000510.1 GCA_022360775.1 Sneathiellales bacterium | reverse complement strand
GGGATCGTCACTTGCTTATGTCGCTCGTAAACACGGACTGGACTGGCGTCCTACGCGCCCCATCAAAAGAGTGATTGTGAACAGAAGCGGCGCGCAAATTCCGCAACAGATGATTGTTGATGAAATCCGTTTTGCGATGGAGATGGAACTTGAAGTCGAGCATTTCGAAATCGCACTTTCCACACGCCATCCCAAAATTCATGTCGCTAAGGGTTCCCCTCAGTCTGTTGCTGTGGAAAGCCTGTCTTACAGCCGCAAGGGCGGTAATTTCGTAGCAACGATAATTGCACCTGCCAATGATCCGGATGCACGTAGTTACAAAGTGAGCGGCAAGATATTCACACAAATCCAGGTTCCGGTTATCAATCGTGCCATGCAACCTGGTGAAGAGATCAAGGCTTCTGACCTGGATTACAAACTGGTTCGGAGCTCAAAAATCAGCAGAAACACTGTTACTGAAGCCAGTGACCTGATTGGTCGCAGCCCTCGCCGTCTTATCCGCGCGGGACATCCTGTAGGTCTTAATAATCTGGGTGATCCGGTAACGATCGCTAAAGGCAAGTTAATCACAGTGACCTTCAAAAGTGGTGGCGTCAGCCTTGCTATTACCGGGCGTGCCCTGGAAGCAGGGGCTGAAGGAGACATCATTCGCGTTGAAAATATCAACAGCCGTAAGACCATTCAGGCCCAGGTTATCAATTCTGAACAGGTCCGTATCATTACTGCCGGTCAAAGACTGGCAAAACTGAACTAGTCAAGAGGAGATCATAAAATGACACTTCATATAAAATCAGCTTTTGTAAAATCAGCGCTGCTCCTCTTCACGCTTGCCGCTGTCAGTGGATGTAATGCCTACAGCCGGATCGCGACAATTGGTACAGAACCCCCTCTATCCACAATAAATAACCCTGTAGCAGAAAAAGGATATCAGCCTGTTTCTCTTCCCATGCCCAGACCAGAACCTGTTATTCAACAGGCCAATTCTCTTTGGCGCCCAGGATCTCGCGCATTCTTCAAGGATCAACGGGCCAGCCGGATCGGTGATATCCTGACTGTCAAAATCGAAATCTCTGATAAGGCAACTCTTAACAATCAGACGACAACCACAAGAGATACTTCTGAATCTGCTAACGCGACATCCCTTCTGGGTATTGAATCGCAACTGTCCAAAATTCTTCCAGAAGCGGTTGATCCAGCCTCTCTTGCGGATCTTGGAAGTGCACATTCTGTTGCTGGAAGCGGTGCGGTTTCAAGAGACGAAACAATTGAACTGGAAGTCGCTGCGATCGTGACGCAAATTCTGCCCAATGGGAATATGGTGATTTCAGGCCGTCAGGAAGTCCGGGTGAATTTTGAAAGCCGGGATCTGTTCGTCACCGGTGTGGTTCGCCCTGAAGATATTTCCTCAGGCAATACAATTGACAGTGCAAAAATCGCCGAAGCCCGTGTTGCCTATGGTGGCCGTGGTCATCTAACCGATGTTCAACAGGCCCGGTACGGCCAACAGCTTTTCGATATCATCTTCCCGTTCTAAACATACGGGATTCTCCTAGGGGCGGCAGATTATGCCGCCCTTTTTTATTGCCTAAAAGTCTGGGGCACCATACATAACGTCCAGATTTTAATTCAGGACATTTCTTATGAGTCACTATTCAGAATATGCGACCTCACTGGGCTCTGATACCAAAGCAGCTGATACTCCGGAGGATGCAATCCTCGAAGCAGTTCCAAATCCACAAGTGGGAGAAAATGCTGTTGTCAGATTTACCTGCCCGGAATTCACATCAATCTGTCCGGTAACAGGTCAGCCGGATTTTGGACATCTTGTTGTTGATTATGTCCCTGATGAGAAACTGGTCGAATCCAAATCCCTGAAGCTCTTTTTACAAAGCTTCCGAAACCACGGCGCATTCCATGAAGACTGCACCATCTATGTTGGTAAACGTATTGTTGAAATAACAAAACCGGTTTGGCTCAGAATTGGTGGATACTGGTATCCCCGCGGGGGTATCCCTATCGATATTTTCTGGCAAACCGGTCCGGCACCTGAAGGTATCTGGCTTCCGGATCAGGGGGTTCCCCCCTACCGCGGACGCGGATAACACGGAATTGCAGAAATGAAAGAGACAGAAAAGCCAGCTTCACAAGCTGGCTTTTCTGTTGCGACTTTCATCAATCGTCCCGGTAAACCTTTTCTCGTCGTTCATGCCGCTCCTGGGCCTCAAGGCTCAAAGTCGCAACAGGACGCGCTTCCAGACGACGGAGGGAAATCGGTTCGCCTGTTTCATCACAATAGCCATAAACGCCTTCATCAATCCGCCGGATTGCAGCATCTATCTTACTGATCAATTTACGCTGGCGATCTCTTGTTCTGAGTTCCAGGGCACGTTCAGATTCAGTAGACGCACGATCTGCAATATCGGGCTCTTTGACTGTTTCTTCCTGAAGGTTCGCAATCGTCTGATTGGCATCGGCCAAAATCTCGGACTTCCAATCTTCAAGCTTTTTGCGAAAATACTCTTGCTGACGAGGGTTCATGAACTCTTCGTCATCACTTGGCCGATAATCTTCGGGTATATGAACATTCATTACGCTACTCCAGATGGCGTACTAAAATTCAACGGCGCGATTATAGAAATGGTTTTTCCGCACCGCAATAGTGCATTGATATTAGTATACAGCAAATTAGTTTAACGAATATATGACAGAGACCACAGAATTAAAACAGAAGCAATACTAGTATCCGAGCTTTGCCAGCTCCACTGCCGCACGAACTTCAATTTCTTCTACAATCGCTGCGAGTTTGGGATCTTCTGATTTTACATCATATGAAGAAAGGGTCAGTTGTAACTGCTTCAGCCGTTCCACCGGGATGGAACCGATCAACAGGCCATGACGGATTTCCTCCAGTCGGTCCAGGAGGTCTTTTCCTTTTTGTACCGCCTTTTGATTTCCGGAAGTCGAATCATCCACTCCCTGAAGCGCAACAATGGCATCAATAGAAGTGATCGGTGAGGAAGAAGCAACATTGCTGGTAGCAACAGTTTCCGAACTGTCACCGGGGATCGTAAACTTTTCCCCTGTCTTCGAAGCAGACTTGCTACCCTTTGATTTTTGGGTTGATCCAACGCGACCTGGTCCTGAGACACGCATGTTCGATCCTGTAACAGTTTGTAATTCCTTAGTTTTAGGTTCCGATAAGTCATTTGGCAAGCTTTTCTGCAAGCATATCAGCAAGATTTGACCCGTCAGGAGGGTAAATTCTGCCTACTGTATCGCAAACCAACGCTTTCATTTTCAAAATATGCAACCATTTCAGCATGTTAAGAGGACACTTAGCTTGGCACGAAATTAGCAAGGTATAGAGAAAATTTTGTTCAGGTGCCTTGCACCGAATGTGGAAGATAAAGATGACATTGAAAACTGTTTATAAAATTGCGAAGCAATTCCTTCCCAAAGCTTCACTTGTTAAAGCAGGCCTTTTAGGGGTTCTCGCCTCTTTTCTGCTGACCAGCGAAGCAATCGCGGCCTCTCGCGTAAAAGACATCGCCGATTTTGAAGGTGTTAGGGAAAACATACTCGTCGGATATGGTCTCGTTGTTGGCTTGAACGGCACCGGCGACTCTCTTACAAACTCACCTTTCACACAGCAAAGCCTCGAAGCCATGCTCGAAAGGCTGGGTGTCAACACCCGCGGTGCAAATACAAAAACAGAAAATGTCGCTGCTGTCGTCGTAACTGCTTCGCTGCCACCCTTTTCAAAACAGGGTACAAATATTGATGTTACAATCAGTTCGATTGGTGATGCTGAAAGCCTGCTCGGCGGTACACTCGTTGTGACCCCTCTTATGGCGGCTGACGGAGAAGTTTACGCGGTTGCACAAGGATCTATTACTGTCGCCGGATTTGCAGCCGGCGGTGAAGCGGCCTCAATTGTAAAAGGTGTCCCTACAGCGGGGCGCATTGCAAATGGCGCGATTGTTGAGCGGGAACTTGGCTTTGACCTTGCATCACTGAACAGGCTGCGGATCTCACTTCGCAATCCCGATTTCACGACATCCCGCCGGGTTGCAAAGGTTATCAATGATCATATTGGCGCAAAAATCGCCCGCTCGACAGATCCTTCAACTGTAGTTTTGAACCTGGAAGGCAGCAAACGCGACGATATGGTGGCTCTTCTGACCGATATTGAACAATTGATGGTCGAACCTGATCAAACTGCACGCGTCGTTATCGACGAGCAATCGGGTATCATCGTGATTGGCAAGGATGTAAAAGTGGACACCGTCGCTATTGCACAGGGAAATCTCACTGTAAAGATCACTGAAACACCCCAGGTGTCCCAACCTGGTGCCTTTGCTGAAGCCGGAGAGACGGTTGTTGTCCCAAGAACCGACGTTCAGGTTGACGAAGATGAAGACAAGAAGCTCGTCGTTCTGAATTCCGGCGTTCGCCTACAAGAACTTGTTGACGGGTTAAACGCCCTGGGCATTGGTCCAAGAGATATGATTTCCATTCTTCAAGCCATTAAAGCCGCTGGTGCTTTACAGGCAGAAATCGAGTTGATGTAATGACTGATATACATTCACAAACATCTGTTTTGATGCAAGCGCAAGCGGCTTCGCAAAACAAGCAAGGTAACATCTCTCAACAGAAAGCACGCGCTGCAGCAGAGGATTTTGAGGCTTTCTTTCTAAGCCAGATGCTCAACACCATGTCCGCAGGTATTCAAACGGACGAGACATTTGGGGGGGGCGAGTCAGAGAAGATATTCCGCTCCATGCTCAATGATGAATATTCGAAATCCATGGCTCGGCAAGGCGGTATTGGCATTGCTGACGCCGTCTTCAGGGAAATGCTAGCCATGCAGGAGGTTTAAGATGTATAGCCCAGATCAACAAAACACCCCGACTTTGCTCACCCCTGCCCAGCTCTCGGAGAAAATAGAGCGTCTTTGCCAGATTCTGGAATATGAAAATGAGTTGATGCAGCTGGAAAACCCTTCGGCAATGTCAGAACATCAGGCCGAGAAATCCCGCTTGGTAGCAGTTTATAATCAGCAAATGACCCTGATCAAGGCAGATCCTGAACGCTATAAACGGTTTCCAAAAGCGGAAGTGGATCGATTAAAAGCAACAAGTGAAATGTTCTATGAAGCACTGGATTTGCATTTTAGAAAATTATCGACTGTAAAGTCCGTTACGGAAGGCCTGGTTAAGGCGGTTGCAGATGAGGTGGCTAAAAAGAAAGGGCCGCCGCAAACATACACAGCGAATGCCGCGATGGCACGGAGTGTCTCATCACAAAATAGTCGAACATTAAGTGGGGCGATTGCGCTTAACGAAGTTGTCTGAAAAGTTCTTGGTAAACTCAGGCATAAAAAGAAGTAATTCTGATAACAGAAACCGCATGCAGCTCTGTTATCAGGCTTTACTATCTATAGCGATGCCTTCAAGTTCGCGGTAATAGGCAACTCTGCGCAACACATAGTCACCGGGGAACTGTTTCAAAACCTCGCCGGTGTCCGAATTCACCAGGCGATAGACAAAACGACCACTATCTTTATCTCTATCAATCGAAAAACGGCTTAACGGATCATCTTCATCCTCGAAGAATGCACCAATTGCCTGTTCAGCACGTCTTACTGGATCGTCGATTTGAAGGGCACTGTCAGTCTCATTTGAGGCGACGCCCTGTGCAGTTCCAGATGCTCCTGTCGGAGCCTGGGCCTGGGTTTCAGATCTTTGATCCGGTATGCCTAAGCCTATTTTCGAAATCGGGGCTACGTCCATATCGCAACTCCTCTCTCTAAACTAATCATCGAAGAACATATCATAGAAAAAGTTACCAACTTCTTAACAGATTTTCCAAAATAGAAAAAAGTTACCAAATGTATAACTAATTCAAAATAATCGAAAATATTCGATAAAATTTATTCGATAGTTTTCCATTCCAGAGCAATAAAACCCTCGGAAAGTCGAACCGTTTGTAGGAAATATAGGAAAAGTAATTTTGATCAATACTTTTCTGGGCATGAATTCCTATTTTAGGTACCAGCATATAACCGGGAGCATTCTGCTCCTGACCATACAAGCAAAAAACAGGCCATCTATCCCGCGTTCAAAAAAGGGCAGAAATTGGTCTTTTTCAGATAAAAAAATTTGATAGGCAGACGGCAAATTTTGCCCAGCAGGCATTATTTTCCTACCTTTTTGGATAAGTGCAGGAAAAAAATGCCGGGCTAATTTAAAGGATTTTTATACGCAGTCCTCTGGTCAGGACGTGCCGTAATGGATGTAATCAGTCCAAATTCGCTCGATTTGGCGAAGGGATTTCCTTGTCGATTCAAGATCCGGGGAAGGATTGGCACGACCAAGCATTTCAGCTTGCTTGACCTCGGTTTCACTTAATTTAGCAACGAGATCCAGCCCCTTCTCAGAGAGTTTAATCATTGTGGCGCGGCGATCCCGTTCTGATTTTTCCTGGATCAAATACCCCATTTCAACCAGCTTTTTCAGGTTATATGAGGCATTCGACCCCTGATAATAGCCGCGAGACATCAATTCCCGGACATTAATCTCCTCATCACCTATATTCGCAAGCAACAAAGCCTGAACAGCGTTGATGTCAGTAATATCCATCAAATTCAATTCAGTTCTCAGCACATCAAGAAAACGGCGATGGAGCCTTTCAATCAACCTGGTCAGTTCGTGATAATCTTCAGTCACTAGATCCCCTTTTGGTAGCAAAGCCACCTATACCAATTGGAATAATCTGCAATACAGCCTGCTAATCTGGCGAAACAAAATTAAAGAAATGTAAATTATCGCGATTTCTTGAATGCCCGTTCCCGGGCACAATCCCTTCAGTAAAAAGAGTTCTCCCGCCAATTGAGGGCGCGAAGGTTAATTTTTAAATTTGTTTTTATTGTGACAATTCTATGCAGGCCTATAATTCCAATATATTGTAGAGTTCGACACCCCTCCCCACAACAATCAGTATAGATAACCTCTTTTACCTGCGATCAAACTCCCTCCATTCAATCAGGGGTTTATTTTTATTTCACAATTCGGTGTGACATTTTAGCAAAAAATTCATGAGAAATTTACCAAACGCCATAATAGTATTGCTTTTGGGATAAGAACGGGTCGAAATGATTCTGTAAGAAAAAACAAGCATCTTCAACACTTCCAGTGATTGTTGAACTTTTTCTTCGGATGTGATTCGACCACTTTAACCATAAGAACGTTGCGATCGCATTCCAATAACGGGTATGAAGTATGGTGAACGGTATAGAGGGTGAGCTTGACCAGTTAATGGTCCTTTCGCGCGACAGTAGCAAGTCAGCGCGGCGTCGCCTTTTTGAAAATATGAGCGGACTGTTTCTTGCAGAAGACGAACGTCTGAACGAGCAGGAACGGGCTCATATCTCCGATATCATGACCAAGCTGGTCAATGAGGTGGAAACCGCAGTACGCCAAAACCTTTCCGAAAAACTTGCCGCCTCTGGAAAAGCGCCCCACGAACTCGTCAAACTTCTTGCAAACGACAAGATCGAGGTGGCCCGGCCGATCCTTTTCAAAAGCAGAGTTCTGCTGGAACCCGATCTTATGGAGATCATCAGCAATCGGGGGAAGGAACATCTGCTGGTTATTGCTGAAAGAGATGATCTGAATACACATCTTAGCGATATGCTTATTGAATATGGCGATGAAGATGTGATTGAGGAACTGATTAAAAACGGAGATGCCTCGATTTCCAAGGAAGCCATGGCGTTTCTTGTCGAGGAATCCAAGCGTATTGACCGGTTTCAGGAGCCTCTCCTGTCACGTCAGGATATGCCCACAGATTTAGCGCATAAAATGTTCTGGTGGGTCTCCGCTGCGCTTCGCCGCCATATCGTTGATAATTATAATATTGATCCGTATTTCCTTGATCAGCAAATCGCCGACGCGACGAATGATTACAAAGATGATAACAACGCAGCCAGTTTTGGAGAGACCCATGCAGATCGCCTGGTTGCTCAGCTGGCACAGCGCAATGAGCTCACGGAAAAGTTCCTGATCCAGGCTTTAAAGAGCCGTCAGATCAGACTTTTTGTTGCCGGCGTTTCTGTTTTGGCTGGCATAAATGCTCAAAAAATAAACACATTTCTTCACGAGAAGAATGCAGAAGCCATGGCCATTACATGCAAAGCCATGGATTTTGACCGCGCGAGTTTCTCTGCCGTATTTTTGCTTACCCGACGGGGTCAGGGAGAAAACGGCGAAAAGCTGGCCACCAACCCGGCGGAAATTGAAGCCGTTATGGGTTTTTACGATAGGCTTTCATCGCAAAAAGCAAAATCTGTCCTGGCTCACTGGAAGCTGGATACAGGATATATGGATGCGGTTGAACAGTTGGACAATTCGCTGGAGGAGCAGCGCGTCTTTCTGTGAGCCTGATATAGTTGTGGTAATCAACAATGTGCTGATTGCATATTGGGGGAAAAGATGACTGAAACGTCACAGGGGAGTGTTGTCTCATTACGTAAAGACAGCACAAGAAATGACAGCGCCGTTCCTTCTGCCTTGCAGGATATTGTAAGCAGGGAGTTTTTCGACGCTATTTTCGAACAGGCGCAGCCCATGTATATGGCACGACCTGATGGCACAGTTCTTTATGTAAATTCCGGATATTCGAACCTGTTTAGCCCTGTTCAAACAGGAACAGCATCCAGCCGTATCTTCTCCGCCCTTCACACCGACCATATTGCCATTGTTAGTCGAATTGCCCAAACACAGGACGCCGAGACCAAGCAGGTTTCCGTCGAAACAGGCAGGGGAACTGAATATTTCCTCTCCCGGCATTTTCCGGTTTTTGATAAACAGGATAGTTTCATTGCCGTCTGCGGCACCTTTATCAATTCCACTCGTCAGGTAAATGCAGAAACCAAATTACGGCTTGAAAAACGCCGTTTTCTGGATATTACACGGGCAGCTTCCGACTGGATTTGGGAAACGGATGCCGATGGATACCTGAAATATATCTCAGATCGTGTTGTTCAGGCTGTTGGCCTCCCTCCTCTTCTCCTCAAAGGTAAACATCTGACCGAACTCGGTACTTTCAAGAAAGACCTTCAAGGGCATAGCAAGGCGGAAACAGCCATTGCCAAGCATATTCCTTTCCGGTCTGTCCCCATGACAATCAACGGCACAGACGGTGAAACCAAGATTTTCAATATCAGTGGTGTTCCGGTCTTTAATGAGAAAGGTCGCTTTACCGGGTATCGCGGGACCAGTGATGACATAACAGCGCGTCTGGCAGCCGAAGATGAGGCCTCCACCTCACGGGCGGATCTGGAAAAGGCAATCGGAGAGATTACCCGAAAGAACCTTCAACTGGAAATGACGGCCAAGAAAGCCGTTGCCGCAGCCCGTGCAAAAGACGAATTCCTGGCCACCATGAGCCATGAACTGAGAACGCCCTTGAATGCGATTATCGGTTTTGCAGAAGTCATGGGTATGGAAACCTTCGGCCCTCTTAGTGAAAAATATCGTGAATATGTCGGCGATATCCTCAATTCAGGCAAACATCTTTTAAGTCTGATTGAGGACATCTTGGACATCGCCCGTATCGAAAGCGATAAAATCCCGATGGAAATCACCCGCACCTCTTTGAAAGAAATGGTGGAGGATGCTGTTATACTGGTGCAGCGTCATGCGGAAGGAAAGGAAATTGATCTCTCGGCAACCCGGATTGATGAGGATTTTGATCTGAAAGTGGATCCGACACGGTGTCTTCAGATCATTGTCAACATTCTGGGTAATGCCGTGAAATTCACCCCTCAGCAAGGTCAGATTGGCATCGAGACCCAAATCAGGGGGGATGATATATTCCTGACAATCTGGGATACAGGTCCTGGTATTGCTATTTCTGAACAAGAACGGATTTTTGAAGCTTTCAAACAAGCCCATAACGGTATTTATAGCCGAGGGGAAGACGGTGTTGGTCTTGGACTGACACTTTCCCTGAAACTAGCACGCCTTATGAAGGGTGATATCACGGTTGAGAGCGAACCGGGAAAAGGAAGCCGATTTACGGTTCAACTCCCCCTCATGTTGTGATGCCCGTTACGAAGATATTTTTTTTTAACTATACTCGCCTAAATTTAGGTTTTTTTAACTCATAAAATTCACTATTGCCGCCAGTATCTTTTTTTATACAGGCGAAAACCAGTGAGCGATAACGGACAGCAAAATATAAATCAAATACTGAATTTGGTTGAGCTGGCCGAAGATAAGTCTCCCACCCAAAGAAAATTCCTTTATGAGCGAATTGGCGATTTTCTCTCCAATGAAAAGGAAGATTTTTCCAGGGCAGAGCGGGAGCTTATGGCTGATATCCTATGCCGGATTACCGCGGATGTTGAAAAATCCGTGCGCTCAGCATTCTCTCAAAAAATCAGTAAAAGCAAGAACATACCTCACGATCTCGTTGTTTTCCTCGCTAATGAGGAGTTCGATGTTGCGCATCCTATTCTGACAGATTGTGGCCTGCTTGAAGAAGAAGATCTGATTAAGGTCATTCACACAAGAACCACGCAGCATCAGCTGGCGATCGCGGCACGGGAAAATATCAGTGAAGAAGTCTCCAGAGCGCTTTGTGATACCGGGAATGAAGAAGTCTGTGTTCAATTGCTGACGAATCTGACAGCCGCTATCCCTGAAGAAATCCTGGAAGCCCTCAGTGATCGCGCGCGCACCATTACGACTTTTCAAAAGCCGTTATTGCAGCGCCCGTTCCTGCCTGAGCATATTGCAATCCGCATGTATCAGTGGGTCTCCATTGCTTTACGCGAGTATATAACCGAGCAGTTTGACATCGATCCCGAGCTTCTTAACCTTGATAATGAAGAAAAACAGGAAGCGATCAGCCAGATTTCCCAGGAAACCGATCCCTCTGCGAGGCTCGTAGACAAGCTATTTAATGCAGGAGAACTTTCCAACGGTTTCATCCTGAAATCATTGCGGCAGGGGGAAATAGACTTATTCGAGCTTTCTTTTGCCCGATTGCTGGACATATCCCGGTCAAACCTTCAGAAGATCCTGTATTCCAAAGACCCTCAGCCTCTGGCAGTTGCTTGCCGCGTTCTGGGGCTGGATCAAGTGGTCTTTGCTACCATTCTGGATCTGATCTATCCGGTTAATCACCCGGATAGTCCATTAACCAGAACACAACATGAAGAAGTCCTTGGCTTCTATGGCCTGCTTAAGCTGGAAGCGGCCAAACGCGCCCTTGCCAACCCTCTTTTCGTGAGCGGTGAAATCAAATACTTCCAGACGAACTAGACTGTTGTATCGCCGCGCACTTGCATTGGACGAAATTAGATATACTCTATAGGACATAAAAGCCGGAAAAACCCGGCATATTGATCTATGGACAAGTATCGTGATTGATCCCTTTGGTAGAGCCGTCAATTATCTTCGCGTTTCTGTAACAGACAGATGTGATTTCCGCTGCACTTATTGCATGTCGGAAAATATGACATTTTTGCCTAAAAAAGATGTCTTGAGCCTGGAAGAACTGGAGCTGATTACCGCAGCCTTTATCCGAAAAGGGGTCCGCAAGGTTCGCCTCACGGGCGGAGAACCCCTGGTTCGTAAAGGTATCATTGAGCTGATCCGCAGTCTCGGCCGCTATATCGACAGTGGAGAGCTGGATGAACTGACCCTCACCACAAATGGCAGCCAGCTTGCAAAATATTCTGACGATCTTTACGCAGCGGGTGTGAGACGCCTGAATGTGTCCATGGACACGCTGGATGCCAAGCGATTTAACGAAATCACCCGCTGGGGCAATCTGGACAAGGTGATGGCGGGTCTGGATGCCGCGCAAAATGCAGGCCTGAAAATCAAGATCAATGCCGTTGCCGTGCGAGGCGTCAATGATCATGAAACTGATGAGCTCATCCGCTGGACCGGATCGCGGGATATGGATATCACTTTCATTGAAACCATGCCTATGGGAAGCATTGATGAACGCAGATCCAGCCGGTTCCTGCCTCTTTCTGAACTGAAAGAGACGATTATGAAAAACTGGACATTGAACCCCACGGATTACAAGACCGGTGGCCCCTCTGACTATATGACGGTGCAGGAAACCGGAAACCGGATTGGCTTTATCACCCCCCTCTCCCATAATTTCTGTGAAAGCTGCAATCGGGTCAGACTGACCTGTACAGGGATGCTCTATATGTGCCTGGGACAGGAAGACAGTGCCAATCTCAAGGATGTCATTCGATCCGAAAACGGGATTTACAAGCTGGATGGTGCCATTGACGAGGCTATTGGCCGTAAACCCAAGGGCCATGACTTTGTTATTGATCGTAATTCTGACAACAGTCCGGCTGTGCCGCGCCATATGAGTGTCACCGGGGGTTAAACTCCCTCAATCGCCCTATAATAATGAGAAATCCCCGATGAGCTCCCGGAAGATACATTTCACCGCCAGCGAAAGTGAAGATGCGCAATCTGCCCATAAAAGGCTGATCCATCAATATGGTCAATATAGCGTGGGCCAGGCTGACGTTATTGTTGCTCTTGGTGGTGACGGATTTATGCTGGAAACGCTCCATCGTTATATGGCGGCAAGTCTACCCATTTATGGCATGAATAAGGGTACTGTCGGCTTTTTGCTGAATAATTATGAAGAAGAAGATCTGCACGATCGTTTGGACAAGAGTGAAGTTACCCAGCTTCATCCGTTAAAGATGGCAGCAACAGACATGCATGGCAAAGTGACAGAAGCCCTCGCCATCAATGAGGTTTCTCTTCTTCGTGAAAGCAGGCAGACCGCAAAAATTGAAATCTCGATCGACGACAATGTAAAGGTTGAAGAGCTGATTTGCGACGGGGTACTTGTTGCGACACCTGCAGGAAGCACAGCTTATAACCTCTCCGCCCATGGTCCAATTCTGCCGGTTAATGCAGGTGTTCTTGCTTTAACACCAATAAGTGCATTTCGCCCCCGCCGCTGGCGCGGTGCGATCTTGCCTAGGGAAGCGTCTATCACATTGAGGATCAACGAATCCAAAAAGCGCCCGGTAAGCGCCGTTGCAGATGCAGTCGAAGTGAGGGATGTCGCCACGGTCAATATTAAAGAAGCCCCGGAAATCTGCCTTCACCTGCTTTTTGATCCCGAGCATAATCTCGAAAAACGCATCCTGGATGAGCAATTCCTGCTTTAGTTAAAAACCGGCCGCTTTTCTGATCAGATTTAATCCCATTAACAGGAAAATAATCAAAAGAACCTTTTGAAAGCGGGCGCCGTCCATTTTTTTGCGGATAAATTCGCCGATCGTAAATCCCGCAATAACAGGGATCGTCATCAGGAGAGACATAAGCGCAACCTCCTCGTTCATGATATCATTTTGCCAATATCCCAGGCCAAGCGGCAGGCTGCCAAAGAAAATCAGAAAGCCCGACGCTCTGACAAAGTCATCCTTATCCAGGCGCCGAGAAAGAAAATAGATGACCATAGGGGGAGACCAGATCCCTGTTAGCCCTCCCATCACACCGGCGACGGCCCCTGCCCCGATCTGCACAGGTCTGTCAAATTTATCCGCAAGAGCCGGCGGTTTTACAAAAAGACTGCTGAGAGCGAAAACCACAATGACGCTTCCCAGAATAAGGACAAAAACATCTGTTGGCAGGGCTGCACTTACCTGGGAAAACAGCCAGATCATGACAAGCATGATCACAAGAAAGGGCCAAAATCTTTTCGCTGTCCTGATAATATCACCGCCCCGATAAACCTGCCATGCATTGGAAATCATCATGGGAAAAATCACCAGGGCAACAGCGATTTGAGGCTGTTCCACCACGGAAAGCTGTGACAACAGGGAAATGGATGCAGTTGGCAATCCAATCCCGACTGTTCCCTTGATCGTCCCGGCCAGAAGAAAAATGGCGAAAATAATGAAGAGCGCATCAAACATAAACTGACTTTCAAACCGGGAAGGAAAGAGGCGTGGATCTGAATTCTAGAACAAAAACAGCAAAGTGCAATCAAGTGCTTAAAAAAGCGATGTGTTTCCGTTACGTCAGGGATGACCGGTGAGTTTATTTTCGATACTATAAACGTATCTAAAGTATAACCTTACAAGGCAGGACCATGAGTGAATTTGTCGATGTTACCGTTAATGACGGTATCCAACTGATCCGAATTAATCGTGCGGATAAAAAAAATGCGCTGACCCAGGATATGTATGCTGTCCTGGCAGACAGCCTCAATAATGCGGAAGAAAATTCGGATATCCGGGTTACTGTGATCACAGGCGTTGCAGACAGTTTTACCAGCGGAAATGACTTGGTGGATTTCCTGCAAAATCCTGCACAGGGAGAAGACCGACCAGTCGTTCGCTTCCTTTTCGCGCTTGCCAATATAAAAAAACCACTTATCGCTGCGGTGAACGGCCTGGCTGTCGGTGTCGGAACAACCATGCTTCTGCATTGCGATCTCGTATATGCATCAACAGAAGCCAAACTCTCCCTGCCTTTTGTCAATTTGGCCCTGGTTCCTGAAGCTGCATCCAGTTTGCTCCTGCCAAAAATGCTGGGACATCAGCGCGCTTCTGAACTTCTCCTTTTGGGCGATAATTTCAGCCCGGAAAAAGCAAAAGAGTTTGGAATTGTCAATGACGTCGTAGCGCCGGAGCAACTTGAGGAAACAGCCTTGAATACTGCGGCCAAACTCGCGGCCAAGGCGCCAGAAGCTCTGCGACTCAGTAAAGCATTGCTGAAAAATGACAGCGAAGAAGTGCTGAAGCAAATGAGAGCTGAATTTGAAATTTTCAGTTCAAGATTAACATCTGCAGAAGCGCGGGAAGCCATGACGGCCTTTATGGAGAAACGCGCTCCGGACTTTAAGCAGTTCAATTAAAAGAAGAAAAAGCGCTGGTAAAATTTATCAGCGCTTTCATCAAAAATTTTAAGAAATCTGGCGATTTTTTTATATTAAGTTTTATTTAAACACTCTTCAGAAAGTAAAGATTATTTAATTTTTTTCCTTCAGCTTTTCCCTATCACAGCGCGTTTACAGTTTGCGTGACAGGAGAAATTGAATGAAAGTCATCGCTGTTGCCTCTCAAAAGGGTGGATCAGGAAAAACAACCCTTGCTGGCCATCTGGCCGTTCAGGCGGATATGGCAGGAAGCGGGCCCGTTGCCCTGGTTGACACCGACCCACAAGGCAGTCTGTCTGAATGGTGGAACGAAAGAGAAGCTGAAAATCCGCTTTTCGCCCGGACAACAATTCAGAATTTGAAAGATGATATTGCCCGTATGGCTCATATGGGTATCAAACTTCTAATCGTTGATACTCCTCCTGCCATTACAGAAACAATTGCAAATGTTATAACTCTTGCTGACCTTCTCATCATCCCGACCCGCCCAAGCCCTCATGACCTGAGAGCGGTAGGGGCCACTGTTGAACTTGCAGAGGGTCTGGATACGCCTCTCATTTTCGTTGTGAACGGTGCTACACCGCGGGCAAGGATTACCGGTGAAGCCGCAATTGCCCTTTCCCAGCACGGAACCCTCGCGCCTTCAATCCTGCATCAGCGTGTCGATTTTGCGTCCAGCATGATTGATGGCCGTACGGTAATGGAACTCAATCCGTCATCGAAATCAACGGAAGAAGTCTCCAAACTGTGGACTTACATTCAAGGCAAGATCGAAAAAAAGCCGGCCGAACTCTCGCCAGAGCTGGCTCCTAAAAAAATGGTGTCTTCATTCGGGAATTCTCCTTCCCTGAACAGCGTATAGATTATCTGGAAAGTGAGTGCCCATGAAAGCAGCATTTTTATCAAGCTCTCTGATAAGCCCTAAAGGCTCTGCTGGTCCTGCAACAAAGACATCCCTTCCTGGTGAGCTTCTTGCAAAATCCCGCCGTGCAGAGAAAATTTACAAGGGCGAAAAACCAAAGCAGCAAAATCAGCAGATACGCCCCGATATTCAAGCACAGCCCTCAGAAAGACCAACGACGGCGCAGCCCGCGTCTTCGTCAGTTGTAGAACAGCCTGCGCGGGCGCATAAAGTCCTTAACGAACAGCCTGTTGATACGGATATTATTGCTCAAACGACGCAAAATATGCGGCGGGACAAGTTCGGCCGGGTACGCATGAGTATCCGAATGACACCAGAGCAGCATTTGAACCTGAAACTGATTTCCGCCCATTCACGAAAATCAGCCCAGGTCATTATGGAAGAAGCCTTGAGTGAGTATGTGAGTCGTCATGGCGATGCTCTGATACCGGGAGCCTGTGTTTGTGTTCAGGACAAAATACTCAAATAAGTATGGTTCACATCATGCAAAATGATCTCGAAAAAGAAGAACTGGATAACAGCTCGAACGCCGCGTCACTGACAAGGATCAAGGTTCGAAAAGAAAAAAACACGCCCGCTCCTCCTCCTAAAATCGGGGACATCACCGAGCGGCTCGCTGCCCTTGCTCGCGAACTGGACGAGTTTGATACCACGCCTGCAGAAACCCGATCTGCACCAATGCAGCAAACAGCGAAACCTTCCACTGGGGGATGGGCCCCGGGACAGGTGGATCGACGGCGTTCTTCCGCTGATCGTGCGGCGGCCGCCGCAAATGGCTGGGGTAAAAAGCCTACACAACCGGATATTCTGAATTACTGGCTGGATATCCGAGGAGGCAGCCGCCGTTATCCTTCCTGGCGCGCGCTGGAAACGGATTATATCGGCAAACACTGGCCGAATTGCGTTCTTATTCATTGCAACCGGGAAATCGGGCGTCTTCAGGTTCAATATGAATTTACCCACGCAATTCGCAAAACCGGATCAGAAAACGAAACACCGGATTCTCTTGGCCATATCGAATTTACCCCAATGATTATTGACTGGATTTTAGGAATTGGTCAAACGGTCGCTGGAAGCCGCAAACCTGCTCATGCGACGGAATTTTTCCCAACGATCAGCGGCGAAAGCCCGTTAAGGGTCATTGCCTTGCCCTTAAGTGAAACGGGCAAGGATATCGATGATGTACTCTGCTATATTCAAAAATTGCAATAGCAATCCCGGCATCACCTGAATTCACGAAAGAGCTGCAACGCAGCTCTTTTTTTATGAGTTTATCGCATCAAGAACAGCCTTCTTCTCGGCATCCTTGAAACCAACGATATAGGCCTCCCCTAAATCAAAGACGGGACGCTTCATGAGAGTTGGCTGCTCAGCAAGAAGTGCATAGGCACCCTCTCCTTCAAGTGTCTGCTTTCCTGCTTCATCGAGCTTGCGGTAGGTTGTGCCCCGCTTGTTGATCAGGATATCTTTCCCGACAGCCTCCATCCAGCTTTGCACCATTTCTGCGTCAACAGGATCTTTGCGAAAATCATGGAACCGGCTTTCAATCCCCTGTTCTTCTGCCCATTTCAGTGCTTTTCTGACGGTGTCACAATTTTTTATACCGTAAATAGTAATCACAATTTCTATCCCTGTCCTAAATCTCTTCTTCTGTCTTAATAGCAGGAACGCAGGACGGCAAGTCTTGTTCCGTTTCTCACAAACATTTCCCTGGATCGTCTTTTCGCAAGGAGGTTCACCATGAGATTCTCAGGTCAATTCTATCGTTATTTGAAGGAAATCTGGGCTGAGGATAATTCCCAAAAGGCAGATACACTGGCGCTTGAAAATTCAATTGAAAATGCGCTTCTTTTAATCATGGCGGCGTCAGAAACGGCCGTCAGTCTTGAAAAAGGCACAATAAACTGCGTTGTCGAGATAAGGCATGCCCTTAAAAACGGAACCATTACCACTGAACAGGAAACAGAATTCTGGATCGCATATCAGGTTATCACAGAAGCCGTTTATCCTATAACAATCGATACAGTGAGAGCGACCTATGAGCGGGATAAGGATCAGAAACCGGGTCTGTTTCTCCTCAGCAGACGCAAATATATCCCGCTCTCCCGCCGCTGTGCTTCCAATTACAAACTGATTTCCATCTTGACATTAAGCCTGCTGATCGGAATTCAGATTTACTGGTATATCGGTTGGTCAATCATGGAAGATATTGAAATCCAGACGCAGACGATTGAAGAGCTGGAAAAGGAACTGACAGCGATCAATCTTCAGGAATCCAGTACGAAAATCAATGATGCTACAAAAAACATCCAGCACGCCCAGATAGAGGAATTGGTAGACCAGATTCGCGAGCATAGAGAGTGGAAAAACGCTGCTTTTCATCATCTGACCAACTGGAATAAAACCTGGTCCAGCCTTGATCTTATTACCCTTCAACCCTGGCAGGAAGATGCCTTCGAAACCTATTCCCTTGCTGTAAGGCGGCATATCGAATTTGTTGCCGCGGGAAATTTTCTCGCGGCTATTGTTGGATATGTTTTGCCGATCCTTTACGGAATGATTGGAGCCTGCTTCTTTATACTACGGCAGCTTCCAAGGGAGATTGAAGAGAGAACCTTCTCCATTAACTCCTATATCGGCTATAACTTGCGCATGGCACAGGGGCCCCTCGCCGGTATTTTAGTCAGTTATTTTTTCAGTGCAGATCAGTCGAATACATTGCAAATCGCCAGAAACTCATCAGAGCTGCTTTCACTTGATCCTTCACTCGGTTCGTTAAGTTCCCTTGCCATTGCCTTTCTTGCCGGATACAGCGTTGAATTTATTTTCCGGTTTTTGGACAAGGCACTTAACAATCCTTCCCGAGATAGTCTGTCTGATGCGAACTCTCCCCCTCCTACGCCCGCCTCACAAGCATCTGTTTCTCGTAAAAAAAGCGAAAAAAATATCGAATAATAATATTATTTCAGGGGGTTATAACAAAATAAGAACATCTATTATATTATTTTATTACAATTTAACGTTATGTTAACGTTCAACCGCAATTATGGCACTTGTCCAAGGTTGATCGGAGCTGTTGTTACCTCTTTCCAAGCCCCCCCTTTAAAGGTAATGACAGCTTCGATTACATTAATCTTCACTTCTCCTTCCTTTTGCCAATAAAAACGAACTTAACGAAAAAGTAACAGAAGGCAGGCACTTTATATCTCAGAAGAGTTTCAATTTTTAAAGAGATACGCACTTGTATCGAAAAGATGTCAAAAAAGGCGAAACCATTTTCTCCTACGGAGAGATGGGAGATTGCGCCTATATTGTTGAGCAAGGAAGCATTCGTGTCGAAGATAAAGTTTCCAGTCAGGGAAGCTATATCCTCGGTCCGGGCAAAATGTTCGGCGAATATGGTATCGTGGACGATTGCTGTCACTATTCAATTGCAACGGCTGAAGAAGACAGCCTGCTTCTTGTTGTCACACAGGAAGAGATCAACGATAAGGCATCTGGCGCTGATCCGATGATCAGCCTCTTTACCACATTCTTTATGGATCGTTGTCGGAGCCTGACAGAACGTCACTATGGCTCTGGTGGTCCGGTCTCCCCTGTTCTATCTCGCCGAAGCAACAATGCAGAAGGCAAGATTCAGGCAAATCGCGAAGAGCTGGTTCAGAACTTTCATATAAAGGAAGAGCTGGAAAGAGCTGTCAAGAACCAGGAGTTTGTTCTCCACTTTCAGCCGATCATCTCTCTTCGTGGCGGTTTCACGTCCGGGTTTGAAGCGCTTATTCGCTGGGATCATCCTGATCGGGGATTGTTATCTCCTTTTCACTTTATTGATATGGCAGAAGCAACAAATACGATTGTTCCGATCGGGGATTGGGTGTTTGAAGAAGCGTGCCGTCATGTCGATCCATTCAACAGACTTGCGGCCGAAGGGGGAAGCCCTGAAATTTTCGTCAGCGTAAATATTTCAGCGAAGCAGTTCGCAGTACCGGATATCGTCAATCGTTTCCGGGAAATGGCGCAGAGAACCAACGTTGATACCAGTAAAATCCAGCTTGAAATTACTGAAAGCGTGTTGATGGAAGACACGTCTCACGCGAAGAGTATCCTTCATGAAATTAAGGATCTTGGCTTTCAACTGGTACTGGATGATTTCGGAACCGGTTATTCCAGCTTGAATTATCTGCATCAGTTTCCCATAGACAAGCTGAAAATCGACCGCTCTTTCACGCATGCAATGCTCAATGACGAAGACAGTCTGGAAATTGTAAGAGCCATTGCAGGTCTTGCTCACAACCTTAATATCGAGGTTGTCGCTGAGGGTATTGAAGAGCGCGAGCAGCTTTCTCTCTATCGGGATCTGGATTGTCAATATGGGCAGGGCTACCTGATTTCCAAACCCCTGCCCGTTGATGATGTCTATAAGATCCTCGGCACCAGGATGGCCATTTAAACCCGCCTACAATCCCAAAACCGTTTTTACAGATCCTGCTGCACTGAAAGACCAATCCACCGGATTATTCTCCAGCAGGAAAATAATGGAATTATCAGGATCAAACTCGATTTCCTCCATCCTTTTGCGAACATTCTTGTAAAGCGCCTCCTTTTGCTCATCACTGCGGCCTCCCAGGAGTGCAATTTCAATCACGACAGTCGCTGAAGTATCCCGGTTTCCCAGGAATGTGGGATGCAGGATCATGTCATCCGGCGCATATCGTGAGACAAGGCAAAAGAAATCATCCGGGTTCACACCGCAGGTTTCGACTAGGCTTTCATGCAGAAGATCATTAATTGCATGACAGGTTTTCGCCGGCAGATCTGCCGGCACATGGAGCTTGTTAAATGGCATATATCAATCTTCGAAATCTGGTTTGGCGAAAGGCAGGAATAAGAAAAGGAGCAGTTGCAAACCAATCCACTGCCCCAATCCGATAAGTCTAAGCCCTGAAACAACGATCGTCAAATGACAGAGGTCACACGAGATCTGCCTATAGAGGCTCAATATCCCCCTGCTCCTGTGCGGCATGGAATTTAAGGGCGTAATCCGCAAGTTCGCCAACTTCAATTGCCGCCCGCATTTCCGCCATCAGATCCTGATAATAGTGAAGATTATGCCAGGTCAGCAATACGGACCCGAGCATTTCTTTTGAACGGAACAGATGATGCAGGTAAGCCCGAGAATAATTTCGGCAGGCAGGGCAAGAGCACCCTTCGTCAAGAGGCCGCGGGTCATCCTGATGACAGGCATTCCGTAAATTCACTGTACCAAACCGGGTAAAGGCCTGGGCATTTCGCCCTGACCGGGTCGGAAGGACACAGTCAAACATATCAACACCGCGCATTACACCACCGACAAGGTCATCAGGCTTGCCTACCCCCATCAGATAGCGAGGTTTATCAACAGGCATATTAGGCGTCGTAAATTCAAGGGTGCTGAACATGGCTTCCTGCCCCTCCCCGACAGCCAGTCCGCCAATAGCATATCCTTCAAACCCGATATCTGTCAGGGCTTCAATGGATTCCTGCCGTAGATCTTCAAAGACAGACCCCTGAACAATACCAAACAAGCCATATCCCTTGCGATGCTCGAAAGCATCCCGGGATCGTTTTGCCCATCGCATGGACATGCGCATGCTTTCTGCGGCCACGTCATGGGTTGCCGGATAGGGTGTACATTCATCGAAAGCCATGGTGATCGTCGCATCCAGGTCATTCTGGATTTGCATTGATCTTTCTGGTGTCAGCTCAAAACGCCTGCCATCAATATGGGATTTAAAGGTAACACCATTTTCATCAATTTTACGAAGCTCGTTGAGGGACATGACCTGAAAGCCGCCGGAATCGGTCAGGATCGGCCTTTCCCAATTCATAAATTTGTGCAACCCACCCAGTTTGCGAACCCGTTCTGATCCAGGGCGCAACATAAGATGGTAAGTATTTCCAAGAAGGATATCCGCACCTGTCTCCCGAACCGCTTCTGGCGTCATTCCCTTTACAGTGCCAACAGTACCAACCGGCATAAAGGCAGGCGTGCGAATTTCCCCATGTGCGGTCTTTACTGTTCCGCGCCGGGCTGCACCATCTTTTGCGTGAATTTCAAAGGAAAAATCTTGTTCTGTCATGAGCCTGGAAAAAGCAGGGAACTATCCCCGTAAGAGTAAAATCTATAATTGTTTTCGATCGCATGGCCATAAGCCCGCTTCATGGTATCAAAGCCGCTAAAAGCAGATACCAACATAAATAGTGTGGATTTGGGAAGATGGAAATTTGTCATCAACACGTCAACCGCCTTAAACCTGTAGCCCGGCGTAATAAATATATCGGTCTCCCCTTTGAAAGGGTGAATGACGCCCGCCTCATCAGCAGCACTTTCAAGCAGGCGCAATGAGGTTGTCCCGACCGAGATAACCCGTCCCCCGTTGTCCCGACATCTATTAATGACATCAGCAGTTTCGCTTGAGATAATCCCGAATTCCGCATGCATTTTATGATCATCAGTATCATCAACTTTCACCGGAAGAAAAGTTCCGGCACCAACATGCAAGGTGGTCGCGACACAGCGCACCCCTTTGTCCTGTATCCGCTTCAGAAGCTCTTCCGTGAAATGAAGGCCTGCTGTCGGCGCAGCAACCGCCCCTTCATCTTTAGCAAAGATGGTCTGATAATCCTTCTCGTCCTGTTCATCGACAGCGCGGATCGAGC
>JAKSCD010000509.1 GCA_022360775.1 Sneathiellales bacterium | reverse complement strand
TGCGTCACTTTGTGGACCGGGGACTGGTTCAAAAACCCCTATTTATCCAATATGTCTTTGGCGTATTAGGCGGTATTGGGGCTGATCCGGAAAACCTGATCCATATGAAACGCATCTCAGACAAATTGTTTGGGGGTGATTACGAGTTCTCTGTCCTCGCAGCAGGTCGTCACCAAATCCCGCTTGCGACCATGGCAGCTACAATGGGCGGCCATGTCCGTGTTGGATTGGAAGATAACCTCTATATCGACAAAGGAAAACTGGCCCGGTCCAACGCCGAGCAAGTCGCCAAAATCAGGAAAATTGTTGAAGAGCTGGGTCGCGAGGTCGCCTCTCCCGCAGAAGCCCGAAACATGTTGTCTCTTAAGGGCGCTGAAAACACGAGGTTCTAATGACTGACATACACATCCGAAGGACGGAAAGTGGTTTTGACATCATCCGAGGGAAATCATGAAAGCGGTATTTGACGAACGACAATGGAAACATGATCCGCAGAACTTTATGGCAAACGGCCAGTCACTTCGTAATCCGGAGCAACCAGAGCGAATTCGTATTCTGAAAGAAGGTGCCCTGCGCGCCGGTGCTGAATTCCTGGAACCGGAGGATCATGGAAGTACCCCCATCGCGGCAGTCCATACGCCTGAATATCTGACATTTCTGGAGAATATCTACACGCGGTGGAAGCGGATTGAAGGATCTTCTGACGAGGTGATCCCAAACATCCACCCTGACAACCGAGGGGCAAATTACCCCAAATCCGCTGTTGGTCAGGCTGGATATCACCAGGCTGACACCGCATGCCCTATTGCTGAAGGTACCTGGGAAGCAGCATATTGGTCTGCGCAGTCCGCTTTGACAGGAGCTGACCTTGTCATTGACGGCGAAAAATCTGCCTACTCCTTGTCTCGACCTCCCGGACATCATGCGTTTGCGGATATGGCGGGTGGCTTCTGTTTTCTCAACAATTCAGCCATTGCAGCGGATTACTTAAGAGCCAAGGGCCTGAAACCAGTCGTGCTGGATGTGGATGTGCATCATGGAAATGGCACACAGGGCATTTTTTACAAACGAAATGACGTCCTCACAATTTCCCTGCATGCAGACCCGGA
>JAKSCD010000402.1 GCA_022360775.1 Sneathiellales bacterium | reverse complement strand
CCGCCCTCGCCTATGCCATGGCGGGAGACGGTGAAAAACTCGCCCGTCTTCTGGAAGCATCAAAGGGATTTGCCGCAGACCTTGTCCGTCCGGTCGCCAAAAGCTGGAAAGCCATCGCCGGTGAAGACTGGCAAACCGCCCTTGAACATCTGGCCCCGGTCATGGCGCAAACCGAACCCCTTGGCGGCAGCCGGGCGCAGCGCGACCTGCTCGAGCTCACTTATGCCAATTTGTTGCTAAAGCTTGGAAAAACAGAAGAAGCCAGACGGTCCCTGATCACGCGAAGGCCGGTTTTAAGCCCCTCGCCCCCGTTGGCAGCGCTGATGTCTTAAAAAAAGCTCGCTGGAAGCATCGCCTGTTTTAATCCGCTGATTACCGGATCATCTGGGTGACATTATCTTCACTGAAATAATCGATCACTTCTTCTTCGGGCAAGATGGTCGAGGTCAGGATTGCGCCGGTCAGTTTGGCATCCGCCATGCGGGCATTGGAAAAGTCGGCATTTTCCAGATCTGCCCCCAGAAGGCTGGCCCCCACCAGATTGGCCCCGGTGCATTTGGCGCTGACCAGCCGGACCCCATCCAGGATGGCCGTTGAAAGCTTAACGGCCCAGGCACGCCCGGACGGTTTGCCGTTCTTGTCCATAAGCTGCAAGGGCTCCAGACTGGACTGGCTCAAATTGGCCATGACCAGGGTTGCCCCGCGTAAATTGGCACCGTCCAGCCGCGCGCCGGTCATATTGGCCTTGAAAAAAGTCGCACCGGAAAGATCCGCCATCACAAGCCGCGTGCCTTTCAGGTTTGCGCGGCTGAGATCCGCGCCCCGAAGGTTCGCCCCGTCCAGAATGCAGTTCGAAAAATCCATATCGCGAAGATCCGCATTCTGAAAGGAACAACGTGTCCCCTCGGCCCCGTTACTCATCACCCAGAGCTTATGCGCCTCCAGCGTGGAGGGAAGTTCCTTATGGATACGGATTTTAATCTGCTCCGGTGTTTCTTCTGTAACGGGGGCACTGATGCCTGTTGCCCCGTCGAGATTAGCGCCCACGAGATAACTTCCCGACATATCCGCGCCGGAAAAATTACACTGCTTCAAATTGGCATCGCGCAAATCAACCCCTTGAAGATTGGCCCCGGCCAGATTGGCGCCGACAAGCTGACTGCCCTTCATATTGGCATTTTCAAAATTGACACCGGCGAGATTGGCGCCTTCAAAATCGCAGCCCCCCAGCAGGGCCCCGCGACAATCCGCATTCACCAGCGACGCCCCCGAGAGACACCCGCCGGTCAGATTAACATTTTGCATATCGGCGTTATCAAGCTCCGCCTGGCTGAAATCGGAACTGATCACCTTCACGGTCTTGCCGGTATTATTCATCAGCACACCGCGGCGAAGATCGGAATTCACCAGCTTGGTCCCATGCAGCAGCGCCCGGTAAAAATTCGTCCCCCGCAAATCCGATTTGGAAAGATCACTATTAGTGAGATCCGCCCGAATGAAGGAAGCGCCGAACCCGTCCAGCTCCTGCATATTGGCGTTATTAAGATCGCAGCCTTCCATATCCGCGCCCACAAGCTTCGCCGCCCGCAAATTGGTATCGGTAAAGCTGAAGCCGCTTAACTCCAGAAAAGTCAGATCCGCCCGTGCGCCCTTGTTGTTATCATCCAGCCATTTTTCATGATCATCGAGAAGCGTAACAAGAGTTTGTGGATCCATTTCATCACCCATACATAAGAAGGACAGATCAAGCCTAGGATTGCACAGTGAAGAAAAAGTTTACAAATCCTTAAAATTTTAATCGATTGTGGTGGGGTTTGGGAGGTTTTGGGGGGTAGACGTAGTTCGGAATACAGGGATATTTTTTAGGTAGGCTGCGGGAGT
>JAKSCD010000507.1 GCA_022360775.1 Sneathiellales bacterium | reverse complement strand
TGGATGAGGATGGTATTGAAAAACAGCTTCGGGATTTTGAGAACTGTGCGCTGAAAGCAAAAGAGGCAGGATATGACGGGGTGGAGATCATTGGATCTGCCGGTTATCTTTTAAGCACATTTCTGGTTGAAAAAACAAATCGCCGTGAGGATGGATGGGGAGGTTCCTTTGAGAACCGTATGCGTTTTCCCGTTGAAACCGTGAGACGGATCAGGGAGGCTGTCGGGCCCGATTTTATCGTGATTTTCCGTATCGCCGGAATGGATA
This sequence comes from Sneathiellales bacterium, assembly GCA_022360775.1. Lineage (GTDB taxonomy): Bacteria > Pseudomonadota > Alphaproteobacteria > Sneathiellales > Sneathiellaceae > Sneathiella. The sequence continues at coordinate 6,782 of JAKSCD010000507.1, read as the reverse complement.
TGCTTCAAGGCGGTATGTCCTGGGAAGAGGTTGTCACACTGGCAAAGGCGATAGAAGAAGTCGGTGCCAGCATTATCAGTACGCATTTTACCTGGCATGAAGCTGCTGTTCCAACAATCGCCACCATGGTCCCGCGTGCCGCCTTTGCACAGGTCACCGGCCGCCTTCGTAAAGAACTTTCAATTCCAACCATTACAAGCAACCGGATCAATATGCCGGATGTAGCAGAGGAAGTATTGAAAAGAGGGGATGCAGATCTGGTTTCCATGGCACGCCCCATGCTTGCAGATGCGGATCTGGTGAAAAAGGCCCTAGAAGGCCGCGAGGATGAAATTAACACCTGCATCGCCTGTAATCAGGCCTGTCTTGATCATTTATATACAGGTCAGGAAGCGAGCTGCCTTGTGAACCCGCGCGCCTGTCATGAAACGGAACTGAATTATCTTCCCGCGAAAGCTGCTAAAAAAATCGCTGTAGTGGGGGCGGGACCAGCCGGTCTGGCTTATGCTGAAATAGCAGCGAAAAGGGGGCATGATGTGACCCTTTTTGATGCCGCTTCAGAAATAGGCGGGCAATTTAATCTGGCCAAGCAAATCCCCGGTAAGGAGGAATTCCATGAAACCATCCGCTATTTCAAGCGTATGCTGGAAATCCATGGCATTACCACACGCTTATCAACATTGGTCACACCTGAACTGATGAAGAAAGAAGGATTTGACGAGGTTATTGTCGCTACCGGGATCGAGCCTCGAACTCCTGATATTGAGGGCATAGACCACAAGAAAGTTGTCGGTTATATCGATGTTATTCGCGGTCATGTCGATGTTGGAAAAAAGGTCGCCATTATGGGGGCGGGCGGTATCGGCTTTGATGTCGCTGAATTGATCACCCATGCCGGCCCTTCGGCGTCTCAGGATATTGATGTTTTTGCGCGGGAATGGGGAATTGATTTCAAGAACCATCCGAGAGGTGGTGTAACCGGCATTGAACCAGAAGTGGAAGTTGCGGATCGGGATGTTTATCTGCTGCAACGCAAAACCACACCAGTGGGACGCGGGCTTGGCAAGACAACCGGATGGACACATCGGCTGACGCTGGGTAAACGCGGCGTTAAAATGATCAATGGATGTGAGTACCTGAAAATTGATGATCAGGGCCTGCATCTAATGGTCGGTCAGGAACGCCAACTGCTGGAGGTGGATACTGTTATTGTCTGCGCCGGACAGCTTTCCAAACGCGGTTTATATGATCAGCTGCTCGAACAGGGTGTGAAAGCCACCCTTGTAGGAGGGGCTTATGAAGCTGCGGAACTGGATGCGAAGCGCGCCATTAACCAGGCCAGTACCCTTGCAGCAGCCGTATAGATGATTGCTGTAAACAACTTGTTCACGAATTTGTGAGGCGAGTATTTATTTATTGTTTTACTAATATAAATATGTACAGTGAAAACCTTCAAGTCTAACCGGTTGTTCCAGACCGATCTGACGCCCTTGGGCAGGTAAGTGTATTTCTAGATTTCAGCTTTGGTTGAGTGTGATCTCGACCTGTCAGTTTTGCAATCAGAGAACCATGCCGAGGGGTGCAAATGCCTATTCTCAATTTCGAAGGCCATACCTATAGCGGGGACGCTTCAGATACAGTTCTGGATATTCTTCTGGAAGCAGGCGAGACTGTTCATTACTCCTGTAAAAAAGGAAATTGCCGGATTTGCCTGCTTCATTGCAAGCAAGGAAAGATACCGGACGGTGCTCAGTCGGGTCTGCGATATACTCTCAAAGAAAAGGGATACTTCCTTTCCTGCCAATGTCCTTTGATCCAGGACCTGAAAGTCGGTATTCCTGAAGAACCCTCTCTCATTCGCTCAGCAATTGTAGAGGAAAAATCCTATTTGAGTGAGGACGTCTGTCGTTTCATTTTGCGATGCGAGCAGGATATCGGATTTTTACCAGGGCAATTTATCAATTTACGCTGCTGCAATGGTGTGATGCGCAGCTACGCAATTGCAAATGTTCCCAATACACAAAATCTTCTTGAATTGCACATTCAAAGATTTGACGGAGGGGAGTTGAGCAGCTGGATTTTTGATAAATGTCACGAAGGAAGCAGAATAGAATTTCATGGTCCTTATGGCGGTTGCTATTACATTCCCGAGAAACAGGACCAGAACCTTCTTTTAATTGGCAATGATATCGGTCTGGCTCCCTTGATCAGTATTGCGAAGGCAGCGCTGGAAATGGGGCATCAGGGAAAAATTGCTCTTTATCATGGTGCAACTCGCTATAGAGACCTTTATCTGCATGACGCGCTTTGCAAAATGGAGAAGGATTTTCCGTCTTTTTTCTATTTTCCATGCCTTACTATAATGGACCTTCTCGATAGAGCCCGGCAGGGTGCTGCAGATGAGGTTGCGTTTCGCGATTTCAGGGATCTAGAAAACTGGCGAATTTTTGTAACGGGCGATCCGGATATGGTGGCGAGATCAAAAATTCGCGCCTTTGCTTCGGGCGCTAAAATGGAAGATATTTACGAAGAGCCCTTCAATCTTAAAGATCTGAGAAGGGTTCCTCGCGTAAAAACCGTCTAGTCACTGCCCTTTAAAATGAGCCTTGCGCTTGCCAAAAAGGGCGGCAACCCCTTCCTTGAAATCCTCGGTGCCCACGAGTGTCGCCTGGGCTTCAATATTCTGATCAGCCATTTGATCCGGGCTTTGTTCAAAACCCCGACGAATACCGTCCTTCATGGCCGCGATGGCAAGCGGGGCAGCATCGGCAAGTCGGGCAGTAAATGCATCAACAGTTTCTTCAAATTCCTCTTCATCAACCGCGCGGTTGACCAGACCAATCCGTTCGGCCTCCTCCCCTGAAACCCGTTCGCCCAGAAGCAACATTTCATTGGCTTTTGTTAGTCCAACAAGCCGTGGCAGCAAAGCCATGCCCCCTAGTGGATCCATCAAGCCCAGATGGATCCAGGTTTCAACAAGCAGGGCGTCATTTGTGCAAATCCTGAAGTCGCAATTCAAAGCTATTTCCAACCCTGCGCCGGTTGCTGCACCGCGCATCGCGGCAACGGTCGGTTTGCTGTAATTGCGGATTTTCTTCGCCCCGCCTGCAAAATGCTTGTAAATGATATTTTGTATATCGTCCTTGCTCATGGAAGGAAGATCTTCAAGGAATTCCCTTTTAGCACCCGCGCTGAACGCCCGTCCTTTTCCCTGCAAGACAATAACCCGAACTTCCGTGTCATTTTCATAGAGATCAAGAAGGAAGTTTACTTCCTTCATCATATCAACAGTAAGGGCGTTCAGGGTTGCCGGATCGTTCATGACAATTCTTGCGATCCGGTTTTGAACATTTGTTTCAACATGTTCAAGAGCGTCTATATTCATTTTTCATTCCTTGTTTTTTCTTATTTATTGAGGAAATCTTCAATGGTCCTGTTCACAAGATCCGGTTGTTCCAGTTGCAGAAAATGCCCGGCCTGATCGATGATTTCGGTGACAAGACCGTTTTCAAAATAGTCTTCCATATCTGTCGCCAGGGAAGGAGAAATGCATCCATCCTGTTTTCCGTGCAGGTAAAGCGTTGGAACTTTAATTCCTGCCCGTCCGAAATCCTTAAAAGCAGGATCGTTACGACCGGCCCGCACCTTGCCTGAAAAGGTATCCCGATAATAGGAGAGAGCTGCCGTCAGGTTTCCTGGGTCCGAAAAGATATCTTTGAGGGTTTTCATATGGGCTGTCGGTACAGTCAGGCCTGGTGACCATTCTTTCCAGAGACGCTCAACAAAGGCGAAATTATTGGCTGAAACAGCGGCTTCTGCAAAAGGTGCGAGAAAGAAAAACATATACCAGGACCTGCGTTGCTGATCTCCATCTGCGATCAGCGATTGCATAAAGGGCGTTCCGTAGGGCACAGAGGCTGTTATCAGTGCTTCTATTCTTTCAGGTGCAAGGAAGCTTGCGGCGTAAGCCGCACTTGCTCCCCAGTCATGACCCAAAAGGATCGCCTTGCTGATCTCCAGTGCATCCATCAGTTTGAGAAGATCAGATCCAGTATCATAGGCACCAAAAGTGGGGTTTTCCTCAGACAATTTGGGGCCATATCCCCTCATGTAAGGGGCTATTACCCGATAACCTCTGGAGCCGAAATAAACCATCTGATGTTCGAAGCTGCCGGGATGATCCGGAAATCCATGGGCAAACAGAAAGGGTTTTCCCTCGCCACATTCCAGAAATCTGATCTCGTTTTCGCCTGCCTGAATGGAACCGGTCTTTATTTTTGTCATATCCGTTCCTTTTTTTTGAGGGTACGGCAAAGGAGATCAGAACTCAATTCAAAGTGAGGGCTAGACAGGGGAAGCATTCCCCACCTCACTGCAAATCCCGATAAAAGCATTCAGCAGACGACCCTTTCGTTCCTGCCGGCAGGCAACAGCCATTTGTGTGTTAATATGCTTGTCTGAACCGGTGATTTTTTTATAGACCACGCCTTTATGAACTGTGCGCCGGGCGCATTCAGGAACCAGTGCGACCCCTAGTCCTGCGGATACAAGACTGATCTGGGTTTGAATTTGTGATGCGGTCTGGCTGACTCTGGGTGTAAAGCCCGCCTCATGGCATGCATGGAGAACCAGCGCATGAAGGTTGGGTGAAGTCTCAAGCGGAAAGAGAATAAACCCGTCTTCTGCAAGTTGTGAAAGCCGAATATGGTCAGCGTCCGCCAGGGGATGATGGGCAGGCATGACGGTAATTAGTTTTTCCTGCCGAATAGGGGTGAGATGAAAAAGTCCCCGTCCTGTCACCGGCGGGCGAAGAAGTCCTGCATCTATCTGACCTTTGGAAATAGCGTTTAACTGATCAATCGTACTTAACTCCTCAAGTGCCAGTTCAACATGGGGAAAGCGTGAATGGAACAGCCGGACGGTTTCCGGCAAGGCATCATAAATGGCGGAACCAACAAATCCGAGGGTCAGACGCCCCGATAACCCCTGTGCCGCCCTTTGGGTGTCGCTGGTAAGCTGCTCCAGCTTTTCAATCATTTCGTAGGCACCCGTCAGGAAAACTTCACCGGCAGGGGTAAGGGTTACCGCCTTGTTGCTTCGATCAAACAGGACGATACCCAGATTTTCTTCGAGTTTTTTTATCGCAAGACTCAACGGCGGCTGCGTCATATGAAGTCTCTCTGCAGCCTGGCGAAAATTCATCTCTTCGGCCACAGCGATAAATTGCTTGATTTGTCGAATATCAGTCATTTTTTTATCAATATAAAAAATATATCAAAATTCAATCAATAATATATTGGATGAAATGAATATCCTTTGTCATACTCCTGAAAAAACAACAACAATAAAGCAGGGCGAGGCATTGCATCAAACCTGCTTTTCTCTCATTGTAATGAGAGAGGTCTGAAGACCATAAACGCCAAAGAACAGTTTTAAAAAAGAACGGGCATAATGAATTTTGAATTGACCGAAGACCAACGTCAGGTACAGGAGTTGGTTCGCCGGGTTGCACGCGAAAAAGTCGCCAGCCGGGCTAACGATATCGACAAAACCGCCGAATATCCCCAGGATATGTTTGATCTGCTGAAAAGTCTGGGATTGTTTACGCTTCCTTTTCCGGAAGAATATGGAGGAACGGAAGATTCTGTTTCCTGCTGTGTGGCGATCGAGGAATTGGGCAGGGTCTGCTATAACACAGCCTATCTGTTACTTGTACAGTGGCTGCCTTTTGGGGCGATCCTTGCTGGTGGTTCAAAGGAGCAGAAAGAGAAATACCTTCCTGGTCTTGCAAGCGGCGATCTCAGGGGTGCCTTCTCGACAACGGAACCACAAAGCGGATCTGATGTTGCCGGTATTAAAACCCGCGCTGTCCCCAAGGATGGCGGTTATGTGATTAATGGTGCAAAAATCTGGTGCACCAATGCCGCTGTTTCGGACTTTGTGCTTGTCGCGGCGAAAGTCGGTGATGGGGCTGGAACCGGTGCAATTAACATGTTCATAATTGATCGGGATACACCGGGTTTCACGATTGGTGAGAAAGAAGATAAAATGGGGGCACGGGGTGTGCCGTCAAATTCCCTGTTCCTTGAAGATGTTTTCGTTCCCGATAGCCAGCGCCTTGGTCCGGAAGGAAAAGGTTTCAAGATTGTCATGGAAGCCTTTAACAAATCCCGGCCTTACATTGGCGCGCGCGCAGTTGGTCTGGCGCAAGGCGCAATTGACCATACCAAAGAATTTATCAAGGAACGTCGCGCTTTTGGGCAGCAGGTTTCTGACTTTCAGGGCGTTCGCTGGATGATTGCGGATATGGAAACACAGACAGAAGCCTCCCGCCTGATGGTTTATAAGGCGGCAGCAATGGTGAATGCCGGTATTCGCGGGAATGAGCTTGCGGGAATGGCAGCGATGTCGAAGCTTTTTGCAACAGATACCGCAATGACGGTTGCGGAAAATGCGGTGCAGCTTTTTGGCGCTGCAGGCATCTCTTCCGAATATCCAATTGGCCGGTACTTCCGGGATGCGAAGGTCCTGAAAATTGTTGAAGGAACCAACCAAATCCAGCGTAATATTATTGGTAAGTTGGCGCTGGCCGACTAAGGGGGAGTAATGGAAACAGTAGGATTAGGCTTCTTTTATGAGGATCTGCCACTTGGCAAACAGTTCAAGACCATCGGCCGGACCGTAACAGAAGCAGATATTGTCAATTTCATCAACACAACGGGCATGCAGGAGGTTCTGTTTATGGATCTCGAATTCCTGGAAAACAAGTCCGATATTAAAGG